>NZ_CP107939.1:6309654-6611585 GCF_036046055.1 Nocardia sp. NBC_00403
CGGCGAACTGGATGTCCGACCATTCGGCGAGTTCGGGAGCGAACCGTCGCAGGTCGGCGGCCTCGGGTAAGTTGGCAAGAAACACCACCCTGGTCGGTGCGTTCCAGTCCCTCGCGACCTCGTGGGTGCGCCTCACCGAGGGCGATGCCCGTTCGGGCAGTGGCCAATTCGTCGTCACCGGGCTCGACAAGTGTGCGAGCAGGGGGGCCAGGTCGCCGCGATGCAACAGTGCCGCCACCTCGTCCAGCGCCGTCGCCAACCGAGTTATCTCGGACTCGGCGAGGAAGGCCGAGGGCTGGATACGCAGGGTGGTCGGTGCGGACAGGGTCGGCAGCATTCGAATGTCGTGGGCGTGCAGCAGGTAGCCCGCGACCATGTACCCGAACATGTCCGGATCGCAGATTTCGCGCAGCAGTGCGGATTCCGGCTCCGGAGGGATGAATTCGATGCCCTGCAGCAGCCCGCGGCCGCGCACTCCTGCGACCGCGCGCGGCCAGCGACTCGCCACCGCATCCAGCCGGGCCCGCAATCGAGCTCCAGCGTCGGATATCCGGATCTGGTTGTCGCGCAGCAGGTCCAGGGCGGCATCGGCAACCGCGCACGACAACTCGTCGTCGGCGAAAGTGGACGTGTGATACCTGCCGAAATCACCGATCGACTGTGCGCGATCGACGAGCAGCGCAGAGATCTTCACCAATCCGCCACCGAGCGACTTGGACAGCAGGTAGTAGTCGGCAACCACACCCGAGGGCGCCGACGCCAGGAATGTTCCGGTGCGGCCCATCCCCGACTGGATCTCGTCGAAAACCAAGGCAGCCGTGTGCAAGTCGGCCAGCGCACGCAGCGCACGCAGCGTCTCGGCCGGCACCACGCGGACACCGCCCTCGCCCTGGATCGGTTCGGCGAACACCGCCGCGATCGGCGAGATCGACATCCAGGACCGCACGGGGCGACCCCCGCTGTCGATGCCGATTCGGCACACCGGCCGCAGCTCGCCGGCGAACGCCGCGGCCACTTCGCGCGGCGACCACGTGTCCAGCCTGCGTCGTTCGGGGCCCGGCACCACCAGATCTGGTGGCGTGTCAGCCTGCTCGGTCAGGGCGAATGCGCCTGCCGTCTTGCCATGGAATGCGCCCGCCAGCGAGACGAAAATCGGTCCGCGACGGCGCATCTCCTCGATCTCGTGCAGCGAGTCGGTGAGCAGCTGGGCCACTGATCGGCGGTCGTCCGCGGCATCGTCAGCCCCTGCGACGACGATCGGGCGCACGTCGTGCAGCCCGTCACGGCGCGCGCGACGCAGGGTGCGACGCAACTCGGTCTCGAGGTCGGTGAGTGAACGGGCATGCGCCACCGCCGCGTGCCTGATGGCCGCTTCCACCGCTTCCGCACCCGTAGCACCGAAGGTCACGACGTACTCGCGATCGGTGGCCGTGCCGACCGACTCGGACAGTCGGCGGGCCAGCCGGGCCGCGCCGGGGCGGACGCTGCCCTGAGACACGAACGGCGACTGCTGATTCAGCCGCGCTGTCGCCACCCGCACCAGTGCCGGATGGTTGTGCCCGAACAGCGCTGCGCCGAACCCGCCGACCAGATCCAATATCCGGGAACCGTCAGCGCGAATCAACCAATCCCCCTCGGCGCCCGGGTAAATCATGTCGAGGTGACAGGCGCGCAGTAGCCGGGCCAGGCCGGGGCGGTTGTATCGCGCGAAATCATCGAACACTTCGGATACCAAGGGACTGCTCGACGCTGCATCCGACAAGTGCGTATTCGAAGTCACGGCCTAGGCTCCGACTTTCGCGCGGCGGACTGCTGCTTGCCCGGTCTTCGCTGACACACAGTCGATCACCGCGCGTGCGGTGTGCAGCGTCGAAGCCTCCTCGTCGGAGATCTCGATGCTGAAGGCTCGCTCGAGATCGATCACGAGTTCGGCCGAGCGGACCGAGTCCAAGCCATAATCCAGCAACGGTGTGTCTATCTCGATCTCGGCCACTTGAAGACCGTGTCGAAATAGTTCACACACGCGCTCGCCTACCATCTGTGTCGCCATCATTTCGCACCTCCCGTTGCGCTGGAATCTTCCGCTTCCCCCGTGAGCAGAATGCGGACCGATGGGTTTGCCATCGACTCGCGGTAAAAGTGTTTCCCCTGGGTAGCGCAGGATTCGGCGCCCGCCGAGACTGCGATCACTTGCCCTCCGATATCGGCAATCAAGACTGTTATGTCTCATATCTCGTCAACTTGCACAACCGTTATCGACAACATCGGCGCATGCACCCATCTGTACACCGTCGATTTGCGGCCTGCAATTCGAAAACGGCTGCAGCACAGCCCGTCTGACGGATGAGCAACTATTCAGCTAATCAGATCCTGCGCAGTGCGCGAAACGTGGTGTCACGCCCCGGAAACAAGAGCTGGACACGCCGCGTCTGAGACAACAAATTCTGAGATTCGTTGTCACAGATAAGATTTCAATTCCGCCACGATAGAGTGGAACATGTCCTATTTTTGTAAAGTTCGCTGTTCACGCGAGGTTCACAGGTCGGTCAGCGACACTTCCATACCAACCCATCGGTATTTTTCAATTGAATTGGGCTCTATCATAATTCGAGAAGAATGCGAAGTTGCTTAACAGTCTTTTTACCTCGCCGTCGAGGCCCCGCCGCCACGGCAGAACGTCCCGCAAACTTCCGGTCCGACAACCGGGTGTGACGGCTTTCATTACTCGCCAGTAGCCCCCATGACGCCTGTGGCCCTTCACATGGGCGCACCGACCGGTCCCCCTCGCTGTCACAGAAGATCGCGAATCGATCCACGCCCCGCTTCGGACAGTTACTGTGAATGCCCTGCACAGCTATCCCGGGGGCAAAGGAGTCGCCAATGTCCGTCGACAGTTCGACCTGGCCGAGTCTGACCTTGGCAGGTCAGCCGATGTCGTCCCCGCTGAAAGATGTCCGGACGCTATCGCGCCAGATGGTCGGTCACTTCGTGGAAAATGTCATCCCCTGCGGCACACTGCCGGTGGATGCCATCTCCGGTGACGTCACCACCATCACCAGGACCTGCCTCGAGCTCGCGGTCAGCATGCTCGACGGACAAGGCATCCCGCAGAAGCTGCAGCGGCTCCAGGACGCCGCCGCCGGATGGGCACGCGAGGGCGTGCCCATCGATACGATCCACCACTCCATCCACGAGGGCTTCCAGATGGGCCTCAACCTGGTGGTCTCCAACGCGTCCATCAAGGATTACGACAATTTGGTCGACGGCGCCCACATGGTGGTGCAAATGCTGGACATGATAACCTCGGCGGTCTCGGTCGCCTATGTCAGGGAACTGCGCGCGGTGGTCAGCGAACACCACACTGCCGTCCACACGCTCACCTCGGCACTGTTGGGCGGGCACAGCACCTCGACCATGGCGCGTGAATGCGGGATCGCCATCGCCGAGTCTTATGTCGTTGTCGCGGCGGCGATTCCGGCGCATCGCGACGAAGGCAACCCGGCCCTCGACCGTCAGGTCGTGGCCCGACGCAAACTCCGCCGAGTTCAGGCCGAGCTGGCGACCCGCTGCGGCAACAGCGCGCTGTCGCTGCTCAGCGTCGACGGCGGCACCATTCTCATTCCCTCGGCGACCTTCGACAACGAGGGCCTCGACACCCTGGTCAACCTGCTCTCACACGCCGCGCAGGTCGGCATCACCGCGACACTGGTGCAGGCCACCCCCGAACAGATCCCGAACGCCGCCGACCAAGCCCACGAATTGCTCGACATGGTGCAGCGCTTACAAGCGGTGCCCGGAATGTACCGATTCGACGAGCTGGCACTCGAATACCAGCTCACCCGCCCCGGTCCGGGACGCGAATACCTCGGCTCACTGCTCGATCCACTCGACGAGCACCCCGAACTACTGGAAACCCTGCAACGCCACATCGGCAACAACCTCAACCGCCAGCGCACCGCCCGAGTCCTGCACGTGCACACCAACACCGTGGACTATCGCCTCAAACGCATCGGCCAACTCACCGGCTTCGACCCCTCTCAACCCTCCGGCCTCTGGTACCTGCGTTCGGCCCTGGTCGCCCGCACCTACCGAACCACCTGACGCCACATCAGCGCGATCACCGGGATCGTCCTCCCGGCGCTCGACAGTGGACGGCTGGTCGGCATCATCGCCCAAGCCGACGTGGCCACCGCGCTGAGCCACCACGCGGCAGGCAGCACGGTCGAGGCGATATCCACCGACTTCGAGAGCATCCGAACATCGCGATGTGGACCAAGTTGCCTCCTCGAACGGATTCCGCGCGGCGGGCACCGCCGACTGCCGGGCAGTCGGTTCAGTCCGGCGGAATGCGGTCGTGGACGGTGCGCAGTATGTGGTCGAATGCGGTCTGCTCCTAGGGCTGAACGGGCGGTGTGTCACCCGATCCCTTCGGCCTGCGCGACGGATGTCGGCTCGTGATCGACCGCCGTGAAGACATCGATGGACATGTCCTCGTCCCGGTAGTGCGCCAGCGTCGACAAGCCGCGAGTAGTGCACGCGATCGCGTGGACCTGATCACCGGACATCGGGTACTCCGGCACTTTTCGTCGCCAGTGCACGCACAGCACAGTGCCGCCGGGTTCGAGGTGTTCGACGGCGCGGTCGAACACTGCACGGAGGCTCGCGGCGTCGAGGTAATAGCAGACCTCACTGAAGACGATCAGGTCGAATCGCTCGTCGACCCATTCCTCGCCGAGTGCCCAGCGGCGGAATTCGACGGTGCCTCGCGTGGAGTAGGGCAGGCGCTCGACCCGGGCCTTGGCCGAATCGAGCGCCTGCGCCACAACATCGGTGCACACCAGTCGATCGCAACGGGTGGTGAGTTCGGCGGAGAGGGTGCCTATCGAGCAGCCGGGTTCGAATGCATTGCGGTAGTGCGGCTTCGGTAGTGCCGCCATGGTCAGTGCCCGCTTGCGCTGTTCATACCAGCGCGTGGTGAACCCCCACGGATCGGATTCGCGGGCGTACATGTCGTCGAAATAGCCTGCTGTCAGGCGTGTCTCGCTCATACGAAGAACGTTTCTGTCGCGCCGGTGAAGCGGTCGAGCAGGTGCGGCGGCAGGATCGGTTGGTCGGCGGGATCGTCCGACAGGGCGCTGGTCTGGCTGCGGAAGTGCGCGATCGCGCGCGACTTGGCGTTGATGACGACCTCCGGCAGCGTCAACGTCCGCACGCGGGTCACGAGGACCAGGGGGTGTTCGGGTGTCGCCCAGTGCCACATCCACACCGGAAATTCGAGCAATCGGGTCGCGGTGCCGGCGCACGCCGCGGCTGCGGCCCGGCCGACGGCTTCGTGGTCGGGGTGACCATCACGCCGCCAGGTCGTCGCACACCAGGCGCCGGTGCGCCCACATGCGGTGAGGATCTCCGCGAGGGCATCGGTCACCGCCGCTTGCTGTGCCGCTACGGCGCCGTCTCCGATTCGCAGCCGAATGGGTGGTCCGAAACCCAGTTCGGCTGCCGCACGCCGAGATTCCTGGACACGTAGATCGGCGAGTTCGGTCGGCGAACAGGTGGGCGAACCGGGATGTGAAGCTTCTCCGTCGGTCACGGTGACCACCGTGACCGGCACATCGGTCGAGCGCGCCAATGTGATCAAACCACCGGCGCCGAGTATCTCGTCGTCGGGATGCGGAGCAACGACAACCAAGTGTCGCCACCCGACGAGGGACAGTTCACGGCGACGATGCCGCCACGGCGCCCAGACATCGTCCGGAGTACCGCGAACAGCAAGATCGATCATCGGCTCGGCAACCATGAGAACTCCTTTTCCGCGTAATCGCGGCCGAGATCGGCCAGGTCTCGCTCCGCATGACTCTGGCGGAGGTAGACGGTGAGGTCGGCGACACGCTGCGCGTGCTCGGCATCCGTACACAGTGGACCAGCGCCGAGTGCGCGCCCGACACGGTCGCTGGGTCCGAACCGGAACATCCACCCGCTCGGCAGCGCGTGCCGGCGTCGTCAGGCAGGCGGACAACAGCCGCTGTTCATCCCGAACCGGACCGACGACCAGAACTCGAGCGATCACACCGACATCCCCGTATCGGTCGGTATCCACGGAACGGGCATCGTCGCATCCCGAGTTGCTCATGGTTCCGGGCTACCCCGTGAACCGACGAGCAAACAGCCAGCGTCATGCATCGTGAGGCCACCGCGCGCCATGAGCGCGACACCACGGGCGAAGTAGCCCACGATCACCCGAAGCCGACGGCGATGCTCGGTCGCGACCAGCTCTCACTGGCGGCACTTTTCGGCACCGAAACCGGCAACGACATCGGCACGTTCGCCTACTGCGACTGGCATCCCGGCCCGGCCGGTCTGCCGATCCTGGATGCCGCAGCGGGCTGGTTCTGCGGACGGATCCTCGAACGCCACGACTTCGGCGACCACGTCGGGCTGCTGGTTGCCCCCCGAAGCCGGGTCCGCCTCGCCCCCGCTACAGCGAGGTATCCCAGCTACGACCTGGACACGAAGCGTAGACACCGACGTGCTGGCCGCCGGCGGGCTGGATGACCGGCTGCCGCGCGGCAGGGTATCTGCAGGACGCGAGTTTCTCGATAGTGCCTGCTCGCGAGCAGATCGGCGCCGAAGTGCTGTGCATCCACATCGGTGAGGCGCAGTATGTTCCTGTGGAGTTGACAACTGTGCGTATCGACAAACCGGACGATCTCAACGTCATCATCGGACAGGCCCACTTCATCAAGACCGTCGAGGACCTGCATGAGGCACTGGTCGGTATCGGCCCCCACCTGCGATTCGGCCTGGCATTCTGCGAGGCATCCGGGCCGCGTCTGGTCCGCCATTCCGGCAACGAGGACGACCTGGTCGAGCTCGCGACGAAGAACGCACTCGCCGTCGGAGCCGGACACTCGTTCATCGTCTTCCTCCGCGAGGGATACCCGGTCAATGTGCTCAATGCGGTCAAGCACGTCCCGGAAGTCTGCGGAATCTTCTGTGCGACAGCCAACCCCGTGGAAGTGCTGGTTGCCGAGACCGAGCTGGGGAGAGGAATCGTCGGCGTAGTCGACGGGCCCCCGCCGTTGGGCATAGAAAATGCCGACGACCAGGCAGACCGTAGACAGCTACTGCGCCAGATCGGCTACAAGATGTAGAAGCCAGGGTCGACGGCCTCTCGACGGATCCCGGGCTTCGGCGAGCAGGCGGAAGTCGGCTGATGTGCGGTCTCGTCTCATAAGCGGTGACCGATCAGCGCGATCGCGGATTCGACGGCGACGTCGATGATGTCGGCGATCTGGCCGCCGTCCTCGACGGTCGTCGCCATGAGTTCGCGGAAGCCGCCGAGCAGGATCGTTGCCACTTGGCGGGTGGGTGGATGCAGGCCGGCGACAGTGAATTCTGTTGTGCTGGTGAGCTTCTGGATCAGATCGACGAACGCGTCGCCGGTTTCTCGCTGCAGTTGCCTGGCATCCTCGCCGAGAGCGGGGACGACGCGGATCCAGCTGAGCGTGATCGTGGGATCCTCCTGCGAGAAGTGGATCCACGCCTCGATGGCCTGACGCACCTGGGTGCGCCACGCCGCATGCGGGTCCACAGCGGCATCGATCTGCTGGATCGTTTCGGTGTTCCGCTCGCTCAGCAGGGCAATGAAGCAGTCCTGTTTGCTGGCGAAATGTTCGTAGAAGGTGCGGCGAGAGGTACGGGCGTTGCGTACCACGTCGGCGACAGTCGAGTCCCGATAACCGCGTTCGCGCACTGCGACAGCCATGCCGTCGAGGAGGCGACGCCGATGCCCCGGCTCGGCCGGGGCATCCGTCGAAGTGCGCGGTACGGGCTCGGTACGTGTCACGGGAGTCAGCGTAGTGACTCCCCTCGTCGATCCGCGTGTCGACCGATCCGGGCACGCGGCCACCGCGCTTCTCATGCGGTGACCTGCTCGGGGCCTCGGCCGGGTTCGACGACCTCCGTGAGTGCGCTATCCGTCGGCGTGCGCCGACGGGCGAAGCGGATGGTTCCGTCGTCGATACGGCCGTGCCGCAGGGTGATCACGTCGTGGCCGTAGCTCATGCCCAGCCGCCACGGAGCCCGAGAACCTGCCTTGGGGAATCGGTCGATGGCGCGCAGGACGTAGCCGGCCTGGAAGTCGAGCAGCGGGGTCTCGGTGACGGTCGGGTCGGGCCATGGCGTGCTCTCGGCGTAGCCGTTGGTGTCCATGTGCCGCAGCAACCGGCAGACGAATTCGCTGACGAGATCGGCCTTCAGCGTCCAGGACGCGTTGGTGTAGCCGATGGTGAACGCGAAGTTGGGTACTCCGCTCAGCATCATCCCCTTGTACGCCATGGTTTTCGGCAACGGGATTTCTCGTCCGTCGACGGTGAGCCGGAGCCCGCCGAGGGCGAGCAACTGCAGGCCGGTTGCGCTCACCACCACATCGGCTTCGAGTTCGCGGCCGGACTCGAGACGCAACCCCGTCTCGGTGAATCTGTCGATCCGATCGGTGACGACCGAGGCGCGACGCTCGCGGATCGTTCGGAACAGGTCCCCGTCCGGAACCAGGCACAACCGCTGATCCCACGGCCCGTAGGTCGGCTTGAAATGCGTATCGACGTCGTAGCCGTCGGGCAGCCGGTCGATGGTCAGTTTGCGGATGAACTTCCGCATCTGCTGCGGCCGCCGTTGGCTGAACTGGTAGATGAACGTCCCCAGCAGCACATTCTTCCAGCGCACGACCGTGTAGGCGCGTTTTGGTCCGATCAGTCTGCGCAGCCGGTTGGCAACGGTGTCCTCCGAAGGCACCGGAAAGATGTAGCTCGGCGACCGCTGCAGCATCGTCACGTGTCCGGCTGCCTCGGCCATGGCAGGCACCAGCGTCACCGCGGTGGCGCCGCTGCCGATGACGACGACTCGCTTCCCGGTGTAGTCCAGGTCGGCGGGCCAGGACTGCGGATGCACGATCTGCCCTCCGAAGTCCTCGACCCCGGCGAAGTCGGGCGTGTAGCCCTCGTCGTAGCGGTAGTAGCCGCTGCAGACGTAGAAGAAGTCACAGGTGAATACAGCGGTCGTGCCCGCGTGCTCGGCTCGCACCGTCCAGCGGGATTCGGCGGAGGACCACGACGCGCCGACCACTCGATGCCCGAACCGGATACGCCGGTCGATACCGGCGTCGGTGGCCGTGGCGCGGATGTACTCGAGGATCGCCGGACCGTCGGCGATGGCTTTGGCCTGCGTCCACGGGCGGAAACGGTAACCGAGCGTGTGCATATCGGAGTCCGAGCGGACGCCGGGGTAGCGGAACAGATCCCAGGTGCCACCGATGGCATCGCGGGCTTCGAGGATCGCGTAGGTGCGGCTCGGAAACACCGCCTGCAAGTGATGTGCGGCGCCGATTCCCGACAGCCCGGCACCGACGATCAGGACATCCACATGTTCGGTCATGCCCGCGCTCCCGCCTGGCCACGAGCACGCAGCCGACGCTCCACCAGTGCGATCACGTCGTAATAGCGCGTCGGTGCCACCCGCGCCAGTGCATCGAACAGATAGGCGTCCGGGCCGACCAGAATCCGTGACTTCCCCGCCTCGACTCCGCGGCAGATGATTTCGGCCGCCTTCACCGGGCTGGTCAGGGCCACAGCCTCGAATTCGGCCGCCATCTGCTCCGGCGTTCGCCCGCGGCCCTCGGGGTCTTTGCGGACCCGGGCATTGCGCGCGATGTTGGTCGTGATGCCGCCGGGATGGACATTCACCGCGGCCACGCCGGTTCCCCGCAGCTCCTGGCGCAGCGCGTCCGTGAACCCGCGGACAGCGAATTTCGCCGCACAGTAAGCGCTTTGATTGGGCATCCCGAGCAGACCGAACACACTGGAGGTATTCACGACGACGCCCTCGTCCTGCTCGACAAGGATGGGCAGGAAGGCGCGCGTACCGTTGACCACTCCGTCGAAATTGATCTGCCGCAGCCACTCGTCGTCCTCGGGAACCGCGTCGAGCACCGACGAGGAGACCGCCACACCGGCATTGTTGAACACTGCCGCCAGCGGTGCGGTCAGCCAGTCGCGCACCTCGCCGGCGAACGCGAGCTGGTCGGCGGCGTCCCGCACGTCCAGGACGCGGGCCAGCACCGGGCCGGTCAACGACGTTGCCGTTTCCTTCAGTCCGATCTGGTCTATATCGGCGATCGCCACAGGCGAGCCCTTGCGTGACAACAGCTGGGCGACACTGCGGCCGATTCCGGAGGCAGCCCCGGTGATCATGACCGGGCGGCCGAACAGCGGCCTATGAGTGCGGGGCATCGGTGCTCCTGGCTTCGGACGTGCGGATATGGTCGTCGAGCAGGTCGACGAGGGTCGGCCATACTCCCGCGGGCAGGTCGTGGCCCATGCCGGGAAGGGTCCGGAGGCGAGCTCCGGCAATGGAATTCGCGGTCGCGGTCCCTCCCGTCGGGGCGACCATCAGGTCGCGGTCACCGTGCAGGACCAGCGTCGGCGCTGTCACAGCGCTCAGCTCTCGTGTCCGGTCGCCGGACTTCAGGATGCCGGCGAGCTGACGGCCGACACCGGGGGCCGGAGCGGGGTCGCGATCCCAGGTCGTGGCGGCTGCCGCACGCACAGCGGACTCGTCGAACGGATATCCGGTCGACGAGATGTGCCGGTATATGCGCACCGCCTGATCGATGTGCTCGGCACGATTGCGCGCCGGTCGGCTGAACATCAATCGCCAGGTCGACCACGCCGGGCGTCCCAGTCGGGCAGCACCGGTGGTGGACATGATCGATGTCAGCGAGTCGACCCGGGCCGGATAGCGGGCGGCGACAGTCTGCGCGATCATGCCGCCCAGCGACATTCCGATCAGATGCGCGGACGGCAGCTCGAGTGCGTCGAGCAGACCGACCGTATCCGCGGCCATATCGGCGAGATCGTACTGGTCGCGATGCCAATGGCGGCGTAGGAAATCCACCGGGCCCGGCGGTGGGAAACCGAGATGCGTCGAGTGGCCGACATCGCGGTTGTCGAAACGAATGACCTGATATCCGCGTGCAACCAGCAGCGCGCATAATCCGTCCGGCCAGTCGTGCAACTGTTGGCCCAAACCTGCGACGAGCACGACCGGAACACCGCCCGCACCAAGTCGCTCATAGGCCAAGCCAACGCCGCGGCCGACCTCGACGCGCTGTCCGCTCACGCCGTCACCTCGGTGGCGTGGCCCCGGTCCGCAATCGCCTGCTGCGGAGTGCGGCGGCGCACCACGGCGCGGCCCTTCCCGGCAGGCACGAGTGCCACCCCGCGGAAGTGCGTCCGCTCGTCCGGCGCGTCGGTCGGTTCGAGCGTGAAATCCCTTAGCAGCGTACGCAATACGATGTTCATCTCCATGGTTGCGAACGCCGCACCGATGCAGCGCCGTGCACCGCCGCCGAACGGGATCCAGCTGAACGTGCCCGGGCGCACGCCGACGAATCGATCGGGGTCGAAAGCGCGGGCGTTCGGAAAGAGCTCCTCGTTGTCGTGCATCAACCGGATGCTCACCACCACGGTCTGCCCCTTCGGCAGCGTCCACCGCCCCAACTGCATCGACTCTGCACGTACCGTGCGCGCTGTGGCATCGATGACCGGCCGGACCCGTTGCACCTCGAGCAGCGTGGCCTCCCGCAGTTCCGAGCCGCCTGAATCGGCTTCGGCAACGAGGCGGTTCAGCATATCGGGGTGGCGGCGCAGTCGCTCGATCGTCCACGCGAGCGTCGTCGCGGTGGTCTCGTGACCGGCGGTGAGCAGGGTCAGCAGCTCGTCCGCGATCTCGCTGCGACTCATGCTGGAGCCGTCGTCGTATCGAGCTTGCAACATCATCGCCAGCACGTCGTCGCGGTCTTGGATCTGTTCGTCGGCCGAAGCGCGGTCGATCAGCCGTCCGACGATGTCGTCGTACCGGTTGCGGTAGGCCGTGAACCGGGCCCACGGGCCGAAGCGGCCCAGCATTCTCTGTGGAATCGGTACCGCAGCAAGGGCCGACCCGACGAGAACCAATTTGGGAAGTAGCTCGCGCAGCTCGTCGAACTCCTTGCCTTCGGCACCGAAGACAGCACGCAGGATCGCATTCAAGGTGATCCGCATCATCGAATCCATCGTCGCGAACTCGTGTTCCGACGGCCATGACGCCATCTCGCGGACCGCTTCCTCCTCGATCAGCGACTCGTACACGGCCAGGCGGCGACCATGGAACGGAGGTGTGAGCAACTTGCGTTGCTTACGGTGTTCCTCGCCTTGCAGCGAGAACAACGAGCCCGGCCCCAGAAACTGCCCGAGGTTGACGGCGACATTGTCGGCGACATCGGTACTCGCGGTGAACAACGCTTTGACTTCGGCCGGATCGGAGACCACCACCACCCGGCCGAACCTGGGCATGTGGATGGTGAATGCCGAGCCGAAGCGGTCATGCATGCGGCGCCAGGCACGAGAGCGTCCGAAGAGTATCTCCAGGCTCTGCACGATCCGCGGCGTAGAAGGGCCATCCGGAAGTTTCACAGCGGGCACACACCCACCTCCTCGCGTGGTACACCTATGTACCAGAATGACGGTACGCCGACGTACCGTCATCGGCAAGAGGATGACGGCGGCGCTTTTCGCAAACAAGCCGCCGGAACCCGCATAACCGAAGAACTCGCGACCCGCACCAACCGAGGGATCGACCTGTCGAGCCGCCCGCCCCGCCGAGTGGTCGGCGCGCCCACCCAATACCCTATGAGGACACCGACAGTGAGGTGGCGCGATGGTGGAGACGACGGTGATCGGCACGTCGGCGAGAACTCGATGGGACGAGCACGCCGCCTGGCGCGGGCCGGTGCGACGCGCGGAACTTCCTGGCGGCCAACAGGTTTGGGTGGTCGCAGGATACGACGAGGTAGCCACACTACTGGCCGATCCCCGACTGAGCCTGGACAAGAAGCACGCGAGCGACGGCTATACCGGTTTCGCGCTACCACCGGCGCTCGATCGAAATCTGTTGAACATGGACGGCGACGAACACCACCGGATCAGAAAGCTCGCCGGACCCGCATTCTCCCGACGTTCCTCGGGAAGTCTGCGCGCCGCCGTCGCCCGAACCGCCGCGGCGGCGTTCGCCGCACTGCCCGAAAGCGGCAGCGAGACAATTGATCTGCTCACTGCCGTGTGTGTCCCGGTTCCGGCACTGGTGATCGGCGAACTGCTCGGGATACCCGCCCACCTCCATACGCGCCTGCGCGAGGCCGCCACCACCATGGTGACTGTCGATGCCGCATCGAAGGCGTCCGGGCAACGGCTCGTGGCGGCGATCGGCTGGCTGACCGCGACATTCGCAACACTGGCCGAGTCGAAGCGCACAGATCCCGGCGACGACCTACTGAGCGGGTGGATCCATGCCGGCGACATCGAGGAAACGCTGACCGAGGACGAACTGGTGTCCCTCGCCTTCCTGATGATGCTGGCGGGTTTGGAGAACGCCGTGCACATGTGCGGCAACATAATTGCCGCACTGCTCACCTCGGACGATGCCACCGCAACCCTCGCCGCGTGGCCGACATCCCGCGGCTCGCTGATGGAACGTGCCAATCCACTGCCGTTTGCCATCCGACGATTCGCGGTCACCGACCTCATTCTCGGCGAGCACACCGTCTCCGCTGGAGACACCGTGCTGCTGACGCTGTTGGGCGCCGATTCCGACCCGGCCCGCAATGGCAGGCCGAGCCTGATGTTCGGCCGCGGCCCCCACTACTGCCTCGGCGCGCACGCCACCGACCTTGTCGTCGACGCTGTGGTCCCGCAGCTGTTCGTGCGGTACCCCCGAATACAGCTCGCTGTTGCGGAATCGGCGCTCGAATACCGAACCTCGTGGCGCTCACACGGCCTGGTTACGCTGCCGGTGCTGCTCACGCCGCGCTAGCCGCCATCAGCGAGGGGCGTTCAGGGCGCGGGCCGTCTCGTAGCGCCGGGTCGAGCCACCGCGATGGCCGCCGATGTGCAGCCGACGACGATCCGTGCATGGGCTCACCCATGGCGAGCCGAGACCATGCACGGAAGCCCGGTCAGGGCACCACGACCACAGTCGGTCAACGGAGGGCGACCGTAGCGGTCGCACGACCGAAGACATTTCGTCCTCGATGCTTGGCGCCGATGGCCACGATCGCGCTGGACCGGTCGGGGTCGACCGCTTTGATCCGACCGGTGAACTCGATCTCCGCGCCGGTCTCTGTGACGTATACCGGACTGGTCAACCGCACATTGAGGGCACGAATCGCGCCCGGATCACCCAGCCAAGAGCTGACGTAGTCCGCGCCGAGCCCGATGGTGAGCATGCCTTGTGCCACCACGGTTTCCAGACGCATCAAATGTGCGAGCTTCTCACTCCAATGGATGGGATTGGGGTCACCGGAGACTCCGGCATAGTTCACCAAATCGCCTTTGCTGAGCCGGACCGTCCGCGGCGCAAGCCGATCGCCGACGACCAGCGAATCGAACGCCACCACGTGCTCCCCCGCGCCATGCCAGTAGTTTTCCGGGCCGGGGATGGTTGGGACATCGACGCGACGCGGTGGGTTCTTCTGGTGGGGGCCGCGCTCACGATCACCGAAAGCAGGCATCAGCGATTCAACTGCGGTATGCGCGAGAGCGGGGTCGTCGCTACTGCGGCCCACGATGGCCGTGCGCGAGGTCAGAACCGGCTCGGCGCGATGGTTGAAGACCACCTGACGCAGTCCTATGAGATCTCCGCCGAATGCCCGGCGAAAGGACTCCAGGCACATCTCGAAGGTCAGGCAGTCACCCTCGTGGATTGTTGTGTGGTATTCGATCATCTGATCGGTCTGGATCATCTGACTCAGATCGTAGCCGCGCAGAATCGTCGGAAAGATTTCGGAGTAGGCCAGGTGCCCGGAGACGGACGCGAACGTAGGCGGCGCGAGGAGACCCGGGTAGCCATAGGCAGCGGCAATGTCGTCGCGCCAGTGCACGAGGTGACGGTTTTGTACCGCTCGGGCGAACTCACGAATCTTCTCCCGGCCGACCTCATAGTAATCACTGGCACGGTAAGTCCGCCCGACCATCGAATACGCGTGGGCTACGGGATCGAAACCTTCGGTACGGTTACTGAACACTGGCGCGAATTTACCTAACTACCAGTACATATCCGTTGAACTCGGTTGGTTCGTCGTTTCGCGGCGACGCCGATGTACGCCCGGACCGCGCATTCAGTCGATGTCGACCCCACTCCGGATCGGTCCAGCACGCCGTTTTCTGGTACCGAACAGCCTCGTCGTCCGCGATTCGAGCGGGGCAGCAATGGCCGGATCTGACAGAAATACGTCGTTGCGGCCATCGGCGCAGGCATCGACGATATAGTCATGACCTTGATCCACCGCGTCGTCATCGCGGCCTTCCCCGATGTCGACTTGCTCGATGTCGCCGGGCCGGCCGAAGTATTCGCGCTGGCGAACCGCGAGGGTGGCGGGCGAGCGCGGTACGACGTGCGGCTGGCAAGCCCCGCACGAGGCGAAGTGCGCACGTCCGCCGGAGTGCGTGTCGTCACCGATCTCGGCTTCGACGAGGTCGAACACACGATCGACACGTTGATCGTCCCGGGTGCGGTGGATTCCCTGCCCCATGGTCCGGTGGCGCGGGTCGAGCCGGAGATCGTGATGTGGATCCGGACCGTCGCGCCGCGCACGAGGCGGATAGCCTCGGTGTGCGTGGGTGCGCATCTGCTCGCGGCCGCAGGCTTGCTGGACGGGAAGACTGCCACCACCCATTGGTCGACAGCCGACCAACTCGCCACCGAGCACCCGAGCGTCGTCGTGGACCCCGACCCCATCTTCATCCGCGCCGGCCGGATCTGGACCGGCGCCGGGATCAGCGCATGCCTGGACCTCGCCCTGGCACTGGTGGCCGAGGATCACGGCGAGGAACTGGCCTTGCAGGTCGCGCGGCAACTGGTGGTCTACCTCAAACGTCAAGGCGGCCAAAGCCAATTCAGCGTGCCACTGAGCCGGCCCGCGGCCACCCGCCGTGACATCGATGAATTGCGGCTCTTCGTCACCGAACATCTGGACGGCGATCTGTCCACCTCGGCGCTGGCGGCCAGGATGTGCCTCAGTGAGCGTCATTTCACGCGTGTCTTCCGGCAGGAAACCGGCACCAGCGCCGTGGTCTATGTGGAGGCATGCCGGGTCGAAGCCGCGCGTCGGCTGCTCGAAACCACCGACCAGCCGCTCGAACGAGTCGCCGCGACGGTGGGACTCGGGTCGGTCGAGACCCTCCACCGCGCCTTCCGCAGGCAACTCGCAACCACCCCGGGCGACTACCGAAACCGGTTCCGCATCACGACCTGAACGTCGAGTGCAGCCACCGCGCCGCATCCGACGCCCGAATTTCCATCCCCGCACAGAAAGTCGAAACCAATGTCGATGAATGCTGCCTCGAGCACCCTCCGAAGCGTGATCGGTCTGGACAATCAGCTACCGCGGCTGGCCGATGCCGCAGTGATCATGATCGATTTCCAGAACACCTACCGCCGCGGCGTCATGGCCGTGGACGGCGCCGAACAGGCGCTGGCCGCCGGCGCCCGATTGCTGACGGCCGCCCGAGAATCGCACCGGCCGGTAGTGCATATCATCAACGACGGCGGCCCGGGCACACCCTATGACATTCGCGCCGACATCGGCGCGATCAGCGGCCCAGTCGCACCGCGGTCCGGAGAGCCGGTCGTGGTCAAGCAGTTCCCTAATGCCTTCCACAACACCGATCTGGAGCAGACCCTGCAACGACTCGGTGTAGGCCAGGAACTGGTGCTGGCCGGATTCATGACCCACATGTGCGTGAGCTACACCGCCCAGGGTGCGTTCAACCTCGGATACCGCCCGACCGTCGTCGCCGAGGCCACCGCCACCCGATCCCTGCCCAGCCCACAGGGCCCCACTGTCCCCTCCGCCGTACTGCACACCGCAGCCCTGACCACGATCGCCGACCTGTTCGGCGTCGTCGCCGCAACTGTTGACGACCTCGTTCCGCAGCCTGTGACCCCTACAGATTCCTGACTCGGCCGATCCACACGCAACGAGTCCAACCAGACAACCGATGAATCACACAGAAACCGAGATTTCCGGACGAATCATTGATCTCACGTTTGTCGCCGTCGAACGCATCTCGGTGGCTGATCAATGGAGATTCCATGCTCGACACGGTGTTATCGATCGCCGGAACCGGCCTCGGCACACTATGTTCGGCGGTTCGGGCACTACTGGATGCGGTCACTGCGGCAACAACCCGCACGCACAACGGGAGCAGATATGGGTGACATCATCGTCGATCGCGTGAAGGCCACGGCTCCTGCGCAGGCACTGGCGCAACACCGGTATCGATCGGCAGCGCGCTACATCGTCGGAGGTGAAAAGATCCGGGAATTCGCACGCGCCGTGCAGGACTATCATCCTGCGCATTGGAGCGAGGATGCGGCCGCCGCGCTCGGCTTCGACGGTCTGATCGCGCCGGCGACATTCGCCGCGATAATCCTGCAGCGGGTTCATCGCGAAATACTCGACACCCTCATCACCGGATGCGCCCCGACCCGTATTTTGCACGCCGACCAGGTCTTCGACTTCGGCAGACCGTTGGTGGCAGGCGACCGGCTCAGCTGCGACATCTACTTCGAATCGTTCCGGAATTTCGCGGACTACGACGTGCTCGCGATCAAGAGCGTGCTCATCGACCAGTACGGCGCGGTCGCGTAGACCGGCAACACCGCGCTGCTGGCGCGCACGGGCGGCGCGGATCCCGGCCTCGTCGAGACGGTGCGCAAACTCGCCGTCCATGGATACCACCCCGCCGAACCCGAACGGCTGCCCAACGTCGACACAGCGGCGAACTCCGACCGGACCGCTCCCGCATCTGGCAGCCGAACACCGTGCACCACAGTCGATTTCGATGCGTTGACCGTGGGCGCCGAACTGCCGATCCTGGCGTTCGACCACACACTCGGGCTCGCCGCGAGCTTCCTGAGCGCATGGCTGGGTGACCCGGCTGACAGTCGGCAGATCCGCAGCGGTGGCGACCTGCTCGTTGAACAACACCGGATTGCCGTCGCCGGTGACCTCGGTGTAATTCACCAGGTCGCGAAGTGACATGCGGTCACCCGGTTTCGCGCACTACACGCACTACGTGGGCATCCCTGCGCTGGATACCCAGATCGATCGAGTTCCGCGGACGGGTGACCTCGCTGGACCCCCACAAGCGCAAGGCGACCATCGCCATCGACGCACGATCGAGCGGCCGCAAGCTGTTCGGCTACGCCGCCGCGGAAGTGCTATTCCCCGAACGGGATTGAACCGAGGAGCCCAATCCGGTCAGCCGGGCGAGGCGGCGGTGCGAATCCAGTCGCGCCGCCCGATCGTAAGTGCTCGTGTGCACCAGGATCTCATCGGCGCCGGTCCGGGTCACCAAGTGCTCCAACGCCTCCGCGACCTCGTCTTCGGTGCCGTGGATATGGTCGCGCAGCGCCTCGTCGAACATCCTGCGCTCCCGCTCGGTCATCGCCATGGTCTCGATGTCCTCGGGCGGGATGAGCACAGGGAACTCACCACGGGTGCGCGAGTAGACATTCGACCACGCCTCCGGCAGCAACAGCCGGTGCGCCTGTTCGGTGGTGTCGGCGATGACGACCGCGCCCGAGACGACGACATACGGCTGCGCACCCCACGGCATCGGGTGGAACTCGTTGCGGTAATGCTCGATCGCCTCGACCATCCGGTCCTCGCCCGCCACCGCCGCGATCACCAGCGGCAGCCCGAACCGTGCCGCCCGCGCCGCACCCGAGCCGGTCGCCAGCAGGAACGCAGGCACCCGCAGGCCATCCGCGGGCCAGGCGTGCACTCCGTGGCGGCCGTTGCCGACGTACTCCAGCACTTCGGTGAGCTGCGCGTCGAAATCGTCGGCGTCGCCCTTCCCGTGCCCGAGCGCGCGGCGCACACCATCGGTGAACCCGACCGACCGGCCGAGACCCATATCGATGCGGCCCGGATACAACGACTCCAGTACCCCGAACTGCTCGGCAACCACGAGCGGCTGATGGTTGGGCAGCATCACACCGCCGGTGCCGATCCGAATCCGCAATGTCGCCGCGGCAGCCGCCGCGGCGAGCACCGTCGGCGCCGACCCCGCCACGCCCGGCACGCTGTGGTGCTCGGATACCCAGAAGCGGTGGTAACCCCACTCCTCGGCCAGCTGTGCGAACTCGACGGTCTCACGCAGCGCCTCGGGGTGGGTCTGACCGCGCCGAACGCGGGACCGGTCCAAGATCGAGAACTGGACCGACTGGAGTGCCGAAGTCATACCAACGTCAACGCCGACGGCGTCGTCTGATTCCGCAGCACCGCTGACCAGGGCCTCAGGTGAGGCGGATGCGGGCTTCCTTCCAGGAGAGTGGGATGTCCACACGGGTCGCGGTGGAGTCGACGAAGCTGGGGTTGCCTACGCGACCTGCCATGTCGGCGAGCATCTGCGCGTGGGCGCCGCTACGCACGAAGTTGTTCATCGCCTCCTGGTCCGACCACGCGGACAAGGTCCAGAACGTCTTGCTGAAAAGGCGTGCGTCGAGCGTGTAGCCGACACAGCCGGGGGCATCGCGCAGCTGGGAGCGAATCTTCAGCGTCCAGCGCAGGAACCGAACGATATCGGAGTAGCGGTTCAGCGGCAGCCGCGAGGTCAGCACCTGCAACTGCTCCCCGTCGACGGGCTTATGAACTCCGGAGGTCCAGGGCAGGGTCGGCATCAGTGGGGTCCCGTCATGAGATGGATCGGATGCGGCACCGCCTCGGGCGAGCGCGGAGCGCCCATCAAGATGACATTCGGTAAATCCAACCGCAACTCGAGGCCGAATCGAGTCCTGCTGTGCACCTTGCCGCAGAGCCTATTTCGTCTCGGGCAGCCCGAGCGCGGGAGCAAGCACGCGCCAGGCGCGCGGCAGCTGTGCCTCGAAATCGGCCCAGGTGTGCATGCCCGTCTGCTGGTATTCCACGGTGACGGGGATCTTCAGCTCACCGAGCCTGGCGGCGAACCGCTCGGTACACGCGCGGGCTCCGGCCTCCAGCGCTGCGCCCCCACCTGCCAGTTTCAGCGCATCGAGGACGGTCGGCGAGTTGGCCACGGCGATGAGATCCGCGCCGGTTGGCAGGCCGGGCGCGGCCGAGAGATAGATCGTTGTCCCGCGCAGGCCTTCGGCGCCGAGCACGCTGTCGTGCACGACCCACTCCGGCGAACTCGGCGGGCCCCAGAGGTTCTCGACATTGCCGCCGCGCGAGGCGACGGTAATCGTGGTGACGGCGTGCCCCAATGGGTCCGCGGTCGAATAGCATCCGCTCATACCGGCGACGGCGCGAAAACGGCCGGGGTGGCGTTGGGCGAGCATCATCGCCGCCTGTGCACCCATCGACACACCGGCGATCGCACGCCGCCCATCGGACTTCAGCAGCGATTCCGCGATCGGCGGAAGCTCCTCGGTCAGGAAGGTCTCCCACCGGTTCAGCCCGAGCGCGGCGTCGTGGCGGTCCCAGTCGCTGTACATGCTTCCGGTGCCGCCGCTGGTCAATACGACGTCGACCGGTTTGTCCGCGAAGAACTCCGCCGCCTTGCCTTTGCTGAGCCAGCCCGAGGTTGCTTCGCCGTCCACGCCGTCGAGCAGATACAACGTGGGGCGCGGTCCGGTGCCCGTGCCGTGCAATACGTCGACGGTGATGACCCGCCGCATGGCCGCGGAGGCGATGTTCAGACGTTCGCGGTGTGGGCCGAGCCGCTCCTGGCTGAGCAGCCCGGTTCTGGTCATCGCAGGATCGATCGGTGGCGGCGGCGCCACTGTCACATCGTCGGCAAGCACGGGCGCAGCACTCACCGCGGCGATGGTGACCATCGCCGCGGCAGTGATCGGCACGCGGAGGTTCATCCTGCTGCGGCGACTCGCTCTGCCAGCCGGGCCGCGGCCCGGTCCCGCTGCTCCTCGAAACGCCTTGCCTTGACTTCCAATTCGTCCAGGTAGCCGGCCAGCACCTCGCGCGCGCGTTCCCCTTCGCCGGACAAGTCGGTGCGGTCGAAGACATTCCACGCCCGCAATATCGGACGGACCACGACATCGAGATGCTGCCGCAGGTCATAAATGCCGTTCTTGGCCAGCACGACCGCTTTACGGCGGAAGTTGGGCTGGGTGAGGCCGGGCATCTGGAACCGGGTCACGATATCCGTGATAGCACACAGCATCGCGTTGGGCGTCAGCTCCAGTGCGGCGGCACTCAGGTTGCGATAGAAGATCATATGTAGGTTCTCGTCGGCGGCGATCCGCTGCAGCATACGCTCGGCGACGGGTTCTCCGCACACGGTTCCGGTGTTGCGATGACTGATCCGAGTCGCCAACTCCTGCAACGTGACATAGGCGACCGAGCGCAGAAACTGCGAACCCTTCACCGGTTTCGCGACGCCGGTGGTCATGTGCGCCATCCTGGCCGCTTCCAAGGCCACGGGGTCGACCGCGCGGGTGACCACCAGGTAGTCGCGCAGCACAATCCCGTGCCGGTTCTCCTCGGCGGTCCAGCGCCCGACCCAGGTGCCCCACACGCCGTCGAGGGAGAACGAATCAGCGATCTCCCTGTGATAGGAGGGCAGATTGTCCTCGGTGAGCAGATTGGTCACCATCGCGATCTGCGCGACCTCGGAGAGCACCGATTGTCCCGGCTCCCAATCAATTCCGCCCATGGCCGCGAAATTACGGCCGTCGTCCCACGGCACATAGTCGTGCGGATTCCATGGCCTGGCTTTGCGGAGATGCTCATTGAGATTACGTTCGGCGACAGGTTCCAGTTCGCGCAGAATGTCGATATCGGTCAACGCGGTTGTCACTCGTAACTCCTTCGGTGGCCCCCTGAATCGAGGCGAATTCGACAATAGGGTCGGATATTCAGGCTGTACGACCGATTCGTTGATCGTTGGGTGAGGTGACTACCGAACTGCGCGCCTGCTGGGGTTTGTCATAACCTGCCGCGTCACGTCCGATCGCCTCGGGCAGGTCGGCCATCGGATAGAGGCCGGGCGGGCGGCCCGCCACCAGCAGCCGCTCGAGCAGCTCGTGCCCGCGCGCTGCCAGTTCGGGAATCCGCGCGGTGTCGCCGGCGCCGACGGTCGCAGTGACCGGCACCTCGGCAGCCGCACTGAGCAGCTCCAGCACCTCCGCGGTCATGGCGAGCGGGGTACCGGCCGAGGCGCCGTCGATCGGGACCAGCACCGTGCCACCATCGGTGGACAGCAGCGACAGGGCACGGGACCCCAGCGGTGTCGCCAACGCGGCCTGGACGCGACGCAGCTTGCGCCGCGCCGCGGACGGCCTGGCAATGCCGGGTCTTCGCTCGTCCTCGTGCGGTGGAATCGACAGCGCGACCACCTGGTAGGACGACGCGACGGTGATACCGGTCTGCCTGGCCAGCCGAGTCACGCCGTAGCCGCTGAGCAGGGCAGATACCAGGGCCTGCGCTGCGGTTTGATGCTCTCTGGCGACCTGACGGTGCTCGTCGACATAGGCCGCCGAAGCCGCCACCGTGACGGTTTCCAGCACCCGCACCAGCAGTCGCGAACCGGCCACGACCTCGTCGGCGTCGAGGCCCGCGGCCGCGTCGGCGAGGAACTCCAGACCGGTCCGGACGCCCTCGTGATATGCGCCGAGGACCGTTTCGAGAGCGACACCTTCGCGGGCCCAGCGGGCCGCGGATCCGGTGACCTCGGCCGGTGGCGATCCGCCTGCGGCCGCGGCGACGAGGTTTCTCGTCGTGGTCGCGACGTCGCCCTCGAGTGCGCCGCGCGCCTGACATCTCAGATGCTCGAGGAGTTTCGATTCCAAGCTCGTGACGCCCGAGCCCGCGTGTGTGCCCACCATGATCGAGGAAGGCTAATGACCCGCCGCGTCGAAATGGCCCGGCGAATCGAGAATCGGGGATGTCATGAGCCGATACTCCGACCGTTGGGCGAAATCACAAGTGATCTGCGGACTTTCGAGAAGATAGCGATTGCGGCGCCGACCTTCGAACTATCGGAATCGTTGCGACGCCCGCGATCTCCCGCACCACCGCGGCGGAACTCCAGACGCAGCGCCGACCGCGCAAACCGGCGCTGCGTGAACGTCACCCTACGGTCGGCCGCGCGCCGTGACGTCGACTTCTCGACTCTTCACCAGTGGACCGGCTGCCACCAGGGACAAACCACAACACACCGACGCCCCGGCAGTGGAGCGCTGTGGAGCGCGGCCCGCGCCGCCTCCGTGACAACGGGTGGGGCTACCGCCGGCCAGAGCCCGCCCGGTGACCTGTGAGCTGCCCCAAGAGGACCGTCTAGGATGTGTGCTTTGGGTCATATCCTCGATAACATCGAGCGCCGCGCCGCGTATGACGAGGTCGGCGGAGCAACGGCGACGGCGAGCGACTTCGAAGGGCATCACCACACATGAGCGGTACGCGGGACAAACTGGAGCAGCTGCAGGGCATCCTGGAGCTCGCCCAGGAGCCGGCCGGCGAAGCCGGCATCGCGAAACGCAAGGCCAAGGAGATACCCAGCGCCCGCGAGCGGGTCCGGATGCTGCTCGACGCCGGCAGCTTCATCGAGCTGGGCGCCCTGGTGCGCCAGCCGGGCACGCCGGGCGCGATGTACGGCGACGGCGTGGTGACCGGCCACGGCCGCATCGACGGCAGGCCGGTGGTGGTGATCGCGCACGATCAGACCGTCTTCGGCGGCTCGGTCGGCGAGATGTTCGGCCGCAAAGTGGCCAACGCACTCGACTTCGCGTTGAACAATGCCTGCCCGGTCGTGGCGATCAACGACTCGGGCGGCGCCAGAATCCAGGACGCGGTGGCCTCGCTGGCCTGGTATGCCCTGATGAGCAGGCGCCAGGGACCACTGTCGGGCTTCGTTCCACAGGTCTCGATCATGCTCGGCAAGTGCGCGGCGGGATCGGTCTACGCGCCGGTCAACACCGACATCCTGATCGCGACCGAGAACTCCTACATGTTCGTCACCGGGCCCGAGGTCATCAAGGACGTCACCGGCGAGGCCGTGACCATGGAGGAGCTGGGTGGCGCGCAGGTGCAGGCAGGCAACGGCACCGTCCATCATGTCGCCGAGACCGAGCAGGCCGCCTTCGACTGGGCCAGGAACTACCTCAGTTACCTCCCGTCCAGCGTCATGGAGGGGGGCCCGATCGTGAACCCGGGGCTGGAGCCGGAAATCACCGCCTCCGACCTCGAGCTGGACTCCATCATCCCGGATTCCGATCGCGCGGGCTACGACATGCACGACATCCTGCTGCGGCTGTTCGACGACGGCGATTTCCTCGAGATCGGCGCGGCCACCGCACAGAACCTGATCACCGGTTTCACCCGGGTGGACGGGCGCAGCGTCGGCGTCATCGCGAACCAGCCGATGGTGCTCGGCGGCGCCATCGACGCCAAATGCTCGGACAAGGCGACCCATTTCATTCGCCTGTGCAATGCCTTCCGGCTTCCGCTGGTGTTCGTCGTGGACACCCCCGGTGTGCTGCCGGGTGTCGAGGAGGAGCGCAACGGCGTCATCAAGCGCGGCGGGCGCTTTTTCCGTGCCGTCCTCGAGTCGACCGTGCCGATCGTGACCGTCGTGGTGCGCAAGGCCTACGGCGGCGGCTACGCGGTGATGGGCTGCAAGCAGCTCGGCGCGGACATCAGCCTGGCCTGGCCCACCGCACGGATCGCAGTGATGGGCGCGGAGAGCATGGTCACCATCGTCGGCAAACGCCAGCTGGCCCAGGTGCCCGCCGATCAGCAAGCGGCCGTGCGGGACTACATGATCAACCAGTACAACGAGACCGTCGCGACTCCGTGGATCGCCGCGGAACGCGGTTACATCGACGCTGTCATCGAACCGTCGCGCACCCGCCTGGAAATCCGCCAGGCGCTGCGGCTGCTGCGCGACAAGGAAGCCGCGATCGAACCCGAGCAACGCAAGCACAGCCTCTTCCCGGTCTAGACCGCCGCGAGAAACCGCCAGTTGTGCTGTGTCACAACGCATACCGGTGGCATTCGTAGCATGTGCCGATGTTTACTTTCCGCCGCGCGGCGATCTGTTCGAGTGCCTAACGTTATCGATATGCCAGGCCCGCGTTCGCCGCGCAGCGGCCCGGCACGCGGTGTGCCCGCCGACCTTGTCCCTACCCTTGGTCGGCGGGCACACCGCACTCCATATGAATTTCCGCGCTAGCTCTGGTCCGGTCGGGTGCCGTGGTTGCCCCAGGTGAGTCCCGCTGTGGCCCACTCGGTCTCCCACAGTCGCGAGCGCCTGCGGTCGAGTGCCCGCCGCAGCAGAGCAAAGCAGCCACCGCAGCAGGCGAGCACCGCCAACACCGCGCCGGTGGTGATGAGCACGGCCTTGCTCAGCGCCCGGGTTTCCGAGGGCGGATGGGTGACCTTTCCGGTGCTGTCGAGCCAAATCTTGACGGTGCCACCGGTTTTCACTATCCCGGTCACCTGATAGTCGCTGGTGTGGGTGGTGCCGTCGGGATCGCTCCAGGTCACCTTCGCCGGCGTCATCGGCGCATACAGCGGCGTCTTGCCGACCTCGACGACCGTCGCGTCGACCTGGTGCAGCTGCGCCGCTTCCGCTTGCGCCACACGGGTTTCGGTCTCGTAGACGCGGCCGCCGATAGTCATGACCGCCACCGGAACGACGATGATGAACAACAGCAGCAATAGCGCGCCCGCAACCGATTGGAGGCGATCCTCCCGTCTACGCATCGGATTACGATCCAACCCGACGCGCCGACAGGTCCGACGGACTGCATTCGCTTGCACCGGCCGTGCGGTCATGACGGTGCCTCCTCGTGATGGATATCGCTGGTCAGCCCGGCGAGAGTGGCGAAGAACCCTTCGATGAGCTCGGGCAGGCTGCTGGGATCCGCGCCGACGGCCCAAGCCTGCAGCGCCGCGATGAGCATCCCGGAGCCCACCGCAACGGCCGCAGCCGGGCGCAGATCCGCTACTGGATCTGTACCCATGCGCGCGGCGATGATGCGCACCGATTCCTGTTGCCCCGCGAGACGGATGCGCTGGTAGCCCGCGAACAGCGCGGGCTCGTCGTCGAATCGCTGGAACAGCTCCCAGCGGCGGACAAGCAGTTCCGTACGCGGGCCACTGTATTCGGCATCCAGCCAGTCATGAATGGCATTGCGATAAGCAGCCAGTGGCGGCTCATCGAGCGGCCTGGCGCACAACGCGTCGTTGAACAGGTGCACGTCTTGATCGAGATCGGCAAGCACAGCCTCCTCGATCGAGGAGAAGTGCCGACTGAAGGTCCGCCTGGTCACCCCGGCGCGCACAGCGATGTCCTCCACCGCCACCAAGCCGAGTCCCCGCTCGGTAAGCAGATCGAACGCAGCAGCCGACATGGCCGCCCGACTGCGCCTCGTGCGCAGCCGACGGCCGTCCAGGTCGACCCCATCGTCGCCACCCATACCGTCAGCATACCAGCTAATTGTCCCATAGGGACAATAGTTGACACTTCGTCGCGACCCCAGTCCCCAACTCCAGCCGACCGTCAATTCGCCGCCGAGCGGCACACCAGCGAGACCTCTTCTCACACTTCGCCAAAGCCATGCATCACTCGTCGCCAGCCAGATGCACAGTTCCCACCGATGGGAAGTGCGACGATGCTCGCGGTTTGCCAAACTGATCGGACGCAACGACCGGGATGGAAAGCTGGATGATCGACGACTCCCCGAACCTGGTAGCGATTTACGAACTGGTGTCGGACGGCTACGTGCGCGTAGCCGAGTTCCAGCTGACACAGGACGGGACGGTCACGCTCACTCTGAGTGATTCGGACGGATGTCCGCTGGCGCAAGGGTGGTATGCCGAAGGGGTCGAAAAGCTCAACGAAGTAGGCCATGTCACCGTAGACGACGGCGCGGCCTTCATGCGAGCCCTGCTACAGCCGTTCCGGATGAGTTACTGCCGTGTCGTCGACGAGAGCACCAACACTCCGCGAACACCGACCCCCCTGAGCACGCCTACCCCGTGGTCCGCTGCTGAGTAGCGATGGCCCCTGCCGATGAGCGATCATTTCGGAGGCCCGCGGCGGATCATCGACGACGTCACACTCCGCCTCACCGACCATCTCCAGGACGCCGCGCGCGCCCGCGCGGAGTTGATTCGAGGACATAGCCGCACGCTCGATCTCGGCACCAGACAACTGGTGGACAGGGACCAGCTCAACGCGAACCGATTGAATTGGTACGAAAGCATTTTCACGCCGCAGCATCCGCCGGGGCCCAATGGCAGGCGCTTCGCGCCATATACCCCCAGCGCGGCGGAACTGGAAATGCGATCACGTGTTCTGACAGACATGGACAGGCTGACAGATTCCCTACCCGAAAGCGCTAACGGCGTCTACATTATGCGGAGCGGCCATGACCTCCAGATCTACAAGCCAGCGGCCGAGGAGACTTTCGGTCTACGTAACTGGCTCCCGCACAAACATGGTTCGCTGGCAATACGAGAAGTAGCCGGATATCGAGTGTTCGAAATGATGGGATTCCCTCGCGTTCCGCCCACCGCGTTGGGTGGCGGTCCGAGAGGCCTGGGCTCGAAACAGCAGCACATGCCGCTCGGGCGGAGCAAACCCGCGTCCAAGTTCCGACGAGAGCATCAGCAACAGGCGGCAGCCGGACATTTCGTGATCGGCGCCAGCGACGCTAAACGAAGAAACTTTCAGCCACTAGAACATTCGGACTCCCGGCCATCGGAGGAGGATGACCTGGTTCTTTATGATCTCGGACACTCAATACCCGAACGATCGCACAGTTCTTCTGGTTACAGTCATTCCTTCGAAATACACTCTGATTTCGTGAATAAATGGGCTGGGGAGACACTCGATGACAATGTGATGGCCGGCGTCGATCGCGTCACTCCGGACATGCTGGGCAGCGCACTCGAAGATCTCAGATTGATCTACGAGGATGGCACTGAAATCAGATTCAGCGACGACGCTATCAATGGCGTGCTCGGAAGACATCACGATCTGAAGACCACCGGGGGCATACCCTCACGCATATAAGGACGTCGATGCGGCTCTGCCACACACAGAGCCGCATCGACTAGGGCGTTCGGCGAACGGAACTATCCCGGGGCTCCTGGCGGCCGGATGCCGCGCTGGAACCAGCGTCGCCGCAGCTTACCTGGCAGGTCGACAACACCCCAGCGGTGCGGGCGGCCAACGTGTCCAGATCGGTAGTCGGTGAACCGGAATCCGCACTCGGTGCGGATTGGGCGGCCGGCTCGCCGGGCGACGTCGGCCCAGTCGCGGTTGTCGCACCTTCGACCGCAGGCGAGTTCGGATCGCTCGACTCGGCTGGTGCCGTTGCCGCCGGATCGGTCGGATCACCCGGATGCGTTGCCACCGGATCAGTCGGCGTCGTCGGTACCGAACCGATGTCGGGCTCATCGACAGGAGAAGTCCAGTTTTCCGGCGTGGCAACGGCACTGCCACCGGACTCTTGTCCTGGTTACCCTTGCACGCCGCGAGCACCGCAGCGCCGAGTGCGATCGTCTGGGCGGGCTCGGGGCCACGCACGACCGGGCGGCCGAGTTCGTCGGCCAGGACTCTGGCAACCCGCGTGGGTTGTGCCGCACCGCCGATCAGCAGCACGCGGTCGATATCGCTCATCGCGAGGTTTGCGGCGCGAACGCAATCGAGGACAGAGGTCACCGATTCCTGGACGTGCCGGGCGTACAGGTCGGCGAGTTCCGTGCCGGGCACAACGCCTGCACGCGGGGGCGTGGCAGCCGGCGCGAGATCGTGGAGGTGGCGAGCGAGCGATGCATCGAACGGACGGCCACCGAAGTCGTAAGAGCGCAGCGGGCGTCCGAGGAGCCGGGCAGTGCCGGATTCGATGCGCACCACGGCCAGGTCGAGGCTGCTCGCGCCGAGGTCGTAAACCAGCACCAGCTCGGATTCAGCGGTGGTGTCCAGCCAGGCGACGGCCGCCAGTGGTTCCGGAACCAGCCGCATCGCGGACAGACCCACCCGATCCAGTGCCTGACGCAGCGCGGCCACCTGGTCGGCGAGATAGATTGCCGGATAGGCCAATACCGCATCCGCCGCCGCACCGTCGGCTTCCAGGGCCAGCCGATTCGCCACCACCGCAACCAAATCGGCGCCGGTAATGACGCGGCCATCGACAATCGCCACCGGGTCGGGCGAAGTGATGAGGTCGGCGAAATCCGCGATCACATCGGGAGAGCGCGGAATGCAGCCGACATCGGGCTCAGCGCCCGTACTTAGGTTCATCGTGGTGCGCAGCCCGGCCACCGCCGGTGTTCCGGATTCGTCGGCTGTCACGGCGGCCACCGAGTTCACCGAGCCGATGCTCAGTCCCAATCCCACGATCAATTCCCTCAATCCTCACGCTCGATCCACGCCTGCCCGCGCGAACGACCAACAATCTTTACCCAACCACAAAGATAGATTAGCCTCTCCTAACAATTGATTAACAGCGTTCTTGGAGGCACCGATGTCCGATGGCCGTACCACTGAATTACCTGGTCGGGCGACCATCAACTCGATTGTGGTACTCCCGAGAACGCGAACAGACACCGTCGTATGGGGCGCCACGCAACCCACGGCACCGCGCGCATGCACCGGCCGACGCTGGCCGGCGAACGAACCGGAACGCCCACTGGCACTGCACGACTCGTGGCTGGCCGTGACTGCTGCGGGATTGCTGGCCACCCTCACACTGGCCGCGGCACTGTGGATCGCAGCCCATCTCGACGTCGATCGGCAACTGCATACCGTCGGGCTCTTCGTCCACCTCGCCGCACTGGTGCTGGGTTTCGGCGGCGTCCTGGTCGCGGACTACCTGATGCTGCTGTGGCTGGCCGGACGCAGCACACTCGCCGAGGCGCTCACTGGCATGAGCCGCCTGCACATTCCCATCTGGGCGGGCCTGGCCGGGCTGATCGCCAGCGGGTGCGTGCTCGAACCGAACCTGGACTCACCACTGACCAGGATCAAGATGGCGCTGATTCTCGCGCTTACCCTCAACGGCCTGCAGGCAGTCATCCTGAGCAGGCGTCTTGCACAACACGTTGTGGCACCGCTGTCCGCTCGCCTGCTGCTGTGGGGTGCGACCTCAGGTGCGATTTCCCAGATCTGCTGGTGGGGCGCAATCGGGATAGGCTTCTGGAACGCCGAGCACTGAACGGAACCCGCAAGCGACGACTTCCGCGTCGGTGATATTGCTTGTCGTGACATCGTCCAACTCCCCCATGCCAACGCTGTGAGCTGCCCAAGAGGCCGCGGAATCGCTCGATCGTAGATTGCGCCATAGATATCGTCGCCCTGGAACGACGAGGCCGAAAGGCGGCATCTGGCATGGCGATCTTCCATGAGATCGGTTCGGGTACCGCGCGCAACCTCATCACCGGCGTCCCCCGGGTGGATGTGCGCAACGTCGGCGTCATCGTGAACCAGCCGACGGTGCTCGGCGGCACCCTTCACGCCCAATGCTCCGACAAGGCAACCCATTTCATTCGGCTGTGCAATGCCTTCGGGCTACCACTGATCTTCGTGGTGGATACGCCCGGTGCGCTGCCCGGTGTCGAAGAGGAGCGCAATGGCGTCATCAAACGCGGCGGCCGTTTCTTTCGCGCGGTGATCGAGGCGACCGTGCCGATCGGCACCGTGGTGGTCCGGAAGGCCTATGGCGGCGACTATGCGGTGATGGGCTGCAACGGCTCGGTGCGGACATCAACCTGGCGTGGTCCACCGCGCGGATCGTGGTGAGGGCGCGGCGAGCGCGGTCGGCATCGTCGGCAAGCGCGAATTGGCCGAAGTCCCCGCCGACCAGCGGTCCGCCGTGCGAGACTTCATGATCAATAGCTACAACGCAATCGTCGCCACACCGTGGATCGCCGCCGAGCGCGGCCATATGGACGCCGTCATCGAACCCGCCCGCACCCGACTGGAAATTCGGCACGCGCTGCGGCTGCTCAGGGAGAAGGAAGCCGGAGCCGAACCAAACCCCTCGCAAACACAACCTGTACCCGATGTGAGACCGCGGCGCCCGGACCCGCAAGTGTCCGGCACCGCCTGCCAGAATTGCACGTAGTTGATTACCGATGTCATCGATGTAGTCGCCGAATTCGCGATCGCCCGCAAAGCGGTGTGGGATCTGCTGCTGGATCCGCAAACCTATCCACGAATATTCGAAGGCGTCGGCGCCTGCGAACCGTTGGAGACCGTCGCAGGCCATCCGGTGCTGCTGGTGCGGGTCGGGTCGGCCGAGGCCGGCATCCGTTCCCACACCATGCAATTGATCGTGGGTCAGGAGCTGGAGAGCTTCGAACTCCGCTTCCCTATGCTCGGCAGCTTCGCCTCGGTGCGGTTGCGCGACGAGCACGGGCAGTCCAGGATCTGTGTCACCTATTTCGCGCCGGGCCGAGTGCATCCGCATCTGGCCGAGCTGACCAATGCCGCGATCGTCGATTGGACGAACGCCGGTCTGCGATTGCTTGCCGATCTCGTCCGCGCCGCGCCGACCTCAGTGATCGTCAACGGCGAGAACTCGCCCCTGCGGCTCAGAGCCGGTGTCGCGAAACAGATCATGGCCTCCGGGGTAGGGCGCACCTATCGACCGGACTCGGCGTTCCGGCAGCTGCGCCGTCTGGCCGAATGGGGATTCAACATGGCCGGTGGCTACGCCGCCGCGGCCGTGCAGTCCCCGCACCGTGCGGCCGTTATCGACTGCCGGGGGCAGCGCACCTTCACCGAGATGCACGACCGCACCCAGGCCTTGGCCGCCGCGATGGCGGCACTCGGGCTGAACGCGGGAGACGCGGTCGGACTGCTGGCGCGCAATCATGCAGGCATGGTCGAAACCATGGTCGCCGCAGGCAAGCTCGGTATCGATGCCGTGTTGCTGAACACCGGGCTGCCTGCCCGGCGGATCGAGGAGATCGTGCAGCGCGACAAGCTGTCTGCGCTGTTCGTGGACGCCGAATTCGATCCGCTCGTCCAGTATCTGCACGCCGACATCCCCCGCTACACCACCGACGACACCCCGCCGACGCCGGGCGGAACCACGATCGATGATCTGATAGCACAAGGGCACAAGGACTTTCGTAAGCCAACGCAACCGGGCAAACTGGTCGTACTCACCTCGGGCACCTCCGGCACGCCGAAGGGCGCGCGCCGCCCGCACCCGAAGGGTTTCGGCACCATCGCCGCCCTGCTGTCCCGGATTCCGTTCCGCATGAACGACACCATGCTCATCCCGGCCCCGCTGTTCCACACCTGGGGCCTGGCGGCACTGCAGATGAGCACGCCACTACGCGCAACGGTGGTGCTGCCGGAACATTTCGACGCTGAGGACTGCCTGCGCCTGATCGCCGAGCATCGCGTGACGACGCTGATCGCCGTGCCGGTCATGGTGCACCGCATCCTCGAGTTGCCCACACCCGTGCGCGCTCGCTACGACACCTCCAGCCTGCGGGTCGTCGCCAGTTGCGGAGCGCCGCTCGCGGCCGCGACGGTGCTGAATTTCATGGATACCTTCGGCGACATCCTCTACAACGTGTACGGCTCGACAGAGGTCTCCTGGGCGACCATCGCCGACCCCGACGATCTGCGGACTGCGCCGACCACCGCGGGCCGTCCGCCACTCGGCACCAAGATCGGCGTCCTCGGGCCCGACCTGAAACCGCTGCCGGTCGGCGCGACCGGGCACATCTTCGTCGGCAATCACATGCTGTTCGACGGCTACGTCAATGCCGCACCTCCCAGCGAGGCCGACGGCATGCTCGACACCGGCGATCTCGGCTACCTCGATGCCGCAGGGCGGCTGTTCATCGCGGGCCGCGACGACGAAATGATCATTTCCGGCGGCGAGAACGTCTTCCCACGGCCGGTCGAAGAGGCGCTTTCTCATCTCCCCCAGGTCAGTGAGGTGGCGGTGGTCGGCGTGCCGGACCACGAATACGGCCAGCGGCTGGCCGCCTTCGTAGTGAAAAGGGAAGGCGCGGGCCTGGATTCGGACATGGTGCGCAGCTATATCCGGCACCGGCTCAGCCGCTTCTCAGTGCCGCGCGACGTCACCTTTCTCAACGACCTACCGCGCGGTGAGACCGGGAAGATCCTCAAACGGCTACTACTCGGCGCACCGGACGCGAACGAGGCGACGTAGGCGCGCTGCGGCTACTGCTGATCGCCGGTGTCCGACGGCCGATCAACGGTGCGTGGCATCCGCTCCCGCAGCGCTTCGAGCAGTCCGATGGTGTATTCCGGCGGCGCGGCATGCACCGATAGCACGTTCACCACCCGGAGATAGGCATCGAGATCGGCTCGCTTGTCCAGGTACAGGGCGCTGGTCAACTGCTGGAGGTAGACGATATCGGGCAGGTCGGGCTCCGCGAACCGCAGCATGGTGAATGCACCGTCCGCGATCGCGGGTCCGCCGACATGATCGGCGAGCACTTGGACGCTGATATGCGGTTGCGCGGCGAGCCGAACCAAGTGGTCCAACTGCCCACGCCACACGGTCGAACCACCGATCGGACGCCGCAATGCCGCCTCGTCGACTGTCACCCAGAACTGCGGCGGGTCACGACGCACCAAAATCTCTTGTCGGCGCATGCGCAGCGCCACCCGGCGTTCGATCGCCTCGTCCGGCTCGTCGGGATGTGCGAGCGTCAGCAGGGCGCGGGCGTAGTCGGCGGTCTGCAACAGTTCGGGCACCGCCCGCGGCTCGTAGCAGCGAATCAGCCGCGCCGCCTGTTCCAGGCCGAGATAGGTGTCGAACCATTTGGGCAGCCAGTCGGTGTCGCGGTGCCACCAGCCCGATGCGCTGGCCTGCTGCGCCAGCTCGATGAACTCCGCCAATTCCTCAGGATCGGTGACCCCGTAGAAGGCGAGCAGATCGACGAGATCGCGTTGCCGGAAACCGACCCGGCCCAGCTCTAGTCGGCTGATCTTCGAATGTGATCCGCGAATGGCCTCGCCCGCGTCCTCCCGGCTGATCCCGCACGCTTCTCGCAGCCGTCGCATGCGGCCGCCGAGAATCATGCGCAGCACCGTGGGTCCGCCGTCGGCGGCCACACTTCCGGCAAACGGGGGGCCATCCCCTTCTCGTAGCTCCGATGCAGGCATGCTCCGAGTCTGCCATGTCACGACCGTGACTTTCTACGGCCAAAGTGCCTCAACCGCACAGATATTCGTGCACATGCACAGGCATCCGAGGCACCGCGGATGCACCGGCGACGCGCCGGTCACCACGCGATTCCATGGTGACAATCCCACGCGAATCGCCGGTAGTACCGGGCATTACACATTCCACGACGACCGCCTCTCGATCGGCGTGTCGGACGAATACGCTCATCTCACGGCTTCGACACGGCCTTCCTGCAGCGGCCTCCCCATGGACGGGGGGACTCGAAGCTGAGAGGCCGCCCAGGGTCTGTACCCACGCGCCCACGTCGCGAAGCACCCGCCGGGGGCTCCAGATGTCGTCGCCTACCGTCGCGGATCAGCGCAGTAGAACTTCTGCCGTCGCGCGCCCGAACAGCTTCCTGCCGTCGGAAGTCGCGGTGAGGGCGACGATCGCCGCACGGCGATCGGGATCGAGCGACTTGATCCGACCACGGAACTCGATCCGGCTGTGCTCGGTCTGCGCGACCGGCGCGAACCCGGCGAACCGTACGCCGTATGTAGTGACGGCGGCCGGATCACCCAGCCATTCGGTGAGATACCCCGCGCCGAGGCCCATGGTCAGCAGTCCGTGCGACACCACATCGGGCAGACCCGCGGCACAGGCGACCTGGTCGCTGAAATGGATCGGATTCGAATCACCCGACACCCCAGCGTAATTCACCAGGTCGCCGCGGGTGAGCGACACGATGCCGGCAGGCAGTTCCGCACCGACCCGCAGCTGATCGAAGGTAGGGACGCTGCATCGCTCCCGCACCTGCGCCTCGTCGACCGGTCCCGCGGGCAGGTCGTCGGAGCATTCGACGAGTCCCGGGTCCGCTGTCGGGGATGTGCGCCGCTGCGCCGCGCCGAGGCGATCGGCAAGCGCCTGGCCGGTCATGATGACGCCGTCGACCGCCGCCGCGAGGTCGGGAGCGACCTCGGTGCCGGTACGCGCCACCACCGTGGTGCACGCGGTCTGCAACAGCTCCTTGTGCTGGTTGGTGAGGACGTTCTTGGTCACCATGAAGTCGTTGTCGCCGAACTGCCGAAACGACTCGATAAACGAGTCGCAGCGCAACTGGTCACCCGCGACGATCGGCCGATGCATGTGGATGGTCTGCTCGGTCTGCAGGACTTGGCTGATGTCGTAACCGGTGATCACCGATTCGAACATCTTGCGCTGCATCAGCAGCCAGACGATCGACGGAAAGGTCAGCGGTGCGATCAGCCCGTCGTAGCCCAGCTCCCACGCTGCCGATTCCTGCCGGTGCGCCGGGTGATCGTCCTGCACAGCCCGGGCGAATTCGCGGATCTTCTCCCGCCCGACCTCGTAGTGATCGGTCATTCGATAATGGCGGCCGACCAGGGCCCGGGCCTGGTGCGACGCCTGCTCCGGCCCAACGGCCCCGGTGTTGTTCATCGGTCGCATCCGCCGATCCGGTCTGTCACCGCGTCCGGACCGGCCCACCGTACCGGCACAGCGGTCAACGCTCGCGGCGCTCGACGGAAAGTCTGGGCACCACGACAATGGACAACGCGTATCACTATCACGTGACATTAATCGCCGATTCCACGGCAAGCGCAACGAGGAGGTCCGGCAGACGAGCAAATCTCAGCATTCGTCGGGCGCAGGCACGCCGTGTAGCCGCTGATCCAGCCAGACCATCGCCTCCGGATAGCCGAGGCCCGCGGCAATGACATGCTCACCGAGCACACTGCGATAGACCGAGGGGACACCGAGACCGCACTGCTCGTGATAGAGGTTGCGAGCTCCCTCGGCCGGAATCCAGAATTCCTGCTCGCCGTTGTAGATGTAGAGCGGCGTTGCCGACTTCATGCCTTCCATCCTGGTCACCCGGTAGATCTGCGCAGCGAGCTCGGAGTGCAGCGGGTCGGCGAAGTTCGCAGCCACATCGATAGGCAGCATGAGCACACCGGCGATCCCGAAGCCGTTGCCGCACAGGTCTTTCACCGGCGAGGTCGCCACCCACTGCGCCAGGTTGTTCATCCGCGCGAGTATCTCCGGACGTTCCCTGCCGATGGCGAAGGTCGCGGCCATGAACACCCCCGAGGCGAGATTGCCGTTCATGCTCCGAGCGAGGATCTCGAAATCGGCGGGCACCCCACCCAGCGCGGCTCCGACAATCACCTCGGCCAACTCCGGCGCATAGCTGTCGATCAGTTTGACTGCGCCGTGGGTGGCGATCGCACCACCGGAATATCCGGCCATCGCGAACTTGCTGTCCCCGAATTCCTCCGGGCGCAGCTCGCGCACCGCGCGAATCGCATCGAGCACGGCATGCCCCGCCACATACGGCTCCGCGTAGGCCATCCAGGGTCCCTCGTGGTCGGGAATCAGCACGGCATACCCGCGCAGCACCGCCAATTGTGTTGTCGGTGGGATGAAATCGGTGAAGCTGGTCTTCGTCGAGAATCCGTGCGCGAAGCTGTAGCCGGGCGTGCAGTCGCGGCCGAGGGCGTCGATCGGCAGATTGTTGACCACTACGGGCCTGCTGCCAGGGCCCGCCCACGCGGTGGTCGGCACAATCAGCGTCGCCGTCGCATACGACGGCAGCCCGTGCGCGTCGGTGGTGCGGAACTTCAGCAACAGCGCCTGTCTGATGGGGACGACGATCAGCGGCCCGGCGGTGGGGGTGATGTCCCGGACCTCGAGCAACTGACCCTCGGCGAAATCCTCCAGATTCGCAGGCCACGCATCGAAGATCGGATCACCGACCGGTGCGGGCAGCACCGCCCGCCGCAGCGCGGCGAGCGCGGGCGTCGGACCAGTCGACAGCGGGTCAGGGTCCGGCGCCGGCGCGAACGGGATGGGCGGCGGGGGCAGCACCCGATCGATCCATTCCTGCAGGCTGGGTAGGAGTGCGCCGTTCTCCGGAGTCAACAGCCTGGGCAGTCCCGAAAGATCGGATAGCGCAGGCGATCCAGGCGGTGCGGTCGGGTCGGGCAGCGGCTCCGCGACCGCCTGCCCGAGCACCGGCGGGCACACCAGCAACAGAGCGAAGAACAAGGCACGCAAACATCTCATGACACACCCTCTGCGTGCGACGTCGGTTGCCTGGTGCTGGAGATGACGGGACTCCTCGACCCCGAAATGCCCCCTGTCGCACCGGGGCTCGAAACGTCAGGCTAACCCGCCGTGCATGGTCCGAGATTCCGCTGTGCCCGAGTTGTATGTGTCATGTCGCCATATCGCAACAACCGGGCCGAAGGCGATTCGGTGGAATCGCCTTCGGCCCGTTGGTATCTATGCGGTGGGTCCTCAGCAGTTGCTGGGTGCGGGCTCCCCCTGAAAACGGGCGTTCAGCCAGCTGAGCGCCGCCGGGATGCCGAGCACCGCCGCGGTCAGATGATCGGGCACCGGCGTCACTTGTGCCTCCACCCGCGCCCCTGCCGCACACCAGCGACGGTCGGTGTTGGTGATCGCGTCGACCGGGATGAGCCCATCGATCGGCGAGTGCCATTCGAAGACCGGCGCTTTCGGCACGCCGTCGTAGAGTTCGAGGCTATTCTCCTCCACCACCGCGCGGGCGTCGCCGTCGTTGATCATCGACGTCGTCTTCGCGAAGTCCATCGCGCCGTGTCCGGCACCCGCGGCCAGGATGTCATTGGTGCAGCTGTTGGCCATGGCCGCGCGGGCGGCGAGCCCGCGGTCGTTCAGCTGGTCACTGAGCGGGAACCGGTCGGGGTACTCGCGTTCCAGACCGAGCCCGGCGGCCAGCGCAAGCCCGAACGCCGGATGCGAACCGAGACCGAGCCCCTCGAGCATCTTCACCAAATTCATGGGCACCCCGCCCATGGCCGCGCCGACGATGTCGAGTTCCGGCGCATACTGTGGCGCCAGCGCCGCCGCCCATGCAGTGGCCATGCCACCGCCGGAGTAGCCGACCATGCCCACCTGGCTCTTCTCCACCTGCAGCTCGGATACCTGCTTGACGGCGCGGACACCGTCCAGGGTGATCTGACCACCCAATTTCGCCGCGCCATAGGCGAACTGGGGCCCGAGGTGATCGGGCAGCGCGACCGTCCAACCCTGCTGCAGCAAAACATTCCACGCAGGAGCCTCACGCACGATCAGATTCGGATCGTCGGTGTACAGCACCCGCGAGACCGAGCATTCTGCGCCGAGGCCGTTGATGATGTGCTGATAGGACAGCAGCGGGCCGTCCTTCTTGTGTCCGCGCGGCGTCAGCACCGTGGTGGTCGCCGCGATCGGCTTGCTCTGGGAGTTGATCGACCGGAACCGCACCACCGTCACGGTGGTGTCCGGGAAGATCGGCAGTGGCGGCATCGTGCGGGTGGCGATGACGTCGCCGGGCTTCATGTCCGCCAGATTCGCCGGGATCGAATAGAACGGGTCCGGATCCGCCGCCGGGTATATCGGTGCGCTGTGACCGGTCCCCGCGACCGCGACCACCATCAGTAGACCGGCGGCCATCGCACCGACTGTGCGCACCACCCCCCTACCGGATCTCCACTTGCGCCTAGAACGTAGGGCCTGCCTCATCGACGATGCCTCCAGAATGGGTCCAACGTTGTGACCATCGTTTACAACAACGGACCACAGTTACATATTTGGAGCGAAACATTTTGACAAGTCACAAGTTTCGCGTGACTGGTCGTGACGATAGTGCATCGGCCCTGGTGAGAACCCCCTATAGCCCGGCATCGGCCCTGTGAGATGCCCAACAGCCGAGGTTCACCATATTCCCCACAATGGTGGGGACCTACCGTCACAAGTACCGGCGTCGTTGCCGCGCCGGTGGCGGAAGGAGACAGTGGCATGGACGGCACTGCGCGAAAACTGACCGACCGGGAGTACGCCAGGGAGTCACCCACCCGTCGGATCACCGTCTACTTCGATGGACCGACACCCGACGAGGCTCTGATCCTCGAATACGCCGCCACCCGCGCCGAGGCGTGGGAGTTCACCTCCGCCGCGGTGCAAGCCGGGCTGGTGGTCACCGTGGACAACAAGGTGCGACCCGAGCTCCGACCGCTGCCGTGCCGTTCGCTGTGGCACTGAGGACCGGCGGAACCCCGACCTCGCTGTCACCGCGACTCGTCTGACTCTCCGCCGCAGTCGCACACCACGATCAGAGGTCCGCTGGTCATATGCCGCACCGGCGAACCTTGGCTACGCTCGGTTGCGATGACCATGCGGGAGGAACGACAGTGACCCAGTGAACCCGATTCCGCCCTATCCGGGCAGGCACCTACCTCGCCCGTCGATGCTGTCCGGCGCGGCACTTCTGCTCTGCGCCACCCTGCTGCTCGCGATCAGCGGTTGCGAAACCGATCAGCCGGCGTCGGTGGCAGCCTCGACGCTCGACCCGCCCGCCGTCACGACCTCCATTGCCACCACCGAGACGTCGATCTCGACGTCATCTGCCGCGACTCCCACCGTCGATCCTTATGCTGATCAAGCACTCATCGACCACATCGAGTGGACAGTAGCCATCGATGGCCCGCGGCTGCTCGTCTTCCCGACACCGGCCGGGCGGCATACTACTTTCCCCGGCTCCGAGGACCGCGCCTGGCAAGAAGTGCTCGCGCAGTCCGCAACGGCCGATACACCCGGCATGCGCGACCAGTTCGTGTGTCACTGGCATTGGGCCCGCATGGTGGCGCCGAACAAACCGAGTTGGAATCTCGAACCCTGGCGTCCAGCGCTCGACTATCAGGCCATCGTCCAAGCCGGTTGCAACCCGGGCGGACCCGAACGCTGATCACCGCACCGAATATCACGCGGCACCGACCGGAGAGGACCACCCATGCGCGTCGTCATCGCAGGCGGACACGGAAAGATCGCACTGCTGCTCGCCGAATTGCTGACCGAACGCGGTGACAAGGTCGACAGCATGATCCGCAAACCGGAGCAAGCAGCCGACATCGCCGCCACCGGCGCTCGCGCCGTGGTGCTCGACCTCGAACATGCTGCGCTCGGCGACGTCGCCGCGGCCATCCAGGGCTATGACGCCGTCGTTTTCGCCGCTGGCGCGGGCCCGGGCAGCAGCGCGGAGCGCAAGTACACGGTCGACAAGGGCGGTTCGGTGCTGCTCGCCACCGCCGCCGAGCAGGCCGGCGTGCGCCGTTTCGTGCAGATCTCCACGATGGGTGCGGGAGCGCCGCCCGCGGCCGGCAGCGATGAGGTCTGGGCGGCCTACATCGATGCCAAAACCCAAGCCGAAGACGACTTGCGTGCCCGCGATCTGGACTGGACGATCCTGCGCCCCGGCCGCCTCCTCGACACTCCCGCCACCGGCCTCGTGACGCTCGGTCCGCCGCCGCTGCCGCACGGCGCCATCCCGCGCACCGATGTCGCCATGGTCCTGGCGGGAATTCTGCACGCCCCGCAGACCGCGGGAGCGGCACTCGAACTGATCTCAGGTGCCATTCCGGTGACTTCCGCGATCGAAAATTTAGATAACCAGTCGGTCGCCCAAGGCGGTGCCGCCCCGACCGATTGACTTGTGCACGTCCCCGATTGGAGTCCGTCACTGTGTTCAGCCGTATCGTGTCCCTGAAGATCCGGCCCGGCTCTCGCTCCGAATTTCTGGCCGCCGTCGGCCGCAGCGCCGCCGCGTCGGTGCGTGAGGAGCCGGGTTGCCTCCGGTTCGATGTCTGTGCCGACCGCGTGGATCCGCACCGGTTCTTCCTGTACCAGGTATATGTCGACGACGAGGCAGCGGAAGCGCATCGATTCACCGACCATTTCATTGCGTGGCGCAGCGCGGCAGACCGATATGTCGAGCCGGGCACCCAGGTTCACTACAGCACCGATGTCCTCGTCAACGCCAACTGAGTTGCCCGGCGGAACGCGCTTTCGCCACGCGTTCGCGGGCGGTTAGCAGACACGAAATCGCCTCTGCGCACACGCAATCGATCGTGCAGATGTACTTGCATCTGAAAGGCGCACCGACCTAAACTCAGTCCCGCAACGCTATATAGGGGACAACCAGGGGAGGCCGCGTGGGCGAGCCAAGGGCCAATGTCGCCATGGGTTTGCTGCCGCCAGACGTCAGGGGCGTTCGAATGGACCAACCACTTCACGGCGGCCGGCTCGGAATAGCCGATGCCGCACTGGCCGACCAGCCAGCGAACGGTACGAATATGAGCACACCGTCGTCACGATCGGGCCAGCGGCCTGCCGCACTCACGCGGGAGACTGCCGTCGCGTTCGTGATCCACGCCGTCGAATCCACCGGCGCGGCCACCCGCCACGATTTCGACATCGACCGGATCGTCACCACCGCGCATGCGATGGCCGACGACTGGGATCTCGAGGTCCTGCAGCCGGATGCGTTCTGGCGCATCGCCTCCACTTTTATCAAGCAGTGAGGTAGTGCGCGCTCGCGCAGGCACCGAATACTGTTGTGCCGCTGCGTGATACAGAGCATCCCGCGGCACCTGCGGTGTCCTGCGCCCATCGGCGCCCGCCGCACCTCGCGCTGTGTGATAACCCGAACGCACGGGTTCATCCCATACTGAGCGACTCTGCGCCCCACTGATTCCGCAGGCATCTGCGGTCCACGTGCGCGCCGACGCCACATCTATTGCTATGTGAAGCCCGATCGCTCAACCAGCAACAGTCCGCCCGGGCACGAGCCGGCATGACGGCACACAAAACGGGCGCGATCGAATGAAAACCGGGGCCGACGGCGAACCGCCGGACCTCACTCCCCCTGGGCGTACTCCCGGAGAATCTCCACGGACTTCTCCGGACGCTCGGACTGCACACTCAGCCGGTCCATAACCGACAGGTACAGCGCCAGATCTTGCCGACGATCCAGGTACAGCGCACTGGTGAGGTGCTCGAGATAAACGATATCGGGCAGCTCGGGCTCGGCGAAGCGCAGAATGCTGAACGAGCTGCCTGCCGCCGCATGCTCCCCCGCCGCGTACGGCAACACCTGGATGGTGACGTTGGGTAATTCGGAGAGCTTGATGAGATGTTCCATCTGCTCACGCTGGACGCGCGCGCCGCCGACCGGCCGGTGCAGCGCGGCCTCATCGATCACCGCCCACACCACGGGCGGATCCTGCCGGAACAAGATCTCTTTCCTGCGCTGACGCACCGCGACCCGCCGATCCATGTCGGCGTCCTCGTAACCGAGGGAGACGACCGCCCTGGCGTATTCGGGAGTCTGCAACAGTCCAGGAATCAGATTCGCCTCGTAGGTGCGAATCTTGTTGGCCGCCTGCTCCAAACCCAGGTAGGTGCCGAACCAGGACGGCAGCAGATCGTTGTAGCGATGCCACCAGCCCGGTTCGTTCGCCTGTCTGGCCAGGTCCAGGAATCGTTCCCGCTCCACAGGGTCGTCGACGCCATAGAGGGTCAGCAGATCTCGAATGTCGCGTTCTTTGAAGCCGGTGCGGCCCAGCTCGAGCCGACTGATCTTGGCATGCGAACCACGGATGGCGTCGCCCGCGGCCTCCCGGGTGATATTCGCCTTCTCCCGGAGCTTGCGCAATTGGCCGCCCAGTGCGATCCGCAGCACGGTCGGACCACGTTCCGCGACAACCGATTGCACACGACCGTCGTCATCGGGTTTTGCGATCATGAAGTCATCTCCGATACTCGGGTTTGACCACAGTGTGTCACAAACACCCCAGTTCGAAACACACCGCACCGACCGCCAATGTTACCGCTCAGCTAGTCAGATCGTCGAACTCGCCGGCCTTCGCGCCGCGCACGAACGCATCGATCTCCGGACGGGTGTAGAAGAGCACTCCACCCTCCGGGTCCCGCGAGTTCCGAACGGCTATCAGGTTATTGGTCGCCGCTGCCACTTCGACGCAGTTCCCGCTCGGGTTACTGAACGAGCTCTTGCGCCAGCTGCCATCGATCTTGTTGCTAGATGTATCCGACATTTCCCCACTCCTCGGTTGCGCCAGTGGATCAACTCGAGTCAGTTCTTGCAGATGCACTCTCAAACGTTCTTGCATCTGCACTGACAATTGGGACGATAGCACGAAGTTCACCCTCACGCGCCTACTATTTCGGACCCCACGGTCCGCTCTGAACGGGCGACCGTTCCGACCCGCGAAATACCGTGCTCAGCTCACCGATCCCGACCGTCCCTGCGGCGCGAATCTTGTACTGTCACAGTGCACATCGGATGTACCAGTCATTAGCGACACCCGCCGCGCCAGCTCGCCCCGCGTGCCGCACCTGCTTGCTGAGGAGCCCCCACTCATGCCCGACGACCACAGCCCATTGATCCGCACCGACATTCCCCATTCGGCGCGAATCTGGAACTACTGGATGGGCGGTAAGGACTACTACGAAATCGATCAGATCGCCGGTGACGCCGGCGTCGAGGTCGACCCCGACATCACCACCATGGCCGTGCAGTCCAGGCAGTTTCTGATCCGTGCCGTGCGCTACCTCGCGGGCGAGCAGGGGATCCGCCAGTTCTTGGACATCGGCACCGGCCTGCCGACCATGCAGAACACCCATGAGGTCGCCCAGAGCGTCATCCCCGAAGCGAAAATCGTTTACGTCGATAATGATCCGCTGGTGCTGACGCACGCCAGGGCGCTGCTGACCAGTACCTCGGACGAGGGTGTGACCACCTACGTCGACTGCGACTTCCACAACCCGGAGCAGATTGTCTCCGACGCGAAGAATGTGCTGAACTTCAACGAGCCGATCGGCGTCATGTTCATGGGCGTGCTCGGCCACGCCAAGACCTATGACGAACTGCTGCGGATCGTGCACACGGTGCTCGACGCCGTGCCGTCGGGCAGTTACCTCGTCATGTGGGACGGCACCGACGACAGCCAGGCCTACGTCACGCTGTGTGAGAACTACACCGGCACCGGCGGCGATCCCTACACGCCGCGGCCGCAGGCCCAAATCCGGTCCGTCTTCGACGGTCTCGAGTTGGTCGATCCCGGTTTCGTCTCCATCACGGAGTGGAGGGCAGGCGACACCGAGGTGGGCGATATTCGGCCCATCTCCGCGTACGGCGCCGTCGCGCGCAAGCCGTAGTCGGCCTCACAACGACACTTCGACACCGGCGGTCCTGGGCTATGCGCCAAGGGCCGCTGGTGTTTTCGTTCGGGCCGTTCGTGCAAATGTACTTGCATCTGTAAGCGACAACAGCCTAAACTCGAGCGATAATCCGGGAGGTACGCAGGGAGTTCGCGCCGGCGCGATCAGCCTCCCCATCTCATATGCGAGGGGCGGTCGATGAGTCAGCCATTCCGAACTCCCCACCGAGTTGCGTTTGCCGGCGCCACCGGGATCGAAATGGTGCGGCCACGTGCGGTTCCAGACTTCACACCACCGGATTGCGGCACCGAGCCGCGGGCTCTCACCTACCGGCTGGCCCGCGAAATTCTGCACATTCACGACGTCCATGGACCACAGTGCAGGCAGTGGCTCGCCGCGGCCGCCTACCTCTCCGCCGGACTCGACGACGAATAGTCACCGCATCCGGTTGGCGCGCGATAAAAAAACAGACCGGCCGCTCCGATTTTGGTCGACGCTAATTCCGCGTGACCGATCAGTCGGACACCCCTCACGGCGCCCGAAACTTTATGACACCACAGCGCGACGGGATATCTACTCGGACAATCGCAGGGCCTGACAACAGATCTCACCGATCGCTACCCACATTCATCACAATTTCGTATAGTGATGCACACGATTCGGGCTCAGTTCTATTACGCCCGACGTGGTTACTGGAGCGACGTGTATGACCTTCTCGACGCTGGATCTGTCCATCAACACGCCTGACACGGCGTTGGAAATCGGCGGGCAACCGGCGTCGGTTCTGTTGCAGAACACCGATCGGGTGGCCTCGCGCATGGTGGGCTACTTCGCCACCTGCATGGCCCCCTGCCGCACGCTGCCGGGCGAGCAACTGCGCGGTGACGTCACCAAACTGACCCGCAGCTGTCTTGCGCTCGCCGCCGAAATGTTCGACAAGCGCGCGGTACCCGACGACGAACAGCTCGACGAGGTCCGCGAAGCCGCGGCGCAATGGGCACGGGAAGCCGTGCCGCTCGGCACCATCTTGCGCGCCTACCACGAAGGACTCCGGATCGCGTTCGGTCTCGTGACCGCGCGGGCCAAGGCCGATGATGTCGACGAGCTGCTCGTCGCCACCGATCTGATGCTCGAACTGCTCGAAGCGATCACCGCTGCTGTATCGGACGCCTACGTCGACGAACAGCACCTCGTCGCGCGCGAACACCACACTGCGGCACAGACATTGGCCTCGACACTGTTGAGCGGACGCAGCAGCTCCGCATTGGCGCGGCAGACTGGTATCCCCATCGCCGAGTCGTACCAGGTGGTGGCCCTGTCGATTCCGGAACATCCGGACGAGCGAGAGTCTCGGGTCGACGAGCAGGTCGCAGCGCGCCGCAAGTTGCGCCGGCTGCAGTCGGCGTTGGCCACCGTTTTCGACTCCCGCGTCCTGGCCCTGCTCAGCACCAAGGGCGGTACCCTGCTGATCCCGGTCGACGCGGGCGCGGTGATGCTCACCGGCGAGGTACTCGCGCTGCTCACCGAGGCCGCCGCGGTGCCGCTCACCGCGACGCCGGTCCTGGGTAACACCGAGCAGATCCCGGAGGCTGCCGAGCAGGCGCACGAGCTACTCAACCTGGTCCGGGTGGCCGGACGCGCACCCGGCCTGTACCAGATGGCCGACCTGGCTGTGGAGTACCAGCTCACGCGCGGCGGCCCCGCGACCCGGCGGATCGCCACCATTCTCGATCCATTGGACGCGCACCCCGAATTGTTCGACACGATGCGCGCCTATCTCGGCAACGACATGAACCGCCAGCTGACCGCGAAACAGCTGTATGTCCACCCGAACACCGTCGACTATCGTCTGCGCCGTATCTCCCAGCTCACTACCATCGACCTGGCCACCTCGGCGGGCATCTCCCAGGCGGCGATCGCGCTGTTGGCCCGCGATCTCGACCGCAGCATCGCGCGCCGTCTGTAGGTCCACAGCCCCAGCTCGCGACCTCGTCGCGACCTGATGCGGATTTGTGCTGGTCACACGGTCGCGAACGAGAGATCCTTAGAACTGCCGCGACATATGGATGGTGGAAATATGCGAATTGCGGAGATCTTGCGCAGAAAAGGCACCGAGGTGGCCACCGTGCCGCCCGACACGACGGTGCGCAACCTGCTGGCCGCGCTGGCCGAATACAACATCGGAGCGGTGGTGGTATCGCCGGACGGCAGCCGGATCGCCGGCATCGTCTCCGAACGCGATGTGGTCCGGAGCCTGCACGCGCGCGGCGCGGACCTGCTGGACACCCGAGTATCGGAGATCATGACCGTCGACGTGCGCACCTGCGCACCGGACGACCTGGTCGACGGACTGCGCAGCACCATGACCGAGCACCGGATCAGGCATCTGCCCGTGGTGCACGACGGGCAGTTGATCGGCATCGTCAGCATCGGTGACGTAGTCAAGAGCGCGATCTCCGAACTCGCCAACGAACGCGAACATCTCGTCGAGTACCTGCAGGGCAGATACTGAACGATCGCCACGCCCGTGACGCGTGAAAGACGTTGTGTGCGAGAAACCTTCGAACGCCCTTCGCAAAGTGCGTATCGTTGGTGGCGTCCAGCGGTTCTCGGAAGGGAGCGACACGTTGCGTTCACCTGCGTCCGGGTCGCACCTCACCCCGCCTGCGGCCACCCGGTCGCACGTACCGTCGGTGCCGGAACCGCCGATCTCCCCATCCGTCGCCGCGCGCCGACTTTTTCCCGCCCTCGCCGAATCCACCGCGGTCTACCTCGACAGCGCCGCAACCACACAGAAGCCGCTGCCGGTCATCGAGGCCATCCACCGGTATCACAGCTCACGCACCGCCAACGCCGGTCGCGGCACCTACCCGTGGGCAACCAGCCTGACCGGGCAGATCAGCGGGATACGGGCGCGTACCGCGGCATTCATCGCCGCCGAACACCCTGACGAGGTCGTTTTCACCGGTGGCGCGACCGCCGCGCTCAACGCCGTCGCACTGTCCTGGGGCCTCGGGGCGCTGGAGGACGGCGACGAAATTCTGTACAGCCCACGCGATCACGCCTCCAATGTCCACCCATGGCACCATCTGCGCCGAGTGCTGGCCCGCTTTGGTCGCCACGTCGAATTGGTCCCCTATCGGGTGACCGAACTCGGCGAGGCGGACACCGCCGACATCCTGGCCAAGCTCACCCCGCGCACCCGGTTGATCACCACCAGTCACCTGCATCACGTCTTCGGCGGACTGACCACCCTGGAGGAACTGCGCGGCAGGCTGGACCCCTCGGTGTTGCTGTGTTTCGACTGCAGCCAGAGCGGTGGGCACCTGCCGGTGGACGTGACCGAACTCGGCGCCGACTTCGCAGTGTTCGCCGCGCACAAGATGTTCGGCGCGCCGGGGACCGGAATCCTCTACTGTCACCGTCGAATTCACGATCAACTGCTGCCCTTCCTCCCCGGTGGCAATTCCGGAGTCGAGCTCACCGACGCCGGGCTCATCCCGACCGGTATGCCGGATCTCCTGGAGGGCGGCACCCAGAACATCCCGGGCATCCTCGCGCTCGGCAGCGCATTGGAAGTCCTGGAGTCCTTCGATATCGGGGCGATAGCCGAGCACAATCGCGAGCTCACGCTGCACCTGATCGCCAATCTGCGCCAGGTGCCCGGCCTGGAATTCCTGCCAGGGCCCGCGCACGCGCCGTGCGCGATCGGCTACGGGATCCTGTCGTTCACTCTCGCCGGAATCTCCGCCACCGACCTCGGATTCGTCCTCAGCGAGCTAGGTTTCCTCGTGCGCACCGGCGCCCACTGCACGCCGGCCGCGGCGGCCGACGATGCCGACGATTCGGTTCGGGTCAGCACGCACATCTACAACACGCTCGAGGAGATAGACCGCTTCACGGAATGTGTCATGACCATCGCCATGGAGGTTCGATGAGTATCGACGGCTCCCCGCGCTACGACCGGCGGGCCGCTTCCCGAGTGCTGGCCGGACTTGCCCAGCCCGGATTGTTCGCTACGCCCATCCCTGTCCCCGCGGCTCGCAGGATCGAATACACCTGCGCCGCACTGCGTCCCGAATCGAACAGCCATCTCACCTTTTCGCAGCGGCTGTACCTGGAGCGGTTCATGCGCCCCTGCCGTCCCTACCAGGTCACCAGCGCCACACATCGGATCGCCTGGACCGACAGCGACGGAATCCCCAACACCGGCCACTTCCGATCCGACGGGCTGGGGCCGCTCGTGCCGATCGCCATGCGCGAGACGGTGCTGACGCTCTGGCACGCGTTGGCCGCGAATTCCGCTCTCGCCGAACGCATCAGTACACTCGGCCTGCGCGAGCACGCAGTGCTGGCGGCTACCACCACCGATCACGAACCCATGGACATCCTGCGCGTCGGCGTCGAAGCGACCGGGCGGGCATTGGCCCAGCACGCGCTGCTCGCCCGGCAGACGCCGTATCGCAGCGCGGCCGAATTCGCCGAAGGAATGCGCGATTCCGGGCTCTTCTCTTCGGTCGCGACCCGCTGGTACTGGGAGCTGCAAGCCTCGACCTATCGGCGCGGAATGATTCCGGTGACCCTGGCCACCCAGCCCGACGGGACCGTCCGCTACACCGCGGACAGCGTGGCGACGCTGCGCGCGATGAAGGACTCGACCATCGAGGATGCGCACAACGTCATGCGGCGCGCCACGAGGGTGGAGGGGTTGAGCGTCGAAGACGCGATCGCCAAATACCACGACGATCTCGACCTCATCTCCCGCCAGTACGCGCTGCTGCCGTCCAACACCCGGCCCGCCTGCCTTGCCACGATGCCACACCACCTCGGCGGCGGGCACTACACCCTGTTGCCGCTGGTGGTGGACCAGTTCGTCACCGTCTTCGGCTGGCTCGCCGGGCGCTGCGAGATCACCGAGGTAAGCGCCGAACTCGATGAACTGACCGCCGATGGCCAGGCGACCGCCGAGGACCAGGTGTTCTACGTGCCGGACATGAACTGCAAACACTGTGTCCGCACGATCACCGGGGTGCTGGAGTCCATGGGGATCAAGGTCGTCGACATCGATCTGATCAGCAAACGGGTCGTCGCGGAATTCCGCAGCCCGCGTAATCGGGCCCGCGCATTCGAGGCCATACGCGACGGCGGCTACAACCCGGCCGCGGACAAGCCCGTGGCGATCGATACGTCGACAACCGCCCCGTCGGAAACCGCGGTATGACGGCGCCGCTACCGGCGCTACCAGCAAAGATCCATCCGCTGGTGCGCGCCTTCCTCGACTCACGCGACGCCGTCGAAGACACGGTGGTCCGCTTCGGCTCCCCGGTACATCTGGTGTTCCCACAGGTCTATGCCGAGAACCTCACACGATTCCGCGCCGTCCTCGACCTGCAAGTTTCGCACTACCGAATCTGCTACGCGCACAAGGTGAACCAGTCACGCGCGTTCGTCCGGACAGCCGAGCGTGCGGGCGTCGCCATCGATGTCGCCTCACCACAGGAGCTGGGCAGCGCGATCGCAGCGGGTTTCGATGCCACGCGCATCGAGGTGACCGGGCCGAAAGGCGAAGCATTCCTGCGGGAGCTGATCGACCGCGGCGTCACCATCAATGTCGACAACCTGTGGGAGCTACGCCGAATTGCCGAACTGGCGGCCGACCGCACGAAAGTGCCGGTACTGCTGCGTGTTTCCGGCTTCGACGCGGCATCGGCGAGCCGGTTCGGCGTACCGCTCGCGCACCTCGACCGCGCCTTCGATCTCCTGACGGCCAGTCGCAGCCGAATCGCCTTCCTCGGCTTCGCCTTTCATATCGACTCGGGTGAACCTGCCGAACGCATCAGAGCCATCGATGCCTGCCTGGCCTTGGTCGAACAGGCCTACGACCATGGTCTGACACCGTCGGTGCTGAATATCGGTGGCGGCTTTCGTCAGGTCTTCACCGCCGACGCGGACCGCTTCGACGGCTACGTGCTCGCGCTGCGCGAGGCACTGCTCGGCCGTGGCGCGCAGATGAGCTGGGGGAACAATACTTTCGGCTATCACGTCGACGGCGGTGCGGTGCACGGTATTCCGGTGTTCCACAAGTACGCCAATACCGTGCCCGCGACCACGATGCTCGCCGACCTGCTCGCCGCGCCACTGGAGCGCCACGGTGGGCGCACCGTGGCGCAAGTCGCCGGGGACAATATGCTCGAATTGTGGCTGGAGCCCGGCAAGGCACTTGTCGATCATGCCGGCGTGACGGTGGCGAAGGTCGAGTTCGTCAAGGAGCTGGCCGATGGCACCGTGGTTGTCAATCTCGACATCAGCCGTGATCTGGTGACGCCGGCGGATCAGGAGGTCATGGTCGACCCCATCGTGCTGTCCGGCAACGCCCACCGCCCGGACGCACACGTCGGCCACGCTACGGTGACACCACTGCGCCCTGTGGGCGACATCGCGACGACACCACATCCGATGCCCGAATCCGGTCCGGTGGCAGTGTATTTCGCCGGTCGGCTGTGCCTTGAACGCGATCTCATCACCAATCACAAGGTATGGCTGCCGCAGCGGCCCCAGCCGGGCGACCTCGTGGTCTTCCCCAATACCGGCGCATATCACACGGATCTGTCGGCGGCGACGGCCTCGATGCATCCGGTGCCGACCAAGCTTGCCGTCACCCACCGCGCGGGCAGTTTCCAGGCGTGCCGCGACGGCGATTATGAACCGCCTGTGCCGGTCGGACTGCCGCCGCACCCGTCTGCCGCACGCGGTCCGCACCGATCGCCAGTGCTGCGCCAAGTCTCCCACGCCGACAACGATGGAGCGCCGTAATGCGCTATGACCACATCACCGAACTCATCGGGAACACTCCACTGCTACGCCTCGATCCTGCCGTACACGGACTGGAGAACGTCGAGCTGTACGCGAAGCTGGAGTCGCACAATCCTTTCGGCTCGGTCAAGGACCGGGTGGCGTGGGGCATGATTCGCGACGATCTCGACGAGATCCGGGCGAACGGGCAGACCCTCATCGAGGCGTCCAGCGGCAATACCGCCAAGGCGCTGCGGATACTCGGCGCGGTGTACGGCGTCGGGCTGCGTGCGGTCACCAACCGGATCAAAGTCGCCGAGGTGCGGGATCTGTTGCAGCTGTTCGGCACCGACATCGTGGAGTTGCCCGGACTGTCCGAGTGCCCGGACCCGACTACACCGAACGACGTGTATTCGGTCATCGAGGCGACGATGGCCAAGGATCCCGACGCGTACTACCACGCCTCGCAGTACACCAACGAGAAGAACATCGAGGCCCATCACCACGGGACCGGCCGCGAAATCCACGAGGATCTCGCCGCTGACGGCATCACTCGTGTCGACTACGTCATCGGCGGTCTCGGCACCACAGGTTCCACCCGTGGCACCGCCACCTACCTGCGCAAACACAATCCCGAATTACGCACCATCGCCGTGGTTTCCGACCGCACCGACTTCATCCCCGGCATCCGCTCGGAGAGCGAAATGTGGGACGTCGGTCTGTTCCAACCCGACTTCTACGACCGCATCGTCACCGTCGACGCCCCGAGCGCCGTCGACGCGACGCTGCGCCTTGCCACCGGCTACGGCATTCTCGCGGGCCCGACCAGTGGCGCCAGCTATGCCGCGGCACTCGAAACCTTGCGCACCACAGCGATTTCCATCACCGATGGCCCCGTCGTCGCCGTTTTCATCGTCTGCGATCGCCTGGAACCGTACCTGTCCTATATCAAGAAGCGCAGGCCGGATCTCTTCGACCGCACCGACCGCAGACCGCAGCCCACCGCGACCGAATTGGCCGCGACACCGGTGCTGTCCCCCGACGAACTCGCAGATCTCGATCGCACCGGCCGACCGACCGTCGTCGACACCAGAGGGGCCATGGCCTACCGCATCGGCCACGTCCCCGGCGCCATCAACATTCGCGACGACCAACTCGACGACATGTTCACCCACGGTATCCCTTTCCCCCGCTCCCGCCCTGTCGTCTTCGTGTGCCCCGTCGGCGAGCTCTCGCTGCGCTTCGCGACCACCGCCCGCGCCGCCGGCTTCGACGCCTACAGTCTGGCCGGCGGCATCGTCGCCTGGCGCGACGCCGGTCTGCCCCTGGAGCGCGGCGCTTGAGTCCGTGGGCACCGGCGCATCACTCCGGCACTTTCCGGACACCGGGCAGCCGCGAAAGACGCGGTGGCCTCGACGCCTACTAATGTGAGACGGTGCAGACAGGGCAGGAATCAGACGACGACGCCGGTCCCCGGATCTGGGGCGGCACGACGCTCACCGAGCGCAGGCAGGCGCGGCGGGCCGCGCTGCTCGAAGCTGCGCTGGACCTGATCGGTGAATCCGGCGCTGCCGGGGTCACCATGCGCGCGGTGTGTCGGCGGGCCAATCTCACCGACCGGTACTTCTATGAGAGTTTCGCCAGCCGCGACGAACTGCTCGACCAGCTCTATCGCCAAGTGGCCGACGAGTTCCTCGAGCCGATGACCGCATTCGCCGCCACCGACAATCCGGCGCGCGACCATGCGCTTTGCGAAGTACTCGTCGACAAGGTGCTCGCGGATCCGCGCAAGTCGCGATTGTTTCTGGTCGAGCCGTATTCGAGCACCGGACTCGGCCAGACCACCATCGCGGTCATGCCGGTGTTCACCCGCCTGATGCAGGACCACTTGTTCGCCCACATCGAAGACCCGGTCCGCCGCCGCCTGGCCGCGGTCACCATGGCCAGCGGTAATGCGGGCATGTTCTCCGCGTGGCTCAATGGTTCGCTGCGCGCCACCAGGGAAGAGGTCATCGACCACTGCGCCGAAACGATCGCGGCCTACCGCTGCCTCTATCGGTCTTGACGCTGTGTTCAGGAACACATAGGGCCCACCACGGACAGCGATAGACCCACCTGGACGCAGGCAGCCAGCTGTAGGCGATGAATCCTGGAAAGCGCCGGACGGACGCATGCCCGGACGTCGCATTGCCAATACTTCCGTTTGGGTGTTTACTGGCCAGCGAAGGTGCCGATCGTTCGCTGAGGCTCCTTCACGGATACAGGCCAGCGACCCCGAACGTCGAGAGACGCCCCGGGTCAGGACAGGTCTCCCCGGATTAAGGGGTGATCCCGATTGGCTCCCGACACCTGTCGGGTTTACGCCGTGAAGTGCCAAAGGTCTTACGAGGAGGGCTTCCACCGGCAGGTTTGCCGGGATCCCCACGCATACTCCGCAGCGATTGCCGATACCGCGCCCGGCTTTGCCGTGCGCACAACAGCCGAAGGAGGTGAGCCGGATGCCCGGCGGAGATAATTCGAGAACCCTGTTAGCCAACTATTCACCCGGCGACACCTCCACGGCCGATTTCGGAACGGGACGAGCCCCGTAGCCTGCTGTTCGATGGTGCGCCGACCAGTCAGGGAGTGCGTGATGTCAACGGTAGAAATGATCATTCGGCTGCTCGCGGGCGTCGGCCTCGGCACGGTGATCGGCTTCGAGCGGCAGTACCGGGCCAGGGGTGCGGGCCTGCGCACCAATGCCCTCGTCTCCGCGGGCGCGACGCTGTTCGTCCTGCTGTCGGCCAATGGGTTCGAGGGCGCCACCGCCGACCCGACCCGCGTCGCGGCTCAGATCGTGTCCGGAATCGGCTTTCTGGGCGCGGGCGTCATCATCCGCGACGGATTGAACGTGCGTGGGTTGAATACCGCTGCGACACTCTGGTGTTCGGCGGCTGTCGGCGCACTGGCCGGCGCGGGGATGCTCGGCACCGCGCTGGCGGGCACCGTGGCGGTCGTCGTGGTCAATATCGCCCTGCGGGCGGCCGGGCGGGCCGTGGATCGCCGGCCCGACGCATCCGATGAGCAGCCCGCTTCCTACGCCTTCGTAGCCGTGACCAACGACGAGCACGAGGCACACGTCCGCGCGCTGCTGGTGCAGGCGTTGACGCGCACCGATTTCCGGCTGGTTTCGGTGGCCAGCGCGAACACCGACGTTCCAGGCCGGGTGGAGGTACGCGCAGAGCTGACCGGTGACCAGCGCGATGACCGGCAGATGGAGTCGGCGGTGAGCAGGCTGAGCCTGGAGCCGTCGGTGACCAGCGTCGGCTGGCACATCTCGGTGCCCGAGACGGCGGGCGGTGCGCGGGCATGACCCTGTTGCGTTCCGACCCCTCGCGCGACACTCTCGATCGGTTATACGACTACGACACCGATTCCGACCGCATCACTGCCGATCCCGTCGCTCACATCTTCGAGCCGAAACCCGCCTGACCGGGTGGGAGACATCGTCGCGCGCAGCCACAACCAGGTGCCACTCGCCCTCGGGCACAGGGCTATCGGCCTGATTGGGCGCGCCAGTAGTCGAGGTTGCTTCGGGTCAGTTGGGTGTGGGCGTTATCGGGGCCGAGGACGCGTTCCTGATCGGCGAGCAGTTGTTCGTATTCGGCGATCGCGCGGGTGATGTCACCTGCTTCGCCGTGGCAGGCGGCCAGACAGTTGCGGGTGTAGAGGGTATCGGGGTGGTCAGGGCCGAAGATACGGATCTGGTCGGTGAGCAACGACTCGTATTCTGCTATTGCCCTTGATATTTCGCCGCCCTCCCGCAACCATCGAGCGATGCTGTTGCGGGTGCGCACGGTTTGGGCGTGGTCGCGGCCGAGCAGGCGATTCAGGTCGGTGAGCAGCTGTTCGAACTCCGCTAGGGCGCGGTCGATTTCACCTGCCATCGCGCGGCTGCGGGCGAGATCATGTCGGGTACGCAGGGTTTCGGGGTCGGCGGTGCCGAGAATTTTCGACTGGTCCTCGATGATCTGCTCGAATTCGGTGATGGCGCGGCGCAGGCTACCGCGTTCGCTGCGCCAATACGCCAGACTGTTGCGCACGCGCAGGGTCCACGGATGGTCGGCGCCGCACACGCGGATGTAATCGATCACGAGCCGTTCGAGTTCGGCGACGGCGCGCTCCAAACGGCCGGTATGCCCCCGCCAGTCGGCGGTGTGGAGGCGAGTGGTGAGGGTGTCGATGTGCTGATCGCCGAGAACTCGCGCCTGATCACGGCCGAGGTTCTCGAGTTCTTCGATGGCGGTATTGATGTCGCCGCTGCGGCCGCGGCTGTTCGCAAGGCGGTTGCGCACGCGCAGGGTGTCGTGATGATCCGCGCCCATAACCGCGGTGAAGCTCGGCAGCCACGCCGACCACAGGTCGCGATTGTCGGCGGCGCGCGGCGTCTGCAGTTGCTCGAGGAAGTCGAAGGCGGCCGCGGAATTGCCGAAGGCCAGGTAGTGGCGCACCGCCGCGCCGCGGGCGTAAGTGGTGGCACTCTTCGCGCCGTTGTCCTCGATCGCCGCGATGATTGCCCGGTGGCCGGCGTCGAGTTCCACTCCGAGCCTGCGGCATTCGGCCCGCAGTCCGGCCAGCAACGCGGCATGGGTCACGCCGACCGCCTCGCGGGCGGTGCCCGGTCGGCTACGAGTGACCAACGAGCCGAGACCGACCGTGAGGTCACGCAGGCGGGCAATCTTGGTCTGGTGGCCCATCCACGCCATCGCCGCGTCGAGCAGTTCGATCGGCAGCGCAGGCCCGACGCCCGCGGCGGCTAGGACACCGAGCAGCGCGCCGATCGTCCCGGCCGTTGCCGCCCCCGCGACCTGCAGGGCGGACCCGATGCGCAAGGCCACCACATCGTCGAGGTCGACGTCGCGCACCATCGCCTGATCGGCCACCGCACCGGGGATCTCGGTCAGCAGCCGAGCCATCAGCCAGCCAGCTGTCACCGAGTCGGAATCATTACGGGTCGAAGGTGTTTCGGCCAAGAGCACATCCGTCCATGCTGTCCACTCGCGCTCGTCGAGCACCATACGACTGTCCCGCGCCGACTCCACCGTGGCGGCGATGTCCTCGGCGACCGGCTCGGAGACCACGATGCGGTGCATGTGGGCGAGCGCCGGAGCATCCTCGATCCCCATGCCCTGCCGAATACCGAGGATGACCCGCACCTGACGAAGATCATCGCTGCGCGTCAGATCGGCAAAGACATCGATCAGCAATTGTCGGGTGCCGACTTCCGGATGGTTGAGCCCGTCGACGATCACGGTGACCCGTCTACCGTCTTTTGCCAACCGCGCCAACGGATGTCGAACCTCGATGTCGAACACGTCATGAGCGGTGCCGTTGTGTTCATCGAGCTCGCGTGCGGTCCGCGCGGCCGCGGCGAACCCGGGCACCCTGGCAGTCAACTGCGCCGACAGCTCGGCGGCCACCGCGTCGACCGAACTGTTCACCGTCAAAAAGATAGCGGCAGTGATGTATTCGGGCGAGATGGGCAGAGTGTCGACGAGACTGGGCCGGATGAGCATGGCCAGCAGGGTCGACTTGCCGACACCCGGCGGGCCGATGACGCCGCGCAATCGGTTGCTGCCGGCTTCGATGATGTCGTCGAGGGTCTCCCTCACCGCGGCGGTGAGCAACAACCTACTGGTCAGCTGGTCGACGAAACCTGCGGCCGGCCGGCCGGTGACCGCATCCCGGCGGCGTGCGATGTTCGGCACCAGCCACAGGCCGGGGTCACCGCCCTCGCTGACGGTGACAGTGCCCGAGGTGAAGGACAGATGTTCGGGCTGCTGCCTGGTGCACACCGTCGCAATCGGGTCGACCAGATCCGACGGCAGCAGATTCTCGCCACGCAATGGCAGCCCGGAAGCGAAGGTGGACAACATCGTTCGAGTGAAGCAGCCCGCATACGCGGGGCCGTCACCCGCGGCGACCAACAGCTCCATCCGACCCGCCGCCCTGGCCAGCAATTCCGGCCATCGACGGGCCGCGCCGAAGAGGCCCTGCTCGGTCTCGCACGCATCCACCAGCACCACCAGCCCATCGAGCGCCGACCTGTTCAGTCGCTCCCGAATCTCCTGGGTGAGATGAAATGCCGTGTGGGAGTCCGGCATCGACGGCGAATCCTGACCGAGCAGAAAGAAGTCCTCGGCACTGGTCGCCGTCCCGTGCCCGATGAACCCGATCAAAAGTGTGGCCTGCTGCTGCGCTGCGGCTGCGAATGCCACTCCGACCGCCGAACTGAGCTGCGCTGCAGTCGGATTGAGCAGTGGCCCGTCGGCATCGGTCGCGGCTTGCCAACCGCCGGCCGCTTTCAAACTCTCGTACAGACCGGTCGCGAGTTCGCCGGTGAACCCCAGTTCCCCCAGCGCCCCGCATTCGGATCCGACGACCAGCGCGAGCCTTCCTCCCATTCGGGCAACCTACCTTCCGTCGCGAAACGGGAACCCCGCATTGGCTGTCTTCCAACGTCGCCGTATGGTCGCTGCCGTGCCCGCGGCGCTGGTGAACCCCAGCTCCCCCAGCGCAACACACTCGGATCCGACGACCAGCGCGAGCCTTCCTCCCATTCAGGAAACCTACCGCCCTCGGGAACCCGGCTACCGGACCTCATATTTTTGGGCGGACGACCACCGCGGTTTGCCCGCCGTGATAGGAACGTACTAGAACGTCACACCGTGGCGAGTGACAACCGGGGGCCGTGAAATATGGCAGCGATAGTGCTCGTGCATGGCATCGCGCAGGAACAATATGCGGCGGATGTGCTGGAGGCCCAGTGGATCCCCGCACTGGCGGGCGGAGTTCGCGCGGCCGGGCATCCCGAACTGGCCGATCGGTTGTGGCGCGGGCCGCTGCCGGGGGCCCCCGAGGTTCGGATGGCCTTCTACGGCAACGCTTTTCTGGATCCCGGCGCTCAGGGTGGCGCCGCTCCGATCAGCGATGACGATCAGGAACTCAGCGAACAGCTCGCCGCGGCTTGGCTCGCGACGGCGGCGGCGCAGGCCGGCAACTCGCGAGATCAGATGGAAGCACAGCGCTACCTCGACAACGCAGCGCTCGGCGACGTGGGCCAACAGGGAATCGGGGCGAAGGCCAGGTTCGCCACCAATGCGCTCACCAGGCTGAAGTGGTTCGCGCCCTTCGGATTCGGGCTCGCGGAAAAGTTCGTCAACCGGTCGCTGGCGCAGGTCACCCGGTACCTCTGCGACGAAGCGGTACGCAAGCATGCCCAGCAGCAGGTGCTCGACCTGATCGGACCAGAGACCAGACTGGTCATCGGACATTCGCTCGGTTCGGTGGTCGCCTACGAGGCCCTGTACCACGTCCCAGGGCCGGTCACGCTGATCACCCTCGGTTCGCCGCTCGCCTTGCAGTCGATCATCTACCCGCGCCTGCGGCCGCAGCCGCCGACCGTTCCACCCGCGCTCGCCCGCTGGGAGAATATCGCCGACCGTGACGATATCGTCGCCGCACACCTGGACCTGGCCCCTTTCTTCCCACCCGGCCCCGGCGGCACGGTCGTGCCGACAACACATCCCGCCATCGACAATGGCGCACAACCGCACGACGCCACGCACTATCTCACCAAGCGCTCGGTCGGCCATATCGTCGCCGAGGCGCTGAGCGAACAGCGACACCCGTAATCGACGGCCCGACGCCATTTACTCCAGGGCCGAATTCCGCTCCGACGCGTAGGCTGACAGCCCTGGTGTCTAGTCCGAGGAGTTCACCGCGATGACCGACCCCGTGCGGGGTTTGACGGGTACGCTGACGGCGGCGATTCGGGGTGCCGGAATGTTGGGGGAGGTTTTGGTGGCGATTCGCGGGGGGACGGAGCTCTATATCGCACGGGCGGAGGAGCCGATTCCGGCGGGAACCACCGTGTTGATCATCACCGTCAATCCGGGGCGCATCGTCGATGTGGTTCCGTGGATTCCGTTGCAGACGGATCTACCCGAGAAAATGTAAACAAGTAGGGAGTCGACGTGCTGGGGTATCACGTACCTGATCCGGACGAGGCGATGCTCGTCAGTGGCGCCAAGAGCAAGGACGATGTGCCGTTCGGGGTGGTGATCGGACGCGGCAAATGGGTGATGCCCTTCTTCCGCAAGGTGAGCTATCTGTCGCTGGCGATGTTCGAGGCGGAAATCAAGGAGCGCTGCGTCACCAAGCAGGCCATCCAACTCGAGGTGCGCGCGGTGATAGCGTTCAAGGTCGCCAATGACGAGAAGTCGATCGTCAATGCGGCACAACGCTTCCTGTCGGAACAGGAGCGGGAGATGTCGGTGCTCACCGGGCGCATCTTCTCCGGTCATCTGCGCTCGATCGTCGGTTCGATGACGGTCGAGGAAATCATTCGCGAACGGCAGCGCCTCGCCGACGAAGTACTTGTGGCGTCCAAAGTCGAGATGAGCAATATCGGGTTGTGGGTGGACTCCTTCCAGATCCAGTCCATCGATGACGGCAACCTCGGCTACATCACCGCACTCGCGGCCCCGCACAACGCCGCGGTGCAGCGTGACGCGCAGATCGCGCAATCACAAGCCGCGCAACTCGCCGCGGAGGCCGAGCAGGAGTCGCTGCGCCGACGGGCCGAGTACCAGCGCGAGACCGCGATCCTGAAGGCCCAGTATCAGCGCGATATCGACAAAGCCAATGCCGAGGCGGCGCAGGCAGGGCCGCTGGCCGAGGCCAAGGCCATGCAGGAGGTGCTGACCGCGCAGGCCGAACAGGCCCGTAAGGAAGCCGAACTACGCGAACAACAATTGCAGGCCGAGGTGGTGAAACCCGCACTCGCGGAGGCGGAACGGGTGCGCATCCTGGCCGAGGCCGAGGCCGACCGGACCAGGATCCAGGCCGATGCGGCCGCATCGAACAATCGAATCGCGTTGGACCAGTTGCTGATCGAGCAGTTGCCGGAGATCGTCAAGCAGGCGTCCAACGGACTGGCGAACGCGAACCTGACGGTCCTGAACGGGCCGGACGGCGTCGGGGAATTGGTCAACGGAATGGTCGGTCAAGGGCTCACCGTCTTCAATTCGTTACAAAAGGCGCTTTCATCCAACGACGGGGAAAATGCGAGCTAAAGTGGCCGAATAGCAACGGCGAGGAGCGGGTGTTGGTGTCCATCGGGAAATTGGTGTCGTTCGACAGCTCTCGGGGGTTCGGGTTCATTCGTCCCGATGACGGTGGACCGGATGTGTTCGTCCACGTGAACGACATCGGTCTCGACGAGGACGAGCTGCGCCAGGGTCGGGTGTTCGAATTCGAGGTGACCGAGGGCGACCGTGGACCCAAAGCGGTCAATCTGACCGTGGTCGGCGGCCAGCAGGCAGCATCGGCTCCTCCCCCTCGACACAAAAAGGACCGATCACCCTCCCCCGGCCAGCTGACGGCCGCCGAGCACAAGCGCCAGATCACCGAGCTGCTCCTGGACGCGAGCCCGGCATTGACTGCGGGCGAAATCCTGACGATCCGCGATCGCCTCACCGCCTATGCCGACCAGCACGGCTGGCTCGAATGAGCTCGGCCCGAACACGAAGGTAGCCGCGATGGAACTGCGGCCGATCACCGCAGCTCCAGACCTGCGCGCACCGGTTGCCCGGCCCGACATCACCGCGGCCCGGTTGCCCGAAGTTCACGATGTTGTCGGACCTGGGACCTACGATCGAGCCGGAGCCTCAGCCCGCGATAACCGATGAATCTTCGTCGGCTACGGCGTCGACATGGGTGAGGAACAAACCGAGGAGGAGCGCGTGGACCTACCGGTGATGCCACCAGTCCGGCCGATGCTGGCGAAAACAGCCCCGTCGGTACCGCGTGAGCCGGGCCTGAGCTATGAACCGAAATGGGACGGCTTTCGCTGCGTCGTTTTCCGCGACGGCGACGAGATCGAACTCGGGTCACGCAACGACCGCCCGCTGACCAGGTATTTCCCCGAGGTCGCCGAATTGCTGAAGCAGGCGCTGCCGGAGAAATGCGTGGTGGACGGCGAAATCGTCGTGGTCACCGATCAGGGCCTCGATTTCGATACGCTACAGAATCGTCTGCACCCGGCGGCCTCGCGTGTGAACAAGCTGGCCAAGGAAACACCGGCCAGTTTCGTCGCCTTCGATCTGCTTGCGCTCGGTGACAAGGATCTGACCGGCGAACCATTCGCCGAACGCAGGCGACTACTGGCGACCATTCTCGACACCGAATTCGCCACGGTGCACCTCACCCCGATCACCGAGGACCCAGAGATCGCCGAGGACTGGTTCACCCGGTTCGAGGGCGCGGGCTTCGACGGCGTCATGGTCAAGTCGAACGATCTGGCCTACCTGCAGGACAAAAGGGTGATGCTCAAGATCAAGCACGAGCGCACCGCTGACTGTGTGGTCGCCGGCTTCCGCTGGCACAAGGACGGCGAGGGTGTCGGCTCGTTGCTGCTCGGTCTTTTCGATGACGAAGGGCACCTGCATCATGTCGGGGTGGCGAGCAGTTTCACTGCGGCCAAGCGCAAGTCGCTGGTCGAGGAGCTGAAACCGTTGCGCGAGCACGCACTGGAGAACCATCCGTGGCGGGAGTGGGCTGATGCGGCCGCGCAGGCGAAGGCCGACGGCAAGATGCCGGGCGGGGTGAGCCGATGGACCGGCGGCAAGGACCTGTCCTGGGAGGCGCTGCGCCCGGAGCTGGTCGCCGAGGTCCGCTACGAACATGTGCAGTCGGGCCGCCTGCGCCACGGCGGCCGGCTGGTTCGCTTCCGCGCCGACCGGACCCCGGAATCATGCACCTACGCCCAACTCGACGAGGTCGCTCCCGCCGAATTGAGCACCCTCTTCACCGAAATCCAGGGAAAGTGATGAGCGCGTCCGTCGATATCGAGGTGGACGGCAGAACCGTCGCCATCAGCAATCCCGACAAGATCTATTTCACCAAGCGCGGCGAAACGAAACTTGATCTGGTGCACTACTACCGGGCGGTCGCCGAACCGTTCCTGAAGGTGGTCGGCAATCGACCGCTGCTGCTCGAGCGCTATCCCGACGGCGCGTCGGGGAAATCGTGGTTCCAGAAGCGGGTTCCGAAATCCGCGCCGGATTGGCTGCACACCGTCGAGGTCTCCACACCCAACGGGACCACCAGCGACGCCCTTGTCGCGCATGATCTCGCGCATATCCTGTGGGCGGTGAACCAGGGCTGCTTGGGCTTTCACGTCTGGCCCAATCAGGTGGACGATCTGAAGATCGCCGACGAACTGCGCATCGACCTGGACCCCTCCCCCGGTATCACCTTCGACGATCTCAAGCATGCCGCCGTGCTGACCCGCGAACTGTTCACCGAACTCGGCATCGAATCCTCGATCAAGACCTCCGGTTCTCGCGGTCTGCACATTTATGTTGCGCTGGAACCGAATTGGGATGGTTACCAGGTTCGCGCCGCCGCTGTGGCCTTGGCTCGCGAGCTCGAGCGCCGCCATCCCGACGAGATCACCGCGCAATGGTGGAAAGAGGAACGCGGCAGTCGCGTGTTCATCGACTTCAACCAGAACGCCCCACACAAAACGGTTTTCGGCGCCTGGTGCGTGCGTCCGAAGGTCGGTGCCCAGGTGTCGACGCCGATCGCCTGGTCCGAACTCGACACCATCGTCCCCGACGAACTCACCATCGCCACCGTGCCCGCGCGGTTGGCCACGCTCGGCGATCCGTGGGCCGACCGCGCCCCGCAATCGATCGAATCGCTGCTGACGATGTCCGAACGCGATATGGCCGCAGGCCTGATGGACGCGCCGTGGCCGCCGCAGTATCCGAAGATGCCCAACGAGCCGCCCCGCGTGCAGCCGAGCCGGGCCAAGAAGGCCGACTAACCGCTACCGCGGCGCTACCGGGTGTGCGTCAGTGCACCGCTCTTCAGGGCGGTGGTGAAGGCCCGCGCGGGAGGCCTGCCGGGGCCCGGCGTGCCCTGAACGAAACGGTCTCACCTGGCTTCGGGACCTCGGGTGTCGGGTTTGTGTCGTACCTCGCTGACGCTCTCACCCGAACCGAGAGCCCGTTCAAGCAGATCCAATGGATCAAGGACAGCCCGAACGCGAGTCTGCTGGCCCAGCTCGTGACCGACGACAGGTCGTTGAGCCACGACCTTCTCGACGAGCTCCCGCCAAGTCGCAACGTCCACTACATCCGGCAGATGCTGACACAGACCGGCATCCTGTCCGAACGCCACGAGGACCTGGATCGGCTGCCGGCATGGCTCGACCACCCCCCTCCCTCAGGCCGACCTCGACCGCTGGCTCGACGAGCCCGGAACCCCGCGGCGCAACCTCGTGCGCTACTTCCTCAACTGGACATCCAAACGGAAGATCACGGAAAAGCTTATCGTTCCGTCGATTCCGCGCCAACAGGCCGCCGAACCGCTCGACGACGAGGAACGCTGGCGGTTGCTGCGGCAGTGCCTCAACGATGACGAACTTCCGGTCGACGTCCGGGCAGCCGGTGCACTGACTCTGCTGTTCGGACTCCCTACCGAACGGCTCCGACACCTCACCGCCGACAAGCTCACGCACAACGACGGCCAGGACTTCCTGACCGCAGGTCACCGACCCATCCTTCTCCCGCCCAAGCTGGCGAAACTCTTGTGGAAGCTGGGCAGCGACCCGCAACGCCGACTGGCCATCCCCGAGGACAAGCAAGGCCCCCGCAAGCTGTTCCCGGGCCTCGTTCCCGGCCAGCCGATCGCCAATCACGCCCTCACCACCCGGCTCGCCCGCCACGGCATCAACGTCCACACTGCACGCAACAGCGCCCTCGCCGCCCTGGCTACCGACCTACCCGCCGCCGTCCTCGCCGACCTGCTCGGCATGCACATTCAACAGGGACTGTCCAGGGAAAACGGCTCTGGCTCACTTTCGGTGGTCACCGTGAGGCTATGCCAGCAGAATGCGGTGTCGAAGTAGCCGAAAACTGGCCCGACCATACATTTGTCGCTTGATCAGCTTGGTTTTCGTGTTGACCCCCCTCGATCGGCCCGTTGCTGTAGGGCAGCGTCAGACCGGCGACGGCGTCGTCGTGGTCCTGATCGAGTCCGCGCAGGAACGGGTCGAGTTCGGGCAGCCCGGCCTCGCGGACTTGCTTCATCCAGGTGTCGAGATCGTCACCGCGGCGTTCGACCATAATCGACGCGAATTCACCGACGAGCCGGGCCAGGTCGGTCATCTCGGGGCAGACGGCGACGAGCTCGTCCAGGTGGGCGCGGCGCCCGGCAGCCAGGTCTGCGGGCCGGCTCATAATCCACGAGGTGAGGCGTCTCGGCGACGGGCTGATTCGGTCGCTTTCGGCGCGGCCCTGGTTGAGGTATCTGTGCAGCAAGTTCAGGCTGCCGGTGTAGCCGAGGGTTTTGATCTTGTTGAACAGGTGCAGCACCGGAACGCCGGGTTGCTCGGTGCGGCGCCGACGTAGGTGGTCGCGGTAGGGGTCGACCAAACACGCACGGTTTTGCGGTGGGCGGCGCAGTTGGTCCGGCTCGGGGGCGCGGGCATAGCGTTTCACCGTGTTGAGCGACAGTCCGAGCCGACGGGTGCAGTCGAGCAGTCCGACACCCTGATCGAGCAGGTTATGCACCGCGTGCCAGCGTTCCAACGTGCTGGTTTCGCGGGTGAGCGTCTGTCTCCTCGGACCGGCGGCCGCCCAGCATCGGCCATGCGCGGCAACGACCTTTTCGACCGATCGGGCAAGCCCGTGCCACAGGTGCCAGCGGTCAGTGGCCTGCAGCGCGGCGGGCAGTGCCCGGGCGGATGGCTTCGGCGTAGGTAGCCGATCCGTCGCGGACGACGAGCTCGACACCGGGGTTGTCGCGCAGCCATGCTTCGAGGGTCTCGGACTTGCGGTCGGGCAGGACATCGATTCGTTCATGGCTGACCGCGTCGATCACCGCTGTGCCGTAGCGGTTTCGGCGCCGCAACGCGAAATCGTCCACGCTTACCACCCGAGGCACCGGCCGGTGCGGCAGCGGGATTCTCAGCAATACCCGTACTGCGATGTGGCGGGACAGCCGAACCGGCAGCGCAGCAAGCAGGCGAACTGCGGCCCGACCGGCCAGTTCTCTCACGACCGCCCGCACCTGGCCGGTCAGCCGGGTGGTGCGCCGCTGGTAACGTTCGAGCACGCCAGGAACCTGCTCGCGAAAGGTCCTGCAGCACTGCGGCGTCGAACAGATCAACCGTCGAATCCGTACCCGCACGACCACAGGCCCGCCGTCGACCGGCAGATCGGCAACGGTCCGATGGTGATAGCTGTGGACCTTCACCGACTCCGCGCCGCAGCGCGAGCATGCCGCCGGGCCCGGCGCTGTCCTGGCACGCACCACGATCTGCGGGCCATCATCAACGACAGCCTCGACCAGCAGAGCCGACAACCCTGAAAATGCAAGCCCGACAGTAATCTTCACCTCGCCCACCGGGGCATCGTGCCGTCAGACCATCACGCTGAGCCACCGAAAGTGAGCCAGAGCCCAGAAAAAACGGTGTAACTGGATTTGATTCAGTTGCTCCGTGCCGCTGAGAGTCGGCCTTCGAAAGTGATGTCGAAGGCATTCAAAGCGGCCTTCCATCGGGTGATCCAGCGTTGTCGCCCGGTGCCGGTGGGGTCCAGCGCCATGACCGCCAGATAGACGCATTCAGGGCGGCTTGCTCGTTGGGGAAGTGCCCGCGGGCGCGCACGGCGCGGCGGATGCGGGCGTTGACCGACTCGATGGCGTTGGTCGAGCACACGACCCGGCGGATCTCGGTGTCGAAGGCCAGGAACGGCACGAACTCCGCCCACGCGTTCTCCCACAGCTTGACGATCGCCGGATACTTGGCGCCCCAAACCTCGGCGAACTCGTAGAACCGTTCCAGCGCAGCCGATTCCGTCGGCGCGGTATACACCGGTTTCAACGCTTTGGCGATGGCGTCCCAGCGCTGGCGAGCCGGATAGCGGAACGAGGCACGCAGCAGATGCACGATGCAGGTCTGCACGACCGCTTGCGGCCAGACCTGCCCGATCCTTCCCGCCGGTAACGGTTGGTTGTCGAGTGACAGTGGATTTGCGGCCATGGGTTTGCTGGGATGCTGTCGAACTCCCTGAGCACCAACGGAATATGTGAGACCACGGCATCGCTCGCTCCGTAACTGGTTGGGTGGCAATGTCGTTGATGTGGCGCGTCCTTATGCTCCTGGCAGCGAGGCAACCAGGTCGACAACGATGCCTCGGACATGCCTGCGATAGCCGAAAGAGGTGGCGGTTCGCCGGGTGGTCGACCGAGCCAGGTCTCGGAATCGGCTCACCCCGAGTTCGGATTGACCGGTATGATCCCAGCGTCTGGGGTGCTGTCGGGCGAGGGGGCTGATCGTCGTGTCGCGGGTGTTCATCAGTCATTCCGGCCGTGATAACGCCTGGGCGATCGCGGTGAAGCAGTGGCTGGTCGAACAACAACCGGACCTGGCCCAGGAGATCTTCCTCGATATCGATCCCGAGACCGGGATCCACTCCGGGCAACGCTGGAAAGACGCTCTGCGCGCGGCCAAGGAACGCTGCGAAGCCGTGGTGTGTCTGGTGTCCCGGCACTGGCTGGGCTCGAAAGAATGCGAAGCCGAGTACCGGGCCGCCGAATACTTCGGTAAACGGATCTACTGCGCCCGGATCGAACCGCTGGAGGGCATCAACGACATCACCCGCGAGTGGCAGCGTTGCGATCTGTATGGCCAGGGCCCGCGCACCGAGGTCCATGTCGGAGCCGGTCATGAGCCGGTGGTGGTGCGTACCGCCGGGCTGCAACAGTTGCTTACCGGGTTACGCGCCGCCGGAATCGGCGCCGACCATTTCCCGTGGCCCCCGTCTGGTGAGCCCGACCGTGCGCCGTATCGCGGGTGGGATCCATTCGAACCGCAGGATGCGGCGGTCTTCTTCGGTCGCGATGGCCAGATCGTGCGGGCCGTGGACGCGATGCGGGCGATGCGGACAGACGGAAGCCGACCTTTGTTCGTCGTGGTCGGTGCCTCGGGCACCGGCAAATCGTCGTTCCTGCGGGCCGGGTTGATTCCCCGGTTGTGCCGCGACGACCGGCATTTCGTCGTGCTGGACACCATGCGCCCCGAACGCGACGCCCTTACCGGCCCCCACGGCTTGGCCGCGACCATCCACGCCACTCGCCGACGTCTGGGCCTGACCGCTCCGGGTCTCGGTGACATCAAAACAGCACTCACCGACCAGAACATCGCGGTAATGCGGCAGTGGCTGACCGACATCCAGCATGCGGCGCGCCACCGGCTCGTCGATGCCACAGCCGAGGCTGCGACGGTGGTGCTGCCCATCGATCAGGCTGAGGAACTGCTGTCGGCCGACGCCGGCCCCGAGGCCGCCGGGATGCTGGCATTGCTTGCCGGTTTCCTGTCAGTGCCGGTGGGTGAGCGGTTGTCGCTGATCGTCGCGTTGACCATCCGCACCGACCGCTACGAACACCTGCAATCGAACCCTGATCTGGTCGATATCGACACGGTCGTGTTCGATGATCTCAAACCGATGCCGCGTGACCGGTTCCGCGACATCATCACCGGCCCCGCGCGGCGCAGCCCCCGCCACCTCGAGATCGCGCCGGACCTGGTCGACCGGCTGCTGGCGGACTGCGGTGACGGCGCGGACACTCTGCCGTTGCTGTCGCTGACGTTGGCCACCCTCTACCGCGACTACGGTGGCGATAGCGAACTCACCCTGTCGCATTACACCAAACTCGGCGGGATCGACAACGTCGTGGCGACCGAGATCAGCAAACTTTTGTCCCGCGATCCCGATACTCGCCGCGATGAACTCGTCGCGCTGCGTTTGGCGTTCATCCCGTTCCTGGCCACCATCGCGCCCGAGGGCGAGCGGCCATTGCGTCGTATCGCCCATTGGAGGGATCTACCCGCTGAGGCCCGCCCGCTGATCGACCGGTTCATCGAGGCCCGCTTGCTCGTCAAAGACCACTGGAAGAACGGTGACCGTGAGGAGACCGTTGTCGAGGTTGCGTTGGAAAGCCTACTGCGGCAATGGGACGACCTCGCCGGATGGCTGCGCGAGGAGGCCGACGACCTGCGCACCGCCGAGAACCTCGAACGCGCCGCCGAGGACTGGAACCGCAACGTCCGCGCCACTGCCTGGCTGTTGACCGGCGCACGCCTGATCGCCGCCGAAACTCTCGCCCTGAGACCCGGCTACCGCGAACGCCTCGCTATCGCGCGTGACTACCTGGCCGCGTCCCGGGGACACGAAGACGCCCGTCACGCAGACGAACTCCTCGAAGCCACCGCCCACGCCGCCGCGTTACGCAAACGCGCCCGAATCCTGATCGCACTCACCACTGTCGCCGTCATGGTCGCCGTAACCGCGGGCTTCTACTACTTCCGGGCCGACACCGCCGAACACAACGCCACCAGCCTCGCCAACGCCGCCATCGCAGCGCGCCTTCTCCAAGACGCCCAACAACAATTCACCACCGGCCACGACACGCGCCGCGGCGTACTGGAAGCCATTGCGGCACAGAATTTCTCACCAGAAACAGCCATGACCGGAATGCTCGATGTGCAGTACCAGACCCAGAACATCACCAAGATCGCCGACGTCGGCCCTACCCCCAATGGCATGGCGATCAGTCCCGACGGACGGTGGATGGTCACAGGCGACCACGTGGGCGGGGTGCGCGTGTGGGACACGAACTCCACAGACGGGCCACGCACCCTGCCCGGCAGCGGCACCGAGGGAGTTCCCGCTGTGGCGGTCAGTTCGGATGGACGCTGGGTCGTCGCCGGCGATCTCGTGAGTGTGGTGCGCGTGTGGGACATGACCTCCACCGCCGGACCGCGTGCCTTTTCCCTCACCGGCTCCAGCACCGGCACAGGCGCCGGGGGAGTTTACGCCGTGGCGGTCAGTTCGGATGGACGCTGGGTTGTTGCCGGTGATCGCGCAGAAGTGGTGCGGATCTGGGACACGAACGCCTCCGCGCCCGTGCAGCGCGTCCTGCCTGGCACACGCGCCGAGCTGATCAGCTTGGTGGTCAGCCCGGATGGGCGTCGGGTCGTCGCCGGCGATCGCACAGGAGTGGTGCGGATGTGGGACACGGGCTCCACCGCCGAGCCGCGCACTCTTCCCAGCGACGGCTACAGCCCAGTGGTTGCAGTGGCGGTCAGCCCGGACGGGCGCTGGGTCGTCGCCGGCGATCTCGTGAGTGTGGTGCGAGTGTGGGACGTGACCTCCACCGCCGGACCGCGCGCTCTCCCTGGCAACGGTAATGACTCGGTGACAACGGTGGCGGTCACTTCGGATGGGCGCTGGGTCGTCGCTGGCGACGGCAAAGGTGGGGTGCGGGTGTGGGACATGACCTCCACCGCCGGACCGCGCGCTCTCCCCCGCACCGGTACCGCCCTGGTGGTTGCCGTGGGGGTCAGTCCGGACGGGCGACGGGTCGTCGGCGGTGATCGCGCGGGTGTAGTGCGGACGTGGGATTTGAACTCGTCCGGGAACGAGCCTCGTGCTGTCCCCGGCAGCGGTACCGGCTCCCTACTGATAGACAAGGCGCTCAGTCCGGACGGGCGCTGGGTTGCCACCAATGACACAGCGGGTGTGGTGCGGGTAGGGGACATGAACTCCACCGACGGACCGCGTACCCTCCCCAACGCCAGCACCGACACCGACTTGGTGTATGCCCTGGCGATCAGTCCGGACGGGCGCTGGCTCGTCACCAGCAATACCGAGAGTGCGGTGCGAGTGTGGGACATGACCTCCACCGCTGGGCCACGCGCGCTGCCCAGCACCGGCACAGGTACCGGCATCGGCGCCGGCGCCAAGGCGGTTTTGGCCGTGGCGATCAGTCCCGATGGGCACTGGGTCGTCGTCGGCGATCGTTCGGGTGAGGTGCGGGTGTCGGACATGAGCACCTCGGTGCCCGGGCTGCGCGCCCTCCCTGGCATCAGTATCGGGGGAGTTACCGCCGTGGCGGTCAGCCCGGATAGGCGTTGGGTCGTCGCCGGTGCCCCGAATGGCGGGGTTCTAGTGTGGGACACGAACTACACCGACGGACCGCGCGCCCTGCCCAGCGTGGGCATCGAACGGGTGGTTGCTGTGGCGGTGAGCGCCGACGGACACTGGGTCGTTACCGGCGATCGCGCAGGAGTGGTGCGGGTATGGAGTACCGACCCGAACCAGACCGGGGTCGCTCTGGCCGCCCGCGACGTGGGCATTATCGGTGCCTTGGCGTTGGATCCCGGAAGTCGGTCGATCAATGCCGTATCAACCCATGGCTCATCCCAAGACGAGTTGATCGCTCTCCCGTTCCTGGTTCCGGACCCGAAGCAATTGTGTTCCAAGCTGGCCACGACGATGAGCAGGACCGAATGGGACGAATGGGTGACACCGAACCTGCCGCCCACCCAGCTGTGCGACGGCCTCAAATAACCGACCGGCAGCAGAAGCTGAAACCTGTACGTGACGGTGAAAGCTCAGTGACCAGCTCCCTCGTCCCAACTATCAGAAAGGCGCAGCGTGGCACAGCCAACCGAAGCCACGGTAACCAACCTGGTGTGGGAGCGGCTGACTGATCAGATCGCCTGGTAGAGCACCCAGAGCCGGTCGGCGCAGAAGGCCTACAAGTTCGTCAAATTCGCGCAGCTCGTCATCGGCGCCACCGTCCCAGTCATCGCCGCCCTGCGGCACCGGCCGCTGTGACCGCATCGGTGGCCGCGGTCGTAGTGGTAGCGGAGGGAGCTCAACAGCGTTCCAGTGGCATGCGAACTGGCTGAACTACCGCGCCACCGCAGAAGCGTTGAAGCACGAAAAGTTCATGTACCTGGCCGAATCGGGTCCCTACGCGAGACCGAGCCGACGGAAGATCCTTGCGCAACGGATAGAAAGCATTACGGCACAAGAGAACACCCGCTGGAAATCGACGCACGCCGAAACCGACGAGAACCCCGACGCCTCGTAGCGACCGAGAATGGTCGAGCCAGCCGCCCGCCCGCGATCGGGCCTCCAACTACAGGCACCTGCTACACAGACGTCGGATCCCGCTAAAGCCGCCCACGACCGAAACGGTATGCACATAGCCCGAATCACCCAGCACTACAAAACGATTCGTTCGCCAGCGAATACCGCACGGTTCGAATATCTACACTCCACCAGTAAGAATCGGGCCGGCGAGGTTCCTGTCGCGCCGTGACAATCGTCAGTCGATCCGGTTCACCCGCAACGCCCGATTTACTGTCACCGAGGGGGCGAGCTGCGGTTGCCGAAGATCGGGGATGTGAGGGTGGCGTGGTCGCGGGAGTTGCCGTGCGAGCCGTCGAGCGTGTCGGTGATCTCCGACAGTGCGGGCAGGTACTTTGCGTCGTTCGTGGTCGAGGTCACCGGCGAGGCGCTGCCCGAAGGTGTTTGCGAGGTCGGCATCGACCTTGGGTTGAGGAGGTTCGCGGTGCTCAGCGACGGACAGGCCGTCGCCTCGCCGAGGTTCTTGCGTCGGGCTGAACGGAGGTTGCGGAAATCGCAACAAGCGTTGTCGCGCAAGGAGAAAGGCTCCAGTAATCGGGTGAGGGCCCGGCTCAGGGTTGCCAGGGCTCACGCCACGGTGGCCGATACGCGTCGCGATTTCGCGCACAAACTGTCTACGGCGATCATCCGCGAAAACCAAGCGGTTTATGTCGAGGATCTGTGTGTGAAAGGGCTTGCGCGGACTCGTCTGGCGAAATCTGTGCACGACGCCGGGTGGGGGATGTTCACCTCCATGTTGGAGGAGAAAGCTGCCCGGTACGGGCGGTATTTCGCGAAGGTCGACCGGTTCTTCCCGTCGTCGCAATTGTGTTCGGAGTGCGGGGTGATCGATGGGAAGAAACCGTTGTCGGTGCGGTCGTGGAGGTGCCGGTGTGGCGTGGTGCACGATCGGGATGTGAACGCGGCACGAAACATTCTCGCCGCCGGGCAGGCGGAGAGACGAAACGCTTGTGGAGCGCGGGTAAGACCGGTATCTGTTCCGGCTCTGCGTGTTGAGGCAGGAACCCGCCGAGAGCGCCGTTCGGCGCTGGTAGGGATCCCCAGCCTTTTAGGCCAGGGAGGATGTCAATCGGTCCACAGCACCCACACCTTGCTCTCGCACGCCAGCGCATGACCGTCCGCGGTGCGTGCGCTCTTGGTTGTGCCGGAAACTTCGCATTTCGTCCCGGCCTGCTGCACGGCCGTCGCGATGGTGTATGGCCCTGCCCACTGGTAGCCGCCACTCGCCGGAGTGGCCAGGCATAGCAGGGTGTTCCCGTCCGCGCCCGTACCGATGAGCGCGGGGTCCGAACATGCCGTGCCCTTCTTCGGAGTGACCAGGTTGGTCGCCGCAGAGGTCGTGGTCACCGGCGGCGGCGCGACCGTGGTCGGCGCCACCGTCGTCACGACGACGGGCGGCGCGGCAACGGTCGATACCTCGGTGACCTTGTTCGCGCGCGACACGGAATCGGTCCATGCCGCTCCGGACAACGCCACGAATCCCGCGAGCGCCGTCGCCTCGGCCACCCCGATCAGCAGCGCGGACACCGCCATCGCCTTGCCACGTGGATGACTGAAGGCGATGAAACCGAACACAATCGCCACCGGAAACAACCCCAGCAACGCGGCAACCAGCGCGACGATCGCATACGGGTTCACGATGGGCGGAATCTCCACCCGCAACCGACCCGTCCGGCGACGACCGGGCTGCGGCGCCTCCGACCAGCGTCCCTCGGCGTCCGCCTCGGGCCAACGCTCCTCGGATTCCGATTCCTGCTGCCAGTTCTCCTCGTGCTGCGCCTCTGGCCAGCGCTCGATCTCACGGCGTTCCATCCGTGCCATGCCAGGTCCGTCCCTCTCCACACCACAACCGCGCAGGAGCCTCGGACTGCCCGGACCCGCCCCGATATCGACACAGAATAGGGGCGAACAGCCGCAGGATCATCCGAAACGTCCAATCGGCCGTCATCAAAGCGTAATAACGAAGCCGGAGCAACATTTCGCAGCAGTGGGAACAGTGCGATTTCCGCTGCGCCCGCCCCGGAATAACGAACCAGCAAATACCCCTCGCGGATCGCGCGGCCGAGGTCCATGCTGATCACAGGGTGAAATCGCTGATCATGTGCTGACTCGAAACCAGGAGGAGACATGTTCGGTAGTACCGATTCGACCCAAGGGCGGCCGTGGCACGCTCATGCGGGCGATCTGCTCGGCGACGACTACAACGTGCCCGGCCTGATCCTGTGCGCCCTCGGCATCGTGGCGATGGCGTGCACCCTCACCGCAGCCGGATCCGGGTTCACCGGCTGGACGCAGATCGGCGCGATCGCGACCGCCATGCTGTGGATAGCGGGCATCGGCGCGCTGGTCGTCGAGCATCGGCGCGAGGAAGTGATCGAGCTGAAGTACGGCAGACAGGGGCACGCGCCAGGACATGTCCGGCACGTTCGCTACGGCGCCGCGCCGCGCGGCACCACGACATCGAGCGAGCCGGCCCGCGAGCTGACCTAGCAGCTCGAACGGGCCGCCTCCGCGCTCACCGGCGCGGGTCCACTTTCGGCATCGTTTCGGTCATCAACGTCATCAGCATGTCCGCGAGCAACACGTGCACCTGTTCGCGGGTGAGTGTGCCTCGGGTGATCCACTCCCGCCCGGCCACCTTCACCAGACCACCGAAGGCGCGGACCATCGCGCGCAATTCCGCACTGTGTGTCGAATCGGCGCGTCCGACCATCAGCAGCATGCGCTCGGCGGCCGCGTCGTCGGCTTGGTCGAGGATGTGCTGCACCTCGGGGTCGTTGCCGACGCCCTCGTGACTTGTCACCTTCACCCAGGTGCTGCCGTGTTCGGAGATCACGTCCAGCAGCCAATGCACGCTGGCGTCGACTCGCTCGCGATCGGTGCCGCTCGGCGTCACCATGTCGTCGAGCCGCGGCAAGGTGACCATCCGGCGCACCACGGCGAGGTAGAGGTCGCGCTTGTTGCCGAAGTAGTGATTGATCAGGCCGCGCGCCACACCTGCGCGCTGAGCCAGCTCGGCGGTCGAGACGGCCGCGTAGGGACGCTCACCGAACATGTCGATCGCGCAGGCGAGGATCTGCGCGCGCCGCTCATCGGGTTCCAGCCTGCGCCTGCGCGGCTGCGCCTCGTCGGAGGACGCGGCCGCCGACGAAGCCACCTCACCCCTGACTTCAGAGAGACCGGGCAATGAGATCCTTCATCACCTCGTTGCTGCCCGCGAGGATGCGCAGGACGCGGGCGCCGGTATAGAGCTGGGAAATCGGATACTCCGTCATGTAGCCGTAGCCGCCGAACAGTTGCAGGCAGCGGTCAACCACGATACCCAGCTGATCGGTGAGCCAGTACTTGGACATCGCAGCAGTGGGAATGTCCAACTCGCCGCGCAGGTGCTTGACGATGCAATCGTCGAGGAAGGTGCGACTCACCGTGGCGATGGTCGCGCACTCTGCCAGCTCGAACTTGGTGTTCTGCATCGCGAACAGCGGCTTGCCGAATGCCTCACGGCCTTTGGTGTAGTCGACGGTCAGCGCGACGGCCTTCTCCATCATGGCCACCGCGATGATCGCGGTCACCAGTCGCTCCTGGGCGAGCAGCTGCATCATTTGATAGAAGCCTTGGCCCTCGGACTCCCCGAGCAGGTTCGAGGCGGGCACCCGCAAGCCGTCGAAGAACAGCTCGGCGGTGTCCTGGGCCTTGCCGCCGATCTTGTTCAGGATGCGACCCCGCTTGAATCCCGGGGTGTCGTCGCCGACCTCGGCGAAAATCAGCGAAACGCCTGCGGCGCCCTTGGTCGGGTCGGTTTTCACGGCGATGATGATGCCGTCGCACAACCAGCCGTTGGTGATGAAGATCTTCGAGCCGGTGATGACGTACTCGTCGCCTTCACGGACCGCCCTGGTCTTGATGTTCTGCAGGTCCGAGCCGGTGCCGGGTTCGGTCATACCGATCGACAGCACCATCTCGCCACTCGCGGCCTTGGGCAGCACTCGCCGCTTGAGTTCCTCGGAGCCGAATTCGTTCAGGTAGGGCGCGATAATCGAGCTGTGCACAGGCATGCCGAGCGAGCCGTCACCGGCGAATGCCTGCTCCTCGATTATGGCCGCGTCGTGCGCGAAAGTGCCTCCACCGCCACCGTATTCGCTCGACAGCGCGGTGCACAGCAGACCGAGCTCGCCGGCGCGATTGTAGAGCGCGCGGTCGGGATGCCCCTGGGCGACGAACTTCTCCTCGTGCGGGACGACTTCCTTTTCGAAGAAGGTCTTGGCCAGGTCCCGTACCGCTTCGACCTCGTCATCACTCCACGCGGCGCGTGCCATCGCTCGATCCTTTGCTCGCCTCGGGCCGGCCTCGACGCCGACTCCTCGCCATCAGATTCCACCACTATTGGCATGATGTCAACAAGGCGAGCACGCGTCGGTATCGCCCGCCGCTTTCACACGGGCAGCGCAGGTCAGGTTGCGGACTGTTGCGACTGGTTGGCTGCCGCCAAAGACGTGAAGATCGGGGTGTCCGGGTCCGCCGAGATGCCTTGACGACGCAAGAAGCCATCGATCAGGCCCCAGACGAACTCGACGGCTTGATCGACGAACTCGACGGTCGTAGCAGGCCGCGACACCTCCGCATCCCCCAGCCACAGATCGGTGATCGCCACGACCACTCCGACGACCGCACAGGCCAGATAGTCGATGCCCGTTGCAGCGATCGGGATGGATTCGGCGATTTCCCGCGCCTGCTCGGCGAATCGGCCCGCCACCGCCCGCCCGAGGTCGAATTGCAGTACCGATCCATCGGCTTTCTGCGTGACGTGCGCCTGACCGAGGAAGCGAAAAACGTTGGGGTGCTCCAGAATACTGTCGGCGTAGCCGGTCAGGACGCGGCGCAGCGCGGTGCGTGGCGGCTGCAGCATAAGGGTGAGATCGTTGCCTGCCGCAGCCCCGGCCGCCTTGGCCATCCGATTGCCGATCTCGGTGTACAGATCCGCTTTGTCGGCGAACTGGCGATATAGCCGCGGCTTGGTGATGTGGGCCTCGCGCGCGATGTCGTCCATGCTCGGGCGCGGACCATCCCGGTCGATCACCCGAATCGCTGCGTCGACGATCTCCTCGCGGGTAATCGTCCTCGCGGCGGATCTGGCATCGGATCTGGGCACAATCGGAGCATAGCGTACCGACAGTACCACTACTGATTGCCTCGCAACCGGATCGGAATGGCTTGTGCAACTGCTCATCACGTGACAGACCTCATAATTCTCCTCCGCTGGCGCCCATTGATTTCCGATCCTTCGTACTGCCAGTATCGGATCACGTACCAGCGGTACACCAGGATCTGCGACAGCACATCGATCGAGGCGCGAACATGAACGAACAGCCCGACAGCACCGACCCGACCGACCTCCGACGACCGGACCGGCAGTCGACCGTGGCCGTCGAGGGCGCCGAGCTGGCGGTGTTCGAATGGGGCGATCCGGCCGCGGAACCCCTTGTCCTCGTGCACGGCGTCACCGATACCCATCGCGTCTGGACCAGGGTGGCGGCACTGCTGAGCGACGGCTTCCGCGTGGTCACCTATGACGTGCGCGGCCACGGCCGGTCCGCGAAACCCGCTGCGCTGCCGGACTATCGACTCGAGCGGCTCGCCGCGGACTTCTACGCCGTGATCGACACAGTCAGCCCGCGCAGCCCGGTGCATGTGTGCGGCCACGGCTGGGGCGCGGTGCAGGTGTGGGAGGCAGTGTGCGATCCGCAGGCGAACACCAGGATCGCCTCGTTTACCGCCATCTCCGGCCCCAACCTCGACCATGTGGGAATACTGTTGCGCGACATCTCATCTCCGTCACGACACCTCCGCAGACTGGCCACCGACCCGGCCTGGATGCTATGCGGCGCCGAGTCAGCGCCCGCCGCCGTGCAACGTATCGCCTACCCACCACGAGTGCGTTCCTGGCTGATCGAGCGGCTCGGCGGAGTCCCACGCGTATACGCGCCGATCGCGGCCACCTGGCACACCGATCTGCTCGCCGGAACCCGCATCGTGCGGGCCAATCTGCTGCGCCATCTGCTGCGCCCACGGGATCGGCACACGGCGGTGCCGGTCCAGCTGGTGGTCGACACCACCGACGTGTTCGTGCCGCCGTTCCTCTATGACAGCAGTGCCCCTTGGGTGGATCGCCTGTGGCGCTGCGCGATTCCCGCCGACCACTGGCTCCCGGTGACCGAGCCGCTGCTCGTCGCCGAGGCCATCGCCAACTTCGTCGAAGACCTGCACGCGGCCGACGCGACCATCCCGCGCCGCTAGCCGGTGCTCGCCACCGACGCAGCCCGACAACGGACGGAGACGATGTCCGATGCCGCCCACACGCTGACACGGGCCGCGGTGCTGCGCGGGTGACGAGCACCCTCGACGGTGCAGCCGGGGTGCGACCAGCGCGCCGAGCCCTCGATGCGACAATGAATGCGTCAACCGCCCCAGTTCACGAAGGATAAACCCGCATTCCGATGGCCGAGAACACCGCGTCGACCTCGCCCGATACCCAGGCCATCGACCCGGCCGAACTGGCCATTTGCCTGCGTGTGCTGGAACAGGCCGGGCAGCTGGACAAGGACGATCCCCATTCGATCGCCGTGCAGCGCGCCGTCGGGCACATGTTCAAGAAGCTCAAGCTCCGCCGTCGCAGCGAGGCAAGGGACGCGGTTGCGGCCGCGGATCGCTCGGTGGTCGCGGCGACGGCGACCGGGTCGCCCAATCGGATCGATGACGAGACCGCGGGCATCCCGCTGACCTCGAACGCCGCGGGCGCGAGCGCGGGCACCCTGCTCCGGCCGCGCCCCTGCTACATGTGCAAGCAGCGCTACACCCGCGTCGACGCCTTCTACCACCAGCTCTGCCCGGAGTGCGCGGCCAGCAGCCATGCCAAGCGAGACGCGAGGACCGATCTGACCGGCCGTCGCGCGCTGCTGACCGGCGGTCGCGCCAAGATCGGCATGTACATCGCACTGCGACTGCTGCGCGACGGCGCACACACCACCATCACCACACGTTTCCCCAACGATGCCATCCGCCGCTTCGCCGCCATGGACGACAGCGCGGACTGGCTGCATCGACTGCGGATCGTCGGCATCGACCTGCGTGACCCCGCTCAAGTAGTCGCTCTCGCCGACGATGTCGCCGCACAGGGCCCGCTCGATATTCTCATCAACAATGCCGCGCAGACCGTGCGCCGCTCCCCCGGCGCCTACAGCGCACTCGTCGATGCCGAATCCGGTCCGCTGCCCGCGGGCGCGCTGCCGGACATGGTGAGCTTCGGCAAAACGATGCAGGCGCATCCGACCGCGCTGACTGCCTCGCTCACGCCGAGTCTGACCGCCACGGACGTCGCCGAACTGGCGTTGGTCGCGGGATCGGCGACACCGGAACGCATTTCGCGCGGCGTTGCGATCGACGCGGGCGGTCTGGTGCCGGATCTGGCGCATACCAACAGCTGGGTGCAGACCGTCGCCGAGGTCGATCCGACCGAACTGCTCGAGGTGCAGCTGTGCAACTCGGTCGCGCCGTTCATTCTGGTGTCCCGGCTACGTCCCGCCATGGCCGCGTCGCCGGCGCGACGCAAGTACGTCGTCAACGTTTCCGCCATGGAAGGCCAGTTCTCCCGCGCCTACAAGGGCCCCGGCCATCCGCACACCAATATGGCCAAGGCCGCGCTGAATATGCTCACCCGCACCAGCGCCAAGGAAATGCTCGAGGAAGATTCGATCCTGATGACCGCCGTCGACACCGGCTGGATCACCGACGAGCGCCCGCACTACACGAAGGTCCGCCTGGCCGAGGAAGGCTTCCATGCCCCGCTCGACCTGGTCGACGGGGCAGCTCGGGTCTACGATCCGATCGTCCAGGGTGAAAGCGGCACAGACCTGTACGGCTGCTTCCTCAAGGACTACCAACCGTCGCCCTGGTGAATCGCCGCCGCGTGACCTCCGACGCGGGCAGAATCGCATCGAGACCGATCCGACAACCCCAAGGGGCACCATGGCCAATCACGGCGGGCTCGGCGCGCTGGTGCGCGACCTGTTGCCACTGCTGCGCTGGTCGAACATCCGCTTCGTGCTGGGCGGGTTGAGTCTGCTGCGCACGGGGCAGGTCGGCGACGGCCGTGAGGCCGCACTGCGCGACCACGTGCTCACCAACGCCACGGCGGGTGATCCGGAGAGCGTGCTCGCCACCATCGACGATTTCGCCCGCAATCGCAGCATGCTGATGAATATCGGAGACGAAAAAGGGCTGATTTTGGATGCGGCGGTCCGGCGGGCCACCCCGACACTGCTGCTCGAACTGGGCACCTACTGCGGCTACAGCGCGGTGCGCGTGGGGCGGCTGATACCCGCGGACGCACGGCTGGTGTCGGTGGAGGCCAGCCCCGCCAATGCCGAGATCGCCCGCGCTGTCATCGAACACGCCGGATTGACGGATCGGGTCAGCGTGGTGGTCGGCAAGATCGGCGACGGCGGCACGACGGTGCAGCGGCTGCTCGACGAGTACGGATTCGCCGTCAGCGCACTGGATTTCGTGTTCATCGATCATTGGAAGACCGCATATCTGCCGGACCTGAAAACGATCATCGCAGCGAATTGGCTGCATCCGGGGACGATCGTGGTGGCCGATAACGTCAAAGTGCCCGGCGCACCGCGTTATCGGCGCTACCTGCGCGAGCACGAGGGCACCTCCTGGCGCACCATCGAACACAAGACTCACGTCGAATACCAGTCGCTGCTAACCGACCTGGTGCTCGAGTCCGAATATCTGGACTGAACGCCGTCACCTGCATATGCCGTGCCGGCAGGCGAGCTGTGCGCTGCCGCTGCGCGACTGCACCACACCGCCGAAACGACTACGCTGAAAACGTGCTGTACCGGCTGCTGGCCGACGTTACCGCCGCCGTGCACTTCGCCTTCGTGGCCTACGTGGTGGTCGGCGGATTTCTCGCGTGGCGCTGGCCGCGCACCATCTGGCTGCACTTGATCGCATTCGGATGGGGCTTCGGCACCGTCCTGTTCGGAGTCGATTGTCCGCTGACCTATCTGGAGAATTGGGCGCGCCACCGGGCCGGTGTGGCCGGGCTCCCGTCGAGTGGGTTCATCGACCACTACCTGACCGGAGTGATCTACCCGGAGAGCGCGCTGGGGTTGGTGCGGGTGCTGGTTGCGGTGTGTGTCGCGGTGTCGTGGTCCGGATTCGCGTGGTTGTCGCGGCAGCGGGCGGGCAGCCGCGTACGAACTTCCGGATAGCCATGATCGCATCGGCCCGACACCCGGAATGGACTCGCCCCGAAGGGGTTTCACGCCACCGGGTGGTGGCGTGCCAAGCTCGCTGTGATCAGGTCGGCCACCTCGGCGACCTTCTCGTCCACATAGAAATGCCCACCCGCGAACACCGCACGCTCGAACCTTCCCGCGGTGTGATCGCGCCACTCGTCGGCCTGCGCCGGGACCACCGTGGGATCCTCGGTGCTCACCAGCGCGGCGATATCCCCGGCGAGTGGCCCATCCGCGCAGTAGACGTAGGTCTCCACCGCCTGATAGTCGCTGCGGACAGCAGGCAACACCAGCTCGGCGAGACCGGGGTCGTCGCGCAATATCCGCACCGATGCCGGGTCGGTCGCCAACCGCTCCAGATCACCGATCAGCTCGTCGTCCGACGCGAGGTGCAGACGCCCCGGTTCCAGGTAGGTCGGCGCGGGACGGCCGGAGACGAACAGCGTGGTCACCGGCTGGCCTGCGCGCTCGAGCAGGCGGGCCGTTTCGAATGCCACCGTCGCTCCCATACTGTGGCCGAACAGCGCCAATCGCTCGACCGGCCCTTGGCGCAAGATCTCCTCGGCGATCCGACTCGTCAGCGTCTCCATATCCGAGATCAGGGGTTCGCCGAGCCGATCCTGCCGACCCGGATACTGCACGGCGGCAACGGCAATACCGGGGCCGAGCTTCGCGGCCAACGTCCGGTACGCGGTAACGGACCCGCCGCCCGGCGGCATGCAGACCAGTTGGTGTCGCGCCGCGGCGTCGGCCCGCAGCACTCGCAACCAGTCCGTGGCCGCGATGGTTCGGCGCACGTCGATCTCCTTCTCGGTCGGAACAGCTCGTGAGCGGACATTCCTTTGTAGCAAGTTCGCGCCGCGGTGTGGGCCGATGTGGCCGCCCCTGGTCGGGTGTGGCGGGTTATTCTTGCCGCTCCGGTGAGCTGTTCGTATCGACGAGGCGGTAGGCATGACGGAGTGGACGACAGAGCAGGACAGCGGATCGACCACCATCGAGATTCGGGTGCCTGCACTGCTCGAGCAACTGGTGATGCTGCGGGCCCTCGCCGAAACCGTCGCTCTTATCGCGGATTTCGGGCTCGACGAGGTCACCGACATTCGGCTGGCACTCGACGAGATCGCCACGGAGCTGATTCTCGACGCCGTTGCGGACACGACCATCGATTGCCGGTTCACCTATCGCGAGTCCGCGATGCTCGTGCGGGTCTCCTCCGTCGCCGCGTCGAATACTGTACCGGGCCAGGGTAGTTTCGGATGGCATATCGTGCGTACACTCACCGACACCGTGCACGCCGTACAGGCCCCGCTCGACGCCGCCACCGGCGGCTATCCGACCATCGTCGATTTCCACTGGGTGCGGGGCGGCTCCGATGGTTGATGAGCAGGTCTCGTCACCGGCGCCGCGACCGCGGCGAGCTCGCCCAGGCACAGATCCCTATGACAACATCGAACCACTGCTGACCGAACTCGCCGCTGTTCGCACAGACGATCCACACCGAGAGGTGTTGCGCCAGCGGGTAATCGAGCGTTGCCTGCCGCTCGCCGAGAACATCGCGCGCAAATTCAGCGGCCGTGGCGAGAATTTCGACGACTTGCTGCAGATCGCCAGAGTCGGCCTGGTGCAAACCGTCGACAGGTTCGACCCCGCCTTCGGTGCGTCGTTCCTGTCCTTCGCCGTGCCGACCATCATGGGCGAAGTACGACGACACTTTCGCGATCACACCTGGGCCTTACGAGTTCCACGGCGGCTCAAGGAAATTCAACAGGCGATTGGCCCGGCCACCGAAGAGCTGGCGCAGCGACTCGGCCGCATACCGAGGGCAAGGGAGATCGCCGAGGAAATCGGCGCCGACCTGACCGAGGTCACCCAGGCGCTCATCGCACGCAACGCCTACCAAACCGCACCCCTCGACCCCTCGCCCAGCGGCGGCGATGACAGCCCTACGACCTCGGTACTGGACACCTACGGCGCCGACGAATCGAGCTATCGCACCGTCGAGGACTATTTGGCGGTCGAACCGCTCATTGCCGCGCTGCCCGAGCAGCAGCGTCAGGTGTTGATCATGCGTTTCTTCAAGTCCATGTCCCAGGCCCAGATCGCCGAACAGCTGGGCTGCTCCCAGATGAACGTCTCCCGCATCCTGTCCAAAACCCTCAACACGTTGCGCGAGCAGGCATTACGTGACTGACCGAGCACCGCGCTGCCCTCAGAGCCGGGTATAGTTCTCGTTGTCCTGCTCGAACGCGGTGAGGATGTCCGGCGTCAGTGTCGGACGAGTGTCGGCGATGGCCGCAAGGTAGTCCGCAGTGCTCGCGGGTTCACCACTACCACTGAGCATCTCACGTTCGAATGCAGTCTGGGCGCTCTTGCGTGCCGCGAACTCGATATCAGCGGGAGTGAAAAGTGCACTCGCGCTGACTAATCGGTCGAGATCGATGCGATCGCTGGCAGGCCCGAGATACCGAAGCCAAATTGCATTGCGGGCAGGCACATCCGGCGGACCGATCGGGATCACGTAGTCGAAACGACCCGGCCGCAGGAGGGCCGAGTCCAACGAACGCACGGAGTTCGTCGCGCACACCAGCAGGCGACTGTCCTTCTCCCGGAAGGCCGGAATCAACTTGAGCAGCTCATTGGTGACACCGTGCGCGGCGCTGGTTGCCGCACCCGAGCGGGCAACGGCGATCTCCTCGACTTCGTCGATGAAGAGCAAAAGTTCGTCGAGTTCCGCGATATCGTCGAACGTTTCTCGCAGTGAGGCCGCCAAGCCGCCCGACGCGGCCGCGGCCAACCTCGAGGGGAACAGCTCGACGAACGGCCAGCCCAGGCGCGAGGCCACTGCTTTCGCGAAACTCGTCTTGCCGGTGCCGGGTGGCCCGAACAAAATCACGCTCTTGGGCGTCTGCACACCATGACGTTCGGCGATGTCCCTATTCGCAAGCGGCAGCACGATCCGGCGTTCAATGACATCTTTCTCCCGGTCCATGCCTGCCATCGACTGCCACAGCCCCGGGGGCAGCAGTCGCCCACCCAACTCGGTGAGCAGGCTGCTCTGCTCAGGGCCGAGGCGCTCGCGCATCTCGTAGTAGACCAAACCGTCGCGGCGCAGGTAGCCGGAGTTTTCGAAGGCGACAGCGCCCGTCGCCCCCGCGGGTAGCAGGGCGCAGATCCGCCGGACACCGGCGGTCCGCAGTCGCCGCTCGAGTTCGGCGAGCAAAGCGCTGCCGATACCGCGTTCCCTCCAGCGCGACCCCAGCGCAACCAACAGCACCCAGGCGCGCTCGCCCTGTACCTCGGCAACCGCCATCCCGACCATCTCGGCACCGACCTCGGCAACCACCGCCGACAGCCCCTTCCGCGCCGCCGCCATCACCTCGGCAACGGCGAAGACGGGTTCGGCAGACCCAGGATTTCGACTCTGATCCCAGATCTGGATCGCCTGATCCAGGTCGTCATCGCGAAAGTCGCGCAATCGCCACACCGGCATGCACACCTCGACTCGGGTCCGGGTGCCCCACTTGTTTCCAGTGAACACCCATCGACGACACCCCGACAAGGACCCCCTCCGCCGCTGCGTTGCGGCCGGACGCCAGTGGCAGTTGGATGCCACCCCCAACAACAGGTGTCCTCGTTGCGGTGTAGAGGGCGGGCGTGTGGCACGCCATCGCCGATCCCGCCACAAGCTGCTGCGTTTTGCGCGCAGATTCCGGACAGTCGAGTACCGTATTCTGGATCCGCGAGGTGGTCACGGCAGCGCCCCTGAGATCATCATCCAGGCACGCGAAGTCGTTGGGGGCCAACGAGACCACTACCGTGTGCTGTGACAGTATGGGCACTCGTGAGTCGCAAAGCCGCTGCAGCTAGAGTGTTCGATCCGGTGAACGCGCACGAACGGCTGCTGCACGACTACGAATCCGGCATCGGTGTCCCCGGCTCCAGCATTGCGCCGCCCTTTGTTCCCGGCAGGTATCTCGCCGCCACCCTGCCGGTCTGGGCGCTGGCCGCCGGATCGGTCGCGGCGCTGAACACCGCGGCGAACCGCATCAGGGTCGCGCACGGCCTGCACCCGGTGGCGTATCGGCTGGACCCGGACCGCATCACCGCTGCATTCTCCAGCGAACGCTTGTTGCGCATCGATGGACAGCCGCCGACGATGTTCGCGGAGCTGTCCGGCTTCTTCCCCACTTTCGACGGCTGGGTCCGCACCCACGCCAACTACTCGCACCACCACGTCGGGCTGCTCGCCGCACTCGGTCTGCCCGCCGACGTCCCGATCGATCTGGCCGTCGCGCAGATGGCGATGAGCCGCGCCTCCGATATCGAGGAGCGGGCCGCCGAGGTGGGCGCGATCGCCGTGCGGGTCCGCACAGAACAGGAATGGGCCGGGAGCCCGCAAGGACAGGCCGCCGCGGCCGGACCATTGGTCGCGATCGACTTGCGCGACGACCGTGGCGAGTCCGGATTGCCCATCGGCGCAACGCCTTTGCAGCCACTGCGCGGCGTCCGTGTGCTCGATCTGACCCGCGTGATCGCCGGACCCGTGGCGACCCGCACACTGGCGCTGCTCGGCGCCGAGGTGCTGCGTGTCGATCCGCCGCAGCTGCCCGAGATCCCGTGGCAGTTCGCCGACACCTGCCAGGGCAAACACTCCACCCTGCTCGACGTGCGCGGCAAGCTCGCTGCGCTCGATGACCTGCTGGCCTCTGCCGACGTGCTGATCACCGGATACCGGCCCGGCGCACTCGAACAGGCGGGGCTCCGTGCGGCCGCGCGCCCCGGACTGGTGCACGGCCGGGTCAGTGCGTGGGGCGAATCCGGCCCTTGGGGCAACCGGCGCGGTTTCGACAGCATTGTGCAAGCCGCAGTGGGTATTTCGATCATCGAGGGCGCTGCGGCAGTCCCCGGCGCACTGCCTGCGCAGGCCCTCGACCACGCATCCGGCTACCTGCTCGCCGCCGGCGTCATCGACGCGCTCGTCGCACGAGCCTCCGACGGTATCGGCCGCGATGTCCGAGTAGCCCTCGCGCGCACCGGTTCCTGGCTGCTCGACGCACCGGACCGCATGCCGAGCCATCCACCAGCCGCCGCGCCCAACCCCGCCGCGACCGTGATGCACCGAAATGTGGTCACCGCCGCGCCCGCGCTGCCCGAGTATCCCGATTACGCCTGGCCTGCTCCCGCCTACGGTGCGGGGGCGGCCGCGTGGCCCGTGCGCACGCGCTGACCGAGCCCGGCGGCGCTTCGGTCCTGCTGGCGGCGCGCGAAGCGTTCCTGCACGGCGTACATGTCACAGCGGCCATCGCCGCTATTGCCGCACTGACGATTTCGGTGGTCGCGATGGTTCGGCTGCGTCACATTCCACCCGGTACACTCGAACAGGACTGACCCGGTCAGGTGCGCAGATCCTGGGCTAGCACCGCAATGGCTTCGGTGAGCCGAGCGCCGTCGGGCAGATTCTTGCCACGGGTGATCATCCACAGCACACCTAACCCCTGGGTGAGAACGAAATACAGCTCCGCGATCGCCCGGGCGACGTCCTGATCCAGTTCGGGATGTGCCTCCTGGAGCGCATGCGTGATGTCGGCGTAAGCACCGGTGAGGCTGTCGGTCATGAATTCCTGCGACTCTGGTGAGCGCGTGACGCGCAACAGGTTCTCCAGACTGGCCAGCATCCCCTCACGATTGTTCTCGAACACCTCCGCCATGCCGTCCCACATCTGAGCGAACGCCTCTAGCAGCGGTTTGCCGCTCGTGGCGCCGATCAGCGCCTCCATGCTGTCGCCGATGTCACTGCCGAGCGCCTCCGTCAGCGCCTCGGTGATCAGTCGCTCCTTGGAGCCGAAGTGGTAGCCGATCGCGGCCAGACTCACCCCCGCCGCCGAAGCGATATCCCGCGCGGTGGTCTTCGCAACACCGCGTTCCAAGATGGCCTTACGTGCTCCCGCCAGTAGATCTTCTCGATTTCCCATGCCTCTCACCATACAACGTCTAAGACACACGTACTAGACAGTCGTGCCAAAGATGTGTTAGACATTCGTCTGACACAAATGTCCTCAGAAGGGATCGGGATTATGAGCACCACCCGCACACTCCACGTCCTTGTCAGCGGTGGCGGAATCGCAGGCAACGCGGTGGCACTGCAATTGCTGCGCGCGGGCATCCGCACCACCATTGTGGAGCGGGCCCCCGAGCCGCGACCCGGCGGCCAGGCCGTCGACCTTCGCGGACCCAGCCGCGAGGTGGCCGAGCGAATGGGATTGATGCCGGGCATCCGCAAATACCAGCTCGATGAGCGCGGCATGGCCTATGTCGACAGGAACGGCCAGGAATACGCCAGGATGCCCGCCGAAATGTTCGACGGCAAAGGCCCGGTCGCCGAAATCGAGATCACTCGCGGCGATCTGAACCAGGTGCTGCTCACCGAACTCGCCACTGCGGGAGGCGAACTCGACTACCGCTACGCGGAGTGGATCGAGGGCCTGGAGCAGAACGACACGGGCGTCGAGGTCACCTTCGGGTCGGGCGCCACCGAAGGCTTCGATCTAGTCATCGGCGCGGACGGTGTGCACTCGGCAACACGTGGGCTGGCATTCGGTCCGGAAGAACAGTTCGCGACATACCTCGGCGGCTACATGTCCTTCTTCACCATGCCGACGCCCGCCGGTTCCGAGCCCGGCTGGTTCAAGATGCACACGATCCCCCGCGCCGCGGTCGCGATCCGTCCCGACGCCGAGCCCACCACCTCGAAGGCGATCATCACCCTGCGCACCGACGCCGATCCGGCACTGCGTCGCGATGTCGGCGCGCAGCAGCAGCTCATCCGGGGCATGCTCGCCGAGGCAGGCTGGGAGGCCCCGGCGGTGCTCGCCGCGATGGCAACAACGCCGGACTTCTATTTCGACGAGCTGGCTCGCGTCGATATGCCGACCCTGGCGGCAGGACGGGTCACGCTACTCGGTGACGCCGGCTTCTGCGGCTCCCCGATGACCGGCATGGGCACCGCGATGGCCATCGTCGGCGCCTACGTGCTCGCCGGCGAAATCGCCGCCACCCCAGACGATCTCACCGGCGCGCTGGCCCGCTACGAGAACATCGTCACGCCGTTTCTCGCCAAGGCCAAGGACCTGCCCGGCGGCGGCATCAAGATCATGCTGCCCAACTCGCGCCTTGGCACCCGGATGGTCCGCGCCAGCATGAAGCTGATGACCTCACGACTGTTCCGACCGGTGATGATGAAGATGATGACCGACACCGACGACTTCGAGCTGCCCACATACTGAGCCTCGACCCGGACGGTGCGACGCCGCTCGCTACGCTCGCAGTGTGCGGCAGCAGATCATCATGGACGTCGATACCGGGATCGATGATTCCCTCGCGCTGCTCTATTTGCTGGCTTCCCCGGACGCCGACATCGTCGGCATCGCCGCTACCGCAGGCAATGTGCCCGCACCGCGGGTGGCGGCGAACAATCTCGCGTGGCTGGATGTGTGCCGGGCGCCCGACATCGAAGTCGCGCTCGGCGCTGCCGAGCCCCTGGCCATCCCACTGCGCACCACCGAGGACACGCACGGGCCGCATGGGGTCGGCTACGCGGAACTGCCGGAATCCGCACGTTCGCTTTCGCGCCGGTCGGCCGCCCAGATGTGGGTCGAGCTGGTACGCGAGCGCCCCGGGCAGATCGTCGGCCTGTGCACCGGACCGCTGACCAATCTCGCGCTCGCCCTTCGCGTCGAGCCCGAGTTGCCCCGGCTGCTGCAACGACTGGTCATCATGGGCGGCGCATTCAACCATCCCGGCAATACGACGCCGACCAACGAATGGAACGTGCACGTCGACCCGGAGGCTGCCAAGGAGGTCTTCGATGCCTTCTCGGCCGCGCCGCCCGACCGCCGACCGATCGTGTGCGCGCTCGATGTCACCGAGACCATCGAGATGTATCCCGTCCACCTTGAGCTGCTGGCCGAACGCGCGGGCAGCCTGCCGGTCGAGCAAGTGTCGGACACCGATTCGCCCGAGGCTCGCTCCGGCACGAGCAACCCCATCGTCCGCCACCTGACCGACGCGGTGCGGTTCTACTTCGACTTCCACCGCACCTATGACCAGGGGTACCTGGCACATATGCACGACCCGTTCGCGGCGGCGATCGCCCTCGACCCCGCGCTCGCCGCCACCCGTCCGGCAACGGTCGATGTCGAACTGATCGGAACGCTCACCCGGGCAACCACGGTGGCCGATTGGGCCGGGATGTGGGGCCGGGAACCCAACGCCGACATCGTGATCGGCACCGATCCCGCGGCATTCTTCGAACGAATGATCACCAGGATCGGCGACTTCGCCCGAGCCGTTTACCCGCCAGCGACACCTGAGGATGCGTGATGATCGGCGACAGCAACGACGACAATTCCTATCTCGCCGATTTCCGCACCCGGCTGGACCTGCCCGGAATCATCGACGTGCACACACATTTCATGCCGGAGCAGGTGATGCGCAAGGTGTGGGCATACTTCGATTCCGCGGGTCCGTTGACCGGCAAACCATGGCCGATCGCCTACCGCGACGACGAGCAGGTCCGACTCAAAACGTTGCGCGGCTTCGGTGTTCGCGCCTTTACCTCGCTGGTGTACCCACACAAACCGGATATGGCGGCGTGGCTCAATGAATGGACCGCCGACTTCGCCGAACGGACCCCGGACTGCTTGCACACCGCGACCTTCTACCCCGAACACCACGCCGCGAGCTACGTCGAGGCGGCCATCGAGCGCGGCGTCCGGGTATTCAAGGTGCACATCCAGGTCGGCGACTTTCATCCCGCCGATCCCTTGCTCAATCCGGTTTGGGGGCTGATCGAGGACGCACAGATCCCGGTCCTGATCCATTGCGGTTCCGGGCCCGCGCCCGGGGGATACACCGGACCCGAACCCATAGCCACACTGCTGCAACGTTTCCCGCGGCTGCAGCTGATCATCGCCCACATGGGCACAACAGAGTATTCCGAATTCCTTGATCTGGCACAGGATTACGCCGGCATCCGCCTCGACACCACCATGGTGTGGACCGATTTCAGCGAGGCCGATTCACCCTTTCCCACCACCGAACGCGGCAGGCTGCACGACTTCGGTGACCGCATCCTCTTCGGCAGTGACTTCCCGAATATCCCCTACCCTTACGGTCATTCGATCTATGCGCTGGAGCGGCTCGAACTCGGCGACACCTGGCTGCAGCAGGTCTGCTATCGAAACGCCGGCCTGCTCTTCCGGATCGAATGACCGTCGAAGTCGTCAGACAGATGCGACGGTGAACCTGGTCCTGGAGTGCGCCGGACGCTCGGCCTCATCGAGTAGCGCGACCGCGAAATCCTCCATGGAGATCGTCGAGATCCCCTCCGCGCCTGCGAGCAGTTCGTCGGCGCCGAGCCGGTAGGCGCCGGTTCGCTGCCCCGGCACCAGTTCGGCGGGCGGGCTCACGTAGGTCCAGTCCGCGTCGGCGTCGGCGCGGCAGATCGCCAGCTGATCGGCGCACGCCAGCGCGATCGGCTGCAGCTCGGCCGGGAAATCGGGGATCTCGTGCAGCATCGCACCATCGGCGCCCGGCACGGTCAGGGTGGATGCGCCCCCGACGACCAGCAATCGAACGCCGGTCCGCGCCGAACCGGCCAACAGCACCGTGGTGAGCGCGGGCAGTTCGTGTTCACGACCCGACGCCGGTCGCGTCGCGGTGATAATCACATCCGCTGCGGCACCGAGCATCTCGACGTCGGCCGGATTCGAGGCATCGCCGGTGCGGAGCTCCGCTCCGGAAGGCACCGCTGCCGCGCGCGCAGGGTCACGAACCACCGCGACAACCTCATGACCTCGCGCGAGCGCCTCGGCCACCACCCGGCTACCCACGTCACCCGCCGCGCCGAACACTGTGATGCGCATGATGTCTGCCTCCTCCGGGCCATTGCCCGCCGGGATTACTTAGCCCTAAGAAACATAGCTTAGCGATAAGCAAAATCTCTATGAGATAATTCACCACTGAGATATTCGCTAGGCTGCAGAGGTGGCCGATCATGTCGAACAGGTGCTCATGCAGTGGCAAGCACAACGCCCTGACCTGGACGTCTCCCCGATGGCAGTCTTCGGACGGCTCAGCAGGCTTTCCCAATTGGCCGGCGCCGAACTGCGCAAAACCTTTGCCACACACGGACTCGACGCCGCATCGTTCGATGTGCTCGCCACGCTGCGCCGCAACGATCCCCCACACTGCCTGACCCCCACCGAGCTCATGCGCTCCGCCATGGTGACCTCCGGCGCCATCACCCAACGCCTGGACCGCCTGGAGGAGCGCGGCCTGGTGAGCCGCGCCCGCAATGAGCACGACGGCCGCGGCATCCTGGTGACACTCACCGAGGCCGGGCGCGAACTCATCGACGCCGCGCTCCCCGACCACCTGGCGACCGAAAAACGACTACTGACGCCGCTGTCCGACGCCCAACGCGATGCGCTCGCCGAAACGCTGCGCACACTGCTCGAAACCTTCGGCGATACCGCCTGATTCGGCACGCGCCACCGGGTTCACGGTGGTGGCCGGATTGCTCAGTCGGCCAAGTCGACCCGAATCGTCAGCAGATTGGTGCCGAAGGCGCGGACCATCGTGCTGTTCATGCGCGGCAGCGTGGCGAGTCGAGCAACGGCGTCATCCTCGGGCATCAGGTGTGCGATGCCGTCGTGCCAATGGTTCTTGATGCGCACGCGCACAGCGGGTTTCGCCTTGATGTTACGGACATAGTCGGATTGGTCGCCATGATTGGAGACCATCCAGAAGGTCGCGCCCACCTTCTTCCCGCCCACCGGCGTACGGCGTGGCGCACCAGACTTGCGTCCGGTTGTCTCCAGCAGGATCTGGTCCCGCATCCGGGTGGTGATCGGGTTGGCGAGGCGACGATGGAAGGCGTGATCGAGCCGAAGACGCCACGAATTCGAAGTCTGGGAAGTCATGATTCGAGCATTGTCGAGACTGACAGTCTCGTCAAGCTAGAATATCTGCATGCCCGAAACGACGAGCACCCGCACGCACACCGGATCACGCCGCAATGAAGCGGCACGCGAGGCAATCCTCACCGCGGCCGCCGAACTGTTGTCCGAGCACGGGAGTTCGGGCGTCACCATCAACCGCATCGCCGCGCACGCCGAGGTCGGCAGGCAGACCATCTATCGCTGGTGGCCCTCCAAGGACGCGGTGTTGCTCGACGCGCTGGTCCATTCGGCCCAGCAGGCGGTGCCGATCCCGGATACCGGCGCCCTCGGCAGCGATCTCGATCTCTTCCTGCGCGAGACCTTCGCCGCGGCCGGGATCGAGCGCAACCGCCAGGCGTTGATCGCGGCAGTCATTGCCGCCCAGGATGATTCAGATCTCGAACAGTCGCTGCACGAGTTCCTGGCCCGCCGCCGCGCCGTCCTCGCCGAGGTGATCGAACGCAGCAAGTCCCGCGGTGACATCCCCCCGCACGCCGCTGTCGAGCCGGTCGTAGAACAAGCTTTCGGTGTGCTCTGGTACCGAATCCTGTTCCAGCCGACCGCGCTACACGCCGCGGCGGCGAGCGAACTCGCCACCGCGCTGACCACCCAGCTGCGTGCAGAGCGGGGTTTGGTTCACTCAGAGGCATGAGCGATCTTTTCGTCAAGATCTGCGGCCTGCGCACCGAACAGGATGTGGACACCGCGGTGGCGGCCGGGGCCGACGCGATCGGCTTCGTTTTCGCGGCGAGTCCACGACAGGTCGACGCAGCGACCGCCCGCCGACTCGCGCAGCGCGTGCCCGCGCAGGTGCTGACCGTCGGGGTCTTCCGCGGCCAGTCCGTCGACGAGGTCGTGCAGGCGACCCGAGACAGCGGAATCCGCGCCGTCCAATTTCACGGCGACGAGGGCCCGGAGTACTACGTGGCGCTGCGCGCGCCCGGCCGCACCCTCATCCGCGCCACCGCCGCCACCCAGGTGCCCGTCCGATGCGGCGAGCTCGGCGAAGACCTCCTGCTCCTCGACGCGCCGGATCCGGGCTCGGGTCGGCCGTGGAACTGGGCCTCACCGGAGTTCACAGTGCCGACCGGCCGGTGGCTCCTGGCAGGCGGCCTGCACCCCGGCAACGTCCGTCATGCCGCCGAAGCGACCGGAGCGTGGGGCGTCGACGTGTCGAGCGGGGTGGAAAGTGAGCGGGGCGTGAAGTCCCCGGACCTGATCCGCGCCTTCCTCACAGCGGCGCGCGGATAGCCGGGCTCAGGCCTGCCCAGCAGTGGGCTGCACTGCCGGCGAGGGTGCACGTCTACTTCACCGATCTGCGTGGTCATGTCTTATCGGGCCATCGGCAGAGTCACCGCTCTGCACGGCGCGGACGCTTACGACTTCGATATCACGCACCCAACAGCCAACCGCCACATGGTATTCGGCTACGGTTAGGTGCGCGACTCGCCGATGCGGCTGCCGAAAGGGTCTCTGGCCTCTTGTTCGCCGTCCACCGGTCTGCGAAAGTGATTGCCCGTCAGCACGAAAGCGGAAGTGGGCGAACTCGACGGTGATGTCGCTGCTGTGGATCATGTTGCCTTACAGTGCCTTTCTCTCTTTCGCCGTAGGCCACCTATGGCGATACCGACGCGACCGATTCCGCTCCTACCTCGCGCACCAGGACATGGACCGCGCACAACGCCTCGGATCGATCGTGTTTCCCCTCGGTTTCGGCATCGTGGTTGCGGCACGCACTACCGACATGATCTCCGCCGGAGCACACAGCCGCCCCGAAGGCACCATCTATGTCGCCATCCTCGTCGTCGAAATGATTGCGGGCGTGCTGGCGGCGACGGGCGCGGTGTTGCTGTTCGTTCCCGATCTGATCGCCAGCCCGGCTCGGCCCGCGATCACCTGGGTGGACCGCATGACAGTGCCGGTCTTGGTCGCGGGCCTATTGTCCGGCGTGATGATCAGATTCGACCCGAACTCCTCCGACAACGGATACCGGACCGCCGAATCGCTGTTCGCCTGGTTCCGCTCGCTGTTCACGCTCCATCCGAACCCCGAGGCGATGCAGCACGCCCCGCTGATCTATCAGGCTCGCGGCCTTATCCTGTTGCTGCTCATCGCGATATGGCCTTACACCCGCCTCGCCGGGATCTTCGCGGGCCCGGTCATTCGGTTGTCCCTGCGCAGCAGGCACCAGTTCCAGCAACCTTTCGGGACACGAACAGCACCGGACCATTGAGCACCCGCATCGGCCGGCGCGGATGCCATTGCACCGCAGCAGAACCATGCTCAGCCGTGACGTCTGTCGCCCATCACCAGTTCACCGAGTTGTGCTTCGGATTCGGGCGAGAACGGGTCCTGCCGGGCCCGATATGCGGCAACGGCTTGCCTGGTGTCCTCGGCGACCAGGTCGGCGTTGATCTGGGCCGCGGTGGCCGCGCCTGCCGCCGCCGCGGCACCCACCTGGGCGGTCAAGGCGGTGACGTTGCCTGCTACCCACACTCCGGGCGTTTCGGTGCGGCCGGTGGGGTCGGCGGGCAGAAATTCACCCATTCCCGACGGATGCTGCGACGGATGCAGTCCGAGCGAGGCGAGCATGGCCACCCGCGCAACCATCCGAGATTGGACTGCCAGCGCGGTTCGACGGACCACGGTACCGTCGCTCAGTCGCACTCCCGCGAGACGGTCCTCGACCACTTCCAGGGCGGCGACCTCGCCCTGCACCACCCTGAGCCGCGGGCCGCAAGTTGCTCGGCCTCCGAGCCGGTCGGCGGCAGCATGGTGTGCGAGAAGAATGTGACGTCGGCGCTCCATTGACGAAACAGCAAGGCCTGATGCACCGCCATCGGACCGCAGGCAAGCACACCGATGGCCTGGTCGCGGACCTCCCAGCCGTGACAGTACGGGCAGTGCACCACATCCCGGCCCCACCGCTCACGCAGGCCGGGTAGGTCGGGAAGCTCGTCGACCAGCCCGGTGGTCACCAGCAGCCGCCGCGCCCGCACAGACCTGCCGTCGGTCAGCGCCACCAGGAACCCCTCGGCCGCACGGCCGACCGCGCCGGCTTCTCCGGCGACGACATGTCCGCCATAACCGCGGACCTCGGCCCGACCGCGCTCCAACAATTCGCCCGGCGCAATCCCCTCCCGCGCCAACAGCCCGTGCACGCCCGCGGCCGGTGCGTTGCGCGGGGTGCCCGCATCGACCACCACCACCGTCCGCCGTGCTCGGGCGAGCATGAGTGCTGCGCTCAACCCCGCAGCGCCACCGCCGACAATCACCACGTCATAGCCATCACTCAGCCGATCGGTCACCATGACCACCTCCTCGGTTCCACCATGGGAGGCAACACACGATTTCGGCAAGATTGTTTGCCAATATGGCAAAACGGGAGGAAATGGACGACCTCGATCACGCACTCGGCGTGGTCGGCTCGTGGTAACGCGCAATACGCCGGCAGCAGCATGGCATGGGATGCCGTTGATTGTGCTGCGGCGATGCGTCGCGCCGCACTGTTCAGCGGCCTGGCCGAAGTCATGCTCGGTCCGTGGATTCCGCGCGGTCCGGGCGGTGGAATCCACGGCCGCACGTTGACGGTCACCGTGCTGGTCGAAACCTGCGGATGCGATGGCACGATGCCGCCGGTGGATTCGATCGTTCCCCGCCTGCCCGGCGACCCCCAGGCACAAGACCTCGCACGTCGACGGGCCTACGTCGCCTATGGGATCTGATGGAACCGCCACGCATCGCGAACGATGTCGACGATGTCCAGTTTCTCCGGCGTCCAGCCGAGTTCCTGTTTCGCGAGCTCGGATGAGGCGTAGAGCGTTGCCGGGTCGCCCGGCCGCCGCGGTGCTGTCTCGAGATCAAACGGCACGCCGGTAACCTCTCGAATCGCTTCGATCACTTGCAGATTCGAGAACCCGATCCCGTTGCCCAGGTTGTAGATCTTGTGCTCGCCGGGGTGGATGGCATCGAGGGCGAGCAGGTGCGCGCGGGCGAGGTCGGTGATATGGATATAGTCACGCACGCATGTCCCGTCGGCGGTTGGATAGTCGTCACCGAACAGGCTGAATTTGTCGGCCCTGCCGATCGCGGCGTCGAGTGCCAGCGGGATCAGGTGGGTTTCGGGGTTGTGGCGTTCGCCGATCATAGTGCCGTCGCCGCAATCATGTGCCCCCGCAACGTTGAAGTAACGCAACGAGATTGCACCCAGCGGGAACGCACGGGTGAAGCTGGCGATCGCACGGTCGATCGCCAGCTTGGTGTCACCGTAGGTGTTCACCGGGGTGGTCGGTGAGGTCTCGACCAGTGGCAGCTCGGTCGGTTCGCCGTAGACGGCTGCAGTGGAGGAGAACACCAGCTTGCCGACTTCGGCTGCGCGCATCGCGTCCAGCAATGCGAGTGAAGCGCGGGTGTTGTTGTCCCAATGCCATTCGGGATGGTGCATGGACTCGCCTGCCGCGATGAGGCCGGCGAAGTGTAAGACAGCGTCGAACTGGCTACCGGGGGTGAGAACTTCCGCCACGTCATGAACGCGCAGTTGCATGAACTTCGCGCCGTCGGGAATCTGCCGGTCGTCGTTGCGGGAGAGGTCGTCGACCACGACAACCTGATGCCCGGCGTCGAGCAGCATCCTCGTCACTGTGGCGCCGACGAACCCCGCACCCCCGGTTACCAGCAGCTTCACTTATCTGACCTGCACTTTCATGGCGAGTAGGTGGTCGTGAATTTCTTGCTTATGTGCCCGGAAGTAGTCCTCGGGGCTCGGTTGTGGTGCAGTGCCGGTCCAGCCCGTTGTCCGTTGCCAGGCGCGACGCTTCACGGTAGCCAACGCCGCTGGGTCTGGCGTACCGATCCATGTATCCGCCATCGCACACGCCACCGCGTGCACGGCTTGGTGGTGGCGAGCCACAATTCGACCGCTGCTCGTTGTCGCGTAACAGCTGTAGTTGACCGCGTCCGGACGTGGTAGCCCGAATTCGGTGTCGAACCGTTGGAATGCGTCGTGCAGGTAGGTCCAGAACCGGCCTGGGTCCATCGGCGGTTGTGTCGGGTCGCGTCGCCAATTGAGTTCGGCGCGCATCTGTTCGGCGAGATGTGGTGCCATCCAGTCGAAATCGTGGTGTGCGTATGCGCCGTCGAGCATCGCGGTCGCGCGCAGGACCTTCATGCACAACCGGTTCACCATGAGGTGGAAGAGCGCCGAGTCTATTCCGGCGCACCACTGGTCATGGATGCCGAGCCAAAAGTACGCCTGCGTGTAGTACAGCAAGATCTCGTAGGCGTCCCGGGCGTCGAGCTTCACCGGTTCGTGCTCAGGTAGGCCGTGCTCGGTGACGCCCAGACCGAGATCTTTGAAGTCGAACCCGAGGGAGGTCTGGATGGCGCGGTAGTCACCGAGCGGCAGCGTCATCAGATCGATTGTGGGAAACGCTTTTCCGGCGAGCGCCCGCAGCTCGCGCACGGGCATCGACGGTTCGTCGCCGTAGTGGACATACAGGAAGTCGACGTCACTGATCAGCAGGCGCTCGCCCACCGAACGGCTGATGAAGGTTGGCTCGCCGCGGGCCAGTGATCCGCCGACGATGAGCCAGTCGTCGTCCGGGACACAGCGGCCGAGCAACAGCAGGTCATCGGCGATGCTTACGGCCGTCTGCTCGAGCTCGGCCGCGTTGGACAGTCGTGAAGTGATGCGCTCAGCTAACGCGATGGCGTCCATGTCACGCCTCAGTCTCAGCCGTCACGGCGAGCACTGGTGCTGGCATGGGAAGCAGCACCGGCCCCGAGTGCACCGCTGCTACAGGCATCTCCTCATGCTCCTTCTTCGCCGTGATGTGAGGACACAGTGCCCCGCAGATCGTGCACGGCGCACCCTTACGAAGCCCGTGCTCGATGAACACATTGCCCGCCAGACCCGGGTACAGAGCGTGGCCTTGCTGGATGTCCCAGTCGTTCGCGCGGCGTGCCACGCTGATCGCGCGCTGCTTGGCGACCTCGGGTTCCCAGCCGCGCACCAGCTCCAACGCGGAGATTGCGACGCGGACCATGCGGACCGAGGTAGCGGTGTCGGGTGCGGTTGGCATGGCGTAGTGCTCGTTGTGGGTGATCGAGGCGAACATGTCGCCGCCGCATTGACCAGCGGTCGCGACGCCGAGGACATTGACTGTGTCGTCGAGTGTCACACCGTTGTCGATCACCATGGGTCCGGCCAGCCACAACGGCGCACCGCCGAGTGCTTCCTTGTAGGCGGGAATGAGTTCCGGGATCCGGTGCAGCGGTATATGTCCGCCGCTTTCGCACAGGACCTGAACACCTCCGCAGAGCGCATCCTTGCGCAGCTCGGCGAGCAGCTGGATTTCGCGCCACTTCAGTTCGTCGCCTGCGTCTGCGGTGGCGCCGGGGCGGAAGATATCGCCGAGGTCCAGCACCACCTCCAGCCGGTTGCAGATGTCGATGATGCCGTCGAAGTACTCGATCAGCGGGTTGTCGCAGTCGTGCGTGCGCATGTAGCGCGCGATCAGGCCGCCGCCGCGTGAGGTGGTGGGCATGATCCGCGCGGACTTCTCGCTCATCTCGGCGAGCGCGGGGTTGATGCCTGCGTGGATGAGGACGAAGTCGACGCCGGGTGCCAGGCCGAGCTCGAACCTCTCCAGGAATTCATTGCGGCCCAGCTTCTTTCGGGGGTTAGCGAACAGGTCGTAGGTCAAGCACGCACCCAGAGGTACACCGACGACTTCCTTCAGGTCCGCTCGCAGTGCGACCCCTTCGGGGTTGGTGGTGAGGTCCATGACTGCGTCCGGGGTCGCCGCGAGGATCACGGCCATCCTGTCGACGATGGCCTGCCGGTCGGTGTCACGCGGGCCCAGTCCGATGAGAGCGGTGATCTTGCGGCGGGTGTCTTCGCCGACGAGCAGTGGCCGGAACTCCGTCATGTGTCGGCTTGCCTGCGACCGCAGGAACACCAAGGTTCCGCTCTGAACACGACGGGCAGCTACGGCGGAATCCAACCCTTCGGTCTGACATGTGGCAATGAATTGGGAATCCGTTGCGAGGTCGAACATTTCGGTGTTCCTCTCAGTTGGGTTAATTCGGCGGAATGTGTTCGATTGGCCACGGGATCGGTGGCTGGCCGTCGACGACGTCGGCAACCAAGTCCGCCCAGGCGACGGCGAGGGTGCTGGCCTCGCTCCAGGCGTCGTGCACGGCCGGCTCGGCAGCGTTCTTAGCGGTCTGCAGCACCAGCTCGGCGGCGACGTAGGCCGCAGCGAGATCATCGACTGCTCGACCGACGTGTTCGGTGCTGTTGGTGCTCGGCTGGATGTGGGTGCTGACCCAGTTGTTGATCAGTTCGACGAGTTCGCCTCGGCGGCGGTCGATTCGATCGGAAAGATCAGGATGCACGTGCCGCATGCGGTGAAGATGGGCAAGAGATCCTGCCCATCGAAGGATCAGGTTGTCGCCGGGTAAGACACCGCGCTCACCGCGAAAGCAGCGAGAAGCGCATGCCAGTCCGGCAACGTCACACAGGCGGTACTGCTTTCGATGAGCAGGAACCCGGGTCTCATTGCGACGCTCGTTGTTCGGCGGCGAGCCTGCGCTGGATTTCGGCGACACTCGTGCCACCGCGTTTCTCCGGCCAGAGAACAAGCACGACGGCAAAGCTCAGGCCCATCGCGGCGGCGAATACCAAGACCCACAGAAACGCGGCCATGATTCAGCCGATGACTGTGGACAGTCGGGCCTGTGCCGTGAGAAACGGCGCACAGCTTGGCCCGTGGCCGGCGTGGATGCTCAGAATGAATTGAGCCTGTTCGAAGTTGATGTCGCTGGTGGGCTGCGCGCTGCAGTTGCTGTACGTCGTAGCCCACAGGTCCCTGGTGTCCAATTGCGTCGGCATGATTTTCTCCCCTGATGGCGGTCAAAGCACCCGGCGCCGGCCACCATTTGTGGCCTTTCAATTCCGCTGACCGGTGTGCGCGTATCCCAGATGAGGGAACCGAACGCCCGCCGCCGGGTACAGTTCTCAGCCTGCGCGGGTACGGCGGAAGCCAGAAGGCATCGCCCAGGCAATCTCCCGGCATTTCCAGGTCATCACACGATGTGTCCGGCGTAACCTGACACCACGATCGGCCTACACGGTGCGGAGCAGCTGATGATCGGTCTCGATTGGACAGGGGTAGAGGTCGCATGCCTGCGCGTGGCAACGCTGCACGGCGTCGACGAGTTCGCGCACAAGATCGGGTGCGCCCCACGATCAGTTCGGCTGTGGGAATCGAAAGGTCTACGGGCACAACTCAACCCCGCTAGCAAGCGCCTACTCGAGGACGAATACCGCAAGCTCGACAGTGCCCAATGCCAACGCTTCGAGGCAGCGCTGTCGAGGGTCGGTCGCCTGCCAACCGCGGCATCGTCGCCCGAGGCGATCCAGGTCATCCCCATGCAGAATCACCGGGTAGACATGTTCTCCGCGCTCGACAGCGTTCGCGCTGTCGTCGACCAAACGCTGTCGAAATGCACTATCACCTCATCCCGCGTCGAATTACTCGATGAACGAGTCGCCGACCGAGTACTGAGCTATACGGCGATGCCGCCGGCCATGGCGTTGACATCGATCGCGCCAGATCTGCTCGAGGTGCAGGCCGTCGCGGCCGAACGCCAGCCTGCAGCCATCCAAGCGCGCCTGTCCGAGGCAACCGCGGTGCTCGGATTGCTGACCGCCGATGCTCTGATGAAGCTCGGGGAGATCGAACGCGCGAATTACTGGTTCGGCACTGCCCGAATGGCCGCCGACGACACCCCGAATCGTCGGCTGCGCGCCAGGGTCCGGGCTCAACACGCCATGCTGCCTTACTACTACGGCGACACCGAGAAGACCGTGGCCCTTGCCCAAGCGGCGCAAGCGATTCTGCCCGACACCGCATGCGACGAGACCGCCCTTGCCGCAGCAGCAGAAGCTAGAGCATTGGCCCGGCTAGGCGATGAATACGGCGCCGAACAGGCGTTGAACAAGGCGCAGCGACTCACCGACGCGCTCGAGAACAACACCAGCGACGAGGCATTCCGGTTCAACACCAAGCGTCTGCTGCTGTACACGTCTGGAACACTGACCTATATGGGGCGCACTGCTCGAGCTCGCCGTGTCCAGGATGAGGCACTGCAGCTTTATCGGCCGACATCGGTGATTATCGACCCGGCGTTGATCCATCTCGACGCCGCAGTCGGCCACGCAATGGATGGGTCGGCAGATGACGGCTGCCAACTCGCGGCCGGAGTCCTGGACGATCTACCGACCGAGCACCGCACCCGGATCGTGATTACGCGCGCATCCGACGTTCTCGACGCCCTCCCCGCTGGCTGTCGCCAGCTGCCGTCGGCTGGCACTTTGCGCGAGCTCGTATGCGCTGAGACGGCGACCTGATGACGCGCCATACGGAACCCGCCGGCCTCGCCGAATCAACCTTCAGTCCCGAACGAACACGAGCTGTGCTTGAAGCCGCCTGCCGTATCGCGGGTATCGACGCTAGCAACGCGAACTTGCTGCGTCATCACACCAACGCCGTCTATGCACTCACGCGCGAGCCGATTGTGGTGAAAATTGGCCGGCCAGACCGTAATGGCCACATCGACGTCGTCGGACTCGTGCAGTGGCTCGAGCTGGAGTCGGTGCCGACTGTCCCTCTCGTCGAAGTCGACCAGCCACTCCAGATCGCGGGATGCCCTGTGACTTTCTGGCGGTATATGGACCAGCAGAACGGTGTGGTCAGCGCAGTCGAGCTCGCCGACCCCCTCGCGTCGCTGCATTCGCGATCGACCGCACCGCCGATCCCTCTTCCGGATCAGCAAATTCGCAACACAATCACTGCGATCGCCGACGCCATCGATACCAGCGTGATCCTGTCCCCCGGGGATCGAACTCTGCTGCATGCTCGACGAAAAGACCTCGCGCAGCAGGCAACCGAGGTTCGGTACGGGCTGCAACGAGGTTTGATCCACGGCGATGCGCACCACCGAAACGCACTGTGGGACCGGCACAACGGGCGCGCGGTCCTGTGTGATTGGGAGAACGCGGCGATCGGCCCGCCCGAGTGGGACCTTGTCACCCTCGAGGTCCACTGCCGACGCTTCGGCCACCCGGCCGAAGAATACGACCAGTTTTGCCGCGCATACGGGCTCGATATCCGAGATTGGACCGGCTATCTGTGGCTGCGGAACCTGCGGGAACTGCGCATGATCACCACCAATGCCCGTAAATCTGCGCCGGAGTCGGACGCCGCCGTCGAGGTCCTGCGACGGATTGAGGCGCTATACGCCGATGCGCCGATCACCTGGAACATCCTGTAGCGCTCTCGAGCGGTAGGCTCGGCCAGATGCATGTCGTCGTCATCGGTTCGGGGATCTCGGGTCTCTCGACAGCGGCCGAGCTGCTCCGCGCCGAGCACGAGGTCACCGTCGTGAGCGCGGAACCGATCAGCGCCACGACGTCGTTTCTTGCTGCGGCCGTATGGTTTCCGACTGCGGCGAGTCCGGCCGATCGTGTCGGGGCGTGGAGCATGCAGACATTCGCTCATCTGGAAGCCCGCGCCGCCGCCGGTACGCCCGGGGTACGCATGTGCGAATCGCTGGCACTGTATCGGAGCGAACCCCCGACGCCCATCTGGTCGGGCACCGTGCGCGCCTTCCGCGCCGCCGACAACGACGAGCTCCCGCCCGGCTATGGGTTCGGGTTCGGATTCGCCGTTCCGCTCGTCGAGATGCCCGTGTTTCTGCCGCATCTTCACGACGAGGTCGGCGCGGCAGGGGCGCGGTGGATCCGGCGCTTGGTGCGCCGACTCGATGATGTCACCGACCTGGCACCCGACGTCGTGATCAACTGTGCCGGATTGCGTGCAGGAGAACTGGTCGACGATCCGACCATCTATCCGATTCGCGGGCAAATCGTTCGCGTGACCAACCCCGGGCTGACCGTATCGGTCCGCGACGAAGCGCATCCACTCGGTCGTGCGTACGTCCACCCGCGCGAAAACGACTGCATCCTCGGCGGCTCCCTCGATGCGGACGAGTGGGACCTGACTCCGAATCCCGCACTGACACAGTCGATCCTGGACAGGTGCCGCGATCTCGCCCCGCAACTGGCCGACAGTCGGGTGATCGAAACGCTTGTCGGCTTGCGGCCGGGCCGCGACGAGGTTCGACTCGAGCTGGACCGCTCTACCCCAACACCCGTGATCCACAATTACGGTCACGGCGGATCCGGCATCACCATCGGTTACGGCTGCGCACGCGAGGTCGCGGCGATCGTCGACGGCCTCTGACCACACATCCTCGGCGAGGAATACCGTGGGCACCCACGGCGACCCCACCCGGCCACGAGCGCCATCGAGAACCGCACCTCGTCGTACGGCTGTCCGATCGTCTGGCAGTATCCTAGGACGCGACCGAGCACGTGCCGCCCCGTCGCCCCTCAGCTGTCGAAGGCGTCGAGTATCTCTTCGGCGGCCAGCGCTGCGGTAAGAGTGCCGTCGCGGACCTGTTTCTCCACTTGGGCCCGAATGGCTTTCACGTTCGGGTTGGCCGCGAGGCGGCGCGACAACTGGTCATGAACCATGGTCCAGGTCCAGTCGATCTGCTGGCGGCGGCGCTTCTCGTCGAATTCCCCCGCGTCGGTGAGAACTCGGCGGTGTTCGAGGACAGCGTCCCAGAACTTGTCCAGGCCATGGCCTTCCAGACCGCTCATAGTGAGAACCGGTGGGCGCCACAGCGCGTCGTGCGGGTGGATGAGGCGCAGCGCGCCCACCAGTTCGCGGGCGGCGGCCTTGGCTTCGAGTTCGTGTTTGCCGTCGGCTTTGTTCACGGCGACCAGGTCAGCGAGTTCGAGGACACCTTTCTTGATGCCCTGCAACTGATCTCCGGTCCTGGCCAGGGTCAGGAAGCAGAAGACGTCGACCATATTGGCGACCGTCACCTCGGACTGGCCGACGCCAACGGTCTCGACCAGGATCACGTCGTATCCTGCGGCTTCGAGCAGGACGATGGTTTCGCGCGTTGCCTTGGCGACGCCGCCGAGGGTGCCCGCCGTCGGTGACGGGCGGATATAGGCATTGCGCTCCAACGACAGTCGTGCCATGCGGGTCTTGTCGCCGAGGATGGAGCCGCCGGTCCGGGTGGAGGACGGGTCGACCGCCAGTACCGCGACGCGGTGCCCCCTGCCGATCAGATCCATGCCGAGCGCGTCGATGAAGGTCGACTTGCCGACACCCGGAACACCGGTGATACCGACACGATTCGACACCGCGACGTTCTCGGAGCCGGCCTCGGGAGTCAGCCGCAGCAGCAGTTGCTGCGCCAGTGCCCGGTGATCGGCCCGTGTCGATTCGACCAACGTGATCGCCCGCGCCACGGCGGCCCGCTCGTTGTTGCGGACCGCCTCGGCGAGTGCGTCGACGTCGATGACGCGTCTGCTCATTCGGCGCTGGTGGAGTCCACGGCGCCGCTACCGATCTCGTGTCCGAGCTCGGTAGCGAGCTTCTTCAACAGACCGATCGCCGCGTCGGCGATGACGGTGCCCGGCGGGAAGATGGCCGCCGCGCCTGCCTCGTACAGCTCGTCGAAGTCGCCGGGCGGGATGACGCCGCCGACGATAACCATGATGTCGGGCCGCCCGACATCGGCCAGTGCCTGCCGCAGGGCGGGCACCAGCGTGAGGTGGCCTGCCGCGAGCGAGGACACACCGACCACATGCACGTCGTTGTCGGCCGCCTGCTGCGCCACCTCTTCCGGAGTCTGGAACAGCGGACCCACATCGACGTCGAAGCCGAGGTCGGCGAAGGCCGTCGCGATCACTTTCTGACCTCGGTCGTGCCCGTCCTGGCCCATTTTCGCGACCAGGATGCGGGGGCGACGGCCTTCCGCCTCGGCGAACTCCTCGACCATATCGATCGCCTTGCTGATGTTGGTCACCTTCCCGGCCTCGTCGCGGTACACACCGGAGAGCGTACGGATTTCGGCCTGGTGGCGGCCGTACACCTGCTCCAGTGCGTCGGAGATTTCGCCGACGGTGGCCTTGGCGCGCGCCGCATCGATGGCCAGCCCGAGCAGGTTGTTCTCCATGCCGCCCTCTGAGGAGGCCGCCGCACGGGTCAATTCGGCCAGCGCCCGCTGGACTTCCGCCGAATCGCGTTCGGCGCGCAGCCGTTGCAGCTTCTCGATCTGCTCGGCGCGCACCCGCGAGTTCTCGACCTTGAGCACCTCGACCTGCTGGTCCTCTTCGACCTGGTACTTGTTGACGCCGATCACCGGCTGCTGGCCGGTGTCGATACGCGCCTGGGTGCGGGCGGCGGCTTCCTCGATGCGCAGCTTCGGGATGCCCTCGCCGATGGCCTGCGCCATGCCGCCGTGTGCTTCCACCTCGGCGATATGGGCGCGGGCCCGGTTGGCCAGCTGATGGGTGAGCCACTCGACGTAGTACGAGCCGCCCCACGGGTCGATCGGCCGGGTCGTGTTGGACTCCTGCTGAATCAGCAGCTGGGTGTTGCGTGCGATGCGGGCGGAGAAGTCCGTCGGCAGCGCGAGCGCCTCGTCGAGGGCATTGGTGTGCAGCGACTGGGTGTGCCCCTGGGTCGCGGCCATCGCCTCGATGCAGGTACGCGCCACATTGTTGTAGGCGTCCTGCGCGGTGAGCGACCAGCCCGAGGTCTGCGAATGGGTGCGCAACGACAGCGATTTCGCGCTCTTCGGCTCGAACTTCGCGACCAGTTCGCTCCACAGCAGACGTCCGGCCCGCAGCTTGGCGACCTCCATGAAGAAGTTCATGCCGATGGCCCAGAAGAACGACAGCCGCGGCGCGAACTTGTCGACCTCCATGCCCGCCGCGATTCCGGCGCGGATGTACTCGACACCGTCGGCGAGGGTGTAGGCCAACTCCAGGTCGGCGGTCGCGCCCGCTTCCTGAATGTGGTAGCCGGAGATGGAGATCGAGTTGAACTTCGGCATCCTCGCGCTCGTATAGGCGAAGATGTCGGAGATGATCCGCATCGAGGGCTTGGGTGGATAGATGTAGGTATTGCGGACCATGAACTCCTTCAGAATGTCGTTCTGAATGGTTCCGGCCAGCTGTTCCGGTGTCACGCCCTGTTCTTCCGCCGCCACGACATACAGCGCGAGGATCGGCAGCACCGCACCGTTCATGGTCATCGAGACGCTGACCTGGTCGAGCGGAATGTGATCGAACAGCTGGCGCATGTCGAGGATGGAATCGATGGCGACGCCCGCCATTCCGACGTCACCCTGGACGCGCGGATGGTCGGAGTCGTAGCCACGGTGGGTCGCCAGGTCGAAGGCGACCGACAACCCCTTCTGCCCGGCCTGCAGGTTGCGGCGGTAGAAGGCATTCGAGTCGGCGGCGGTGGAGAAGCCAGCATACTGCCGAATGGTCCACGGCTGGTTGACGTACATCGTCGGGTACGGGCCGCGCAGGAACGGTGCGATACCGGGCACGCTGTCGAGCGGATACCCTTCCGCCGCAACGGCATCCCGATCGGCTTTGGTGAACACCGGTGGCACCTCGATGCCTTCCGGCGTCGACCACACCAGCTGCTCGGGGGCGTAGTTGTTCGCCTCGGCCGCCCCCTGAACGAAGGCATCGACCTGTGCGGCGTCCACCGCGGCGGCTTCCGCGGGATGCTCGGCCAGCGGCACATCGGCGAAACTGCCGATCGCGTGCTTGATTTCGCGAGTGGTCATCAGGCTCCTACTTTCTCCAGCAGGCCGGATAGGGCAGCGACCGCGTCGATACGGGCCGCGAGGTAACCGTCCGGGCGCTGCGCGCCGCTCAGTTCCGCGACTGCCTGCTGCGAGCCTGCCAGCAACACCGTCTCGATTCCGGCCACGCGCAATGCCTCGACCGCCGCGCCCGCATCGGTGCCGTAGCGCTTGTCCGAACCACACAGCACCGCAATCGTGGCACCGGATTCCGTTGCCGCCGAGCCGATTCCGTCTGCCGCAAGCGGACCGGGATTGATCGACTCGATGCCGCCGGAGGCCAGCAGGTTGGCGATGAAGGTGACCCGCACATTGTGCTCGGCCACCGAGCCGAGCGGCACGAGCAGCGCACGCGGTCGGGAGCCCTCGGCCGCCAGGTAAGCGTCCGAGCGATTGCGCAGCGCCTCGAACCTGGCTCCGTAGCGGGCGATCCGCGATTCCTGACGCGCGGCCTCCGACAGCGGCTGTTCGGCCAGGTTCGGGAACTCGTTCACCCCGGTGACAGCGGTCTTGCGGTGCGCGATATCGGAATACCGTGCCGCCCTTGTCGCGGCGATCCGCTCGGCGAGCAGACCGGAGTCCAGCGCGGCCCGGTAGCCGCCCGCGGCCTCGAGTTCCTGCATGAACTCCCACGCCTTCGCGGCGAGCGCGGCGGTGAGATCTTCGACGTACCAGGAACCGGCGCCCGGATCCTGCACATGACCGATGCGTGATTCCTCGAGCAACAGCAGCTGTGTGTTGCGAGCCATGCGATCGGCGAACGGCTTGGAGACGCCGAGCTCGCCCGCGGGCAGGGCCGAATCGAACGGCAGCACCGTCACGGTGTCCGCACCACCGACACCCGCGCCGAACGCGGCGAGCGTGGTGCGCAGCATATTCACCCACGGGTCGCGCTGGGTCATCATCGCCGCGGAGGTCACGGCATGCTGGGGCGCACCACCGAAGGCGGGCTCGCCGCAGACGTGCGCGACACGGGCCCAGAGCTGGCGGGCCGCGCGGAGTTTCGCAATGGTGGCGAACTGGTCGTCGGTCGCGGCGAAGCGGAACTCGAGCTGACCCAGCGCATCCGCGATGTCCTGCGTCTCGGTGAGGGCACGCAGATACTCCACACCGGCTGCCACCGCGGCGCCGAGTTCCTGAGCGTCCGAGGCGCCCGCATCGTGGAAGACGGTGCCGTCCACAGTGATTGCGCGGACGGTCTCGGCCCGAGCGATTGCCTGCCCGGCCAGGCCGAGCGCCTCGGCCAGGTCGACATCGGCGGTCGACGCGAAGCGGCTGGTGAGCGGGGCCGCCCCGAGTCCGATCTGGATGTCCGCGCGCGCGGACAGCTCGTAGCCATCGAGAACAGTGAAGATCTGCGTGGCAGCGGCGGTAGCCGCACCACCGGCGTCCAACGTCAGCGGAGCCAGCTCGAACAGCATCCCCGACAGGGCCGCGGGCAGTTCGGCCACCGGCACGCCACGCTCAGCGACGCCGAGCCACACCGCGCTGACGCCATTCGCCAGACCGAACATGATCTCGCGGTTCGCCGCCGCGGCATCGTGTGCGCCTACGTAGGCGCTCACGTACCAGCCACGGTTCACGTCACGGGTCGCATCCCGGCCACGCACGAACGGGAAGGCGCCGGGCAGCGGCTGTTCGGGCCGCTCGTCACGGCGGGTGTAGAGCGGGTTGATTGTCAGCCCGTCGTAGGTGGTTTCCGCGAGCAGCCGCTCGGGGTCGTCGGGAAGATCGGCGGGGTCGATCTTGCGGGCCTTCGCCAGCACCCCGGCCACGCCCTTGCGCCATGCGGCGTATTCGGGCACCGGATCCGCCGTCGGATCTGAAGCAATCGCCATAGCTGCTTTTCCTCTTCCACTCGATTACGGGCGCACTCATTGTGTGCGCCCGATACCGTCGTATTCGCCCAGCTCAGCGAGCACTTAGGTTAACGAGCATTCGTCCCGTTTCCTTTGATGCTAGCGGGAGGTATCCGGTCGGTTGAGCGTGGCTGCCACTACCAACCGGTAACCTCGCACGGGTGACCAGATTGATCCGTGACCCGCGTATCGTCGTGCTGCTCGCCGGCGGCGGCGTGCTATTCGTCGCGGCGATGCTGGTCCCGCTACCGAGCCCGCAGCAGATGCAGCAATGGGCGAGCACGGTCGGTCCGCTCTTTCCACTGCTGTTCTTCGTGGTGCACGCACTGGTCACCGTAGCGCCGGTGCCGCGCACGGTGTTGACGGTGAGCGCCGGGGTGCTCTTCGGTCCCGCGCTCGGCATCGTGCTCGCGGTCTCGGCCACCACCATCAGCGCCGCCCTGGCGATCCTGCTCGTGCGCGCGCTCGATCGGGACCGAGTGGCTGCGCACCTCACCCACCCGGCCGTGCGCGCCATCGACGATCGTCTGGAACGCCGCGGCTGGCTGGCCGTCGGTTCGCTGCGGCTGATCGCGTTCGCGCCGTTCTCGGTGATCAACTATTGCTGCGGGCTGTCCTCGATCCGGTTCTGGCCCTATATGGTCGCCACCGTCGCTGGCATCCTGCCCGGCACCGTGGGCACCGTCATCCTCGGCGACGCGCTCACCGGCGGCACCCATCCCGCCATGTTCATGGTGTCGGCCGTCTGTATTGCCGTCGGGATCGTCGGCCTCGTCATCGATGCGCGATGGCCGCAGACCCACGAATCCGCCCCCGCAGCGGCTGCCCCCGCGCAGGTCTCGGTGTCCGAGTAGGGCACCGACGACGGCACAGCGCGTCAGTCCACGGTCAGCTCGATCGGCACCGCGAACACGTCCACCATCGCTCCGTTGCGCAGCACCGTCACCGGTAACGAGACCCCGATCGCGTCGGCGAACAGTTGACGTTGAATGCCTTGCGCATCACGCACTTCCGAGCGCGCCACGCTGAGCACCAGATCACCGCGGCGCAATCCGGCATGGTCGGCGGGACCGCCGCGTACCACCTCCACGACGCGCACGCCCGCAGGCTGCCCGGTACGCGCGGCGACATTCGCCGGCAGCGGCGCGGGCACCCCGACCAGACCGAGGTAGGCCCGGCGCACCCGCCCCTCGCTGAGCAAGGTGCTGATGATGCGCCGGGTCGTCGTGTTGATCGGAATCGCAAGGCCGAGGCCGACGCCCGCCACCGCGGTATTCACCCCGACCACTCGACCCGACGAATCTGCCAGCGCACCACCGGAATTGCCAGGATTCAGTGCGGCGTCGGTCTGGATCACGTCCTCGATCACCCGCCCCGCCCGCCGCGACGCGACCGGCACGGCACGGCCGAGCGCACTGATCACGCCCGCGGTGACCGAGCCCGCCAACCCCAGGGGACTTCCTACCGCAACCACCAGCTGGCCGACGACCAGCTTGTCGGCGTCGCCGAGAACGACCGCGCCGGGCGCTCCGCCACGGGCCCGCAGCACCGCGAGATCCGACAGCGGATCGATGCCGACAACGTCGATCCGCGATTCCACTCCGTCGGTGAAGACCACCTCGCCATTACTGGCCGAGCCGACGACGTGCGCGTTGGTCAAGAGGAAGCCGTCGTCGGTGAACACCACCGCCGACCCGGACCCCCGCCGCGTCCGCACGCTCGCCACGTGCGGTGTCACCGATGCCGCGACCGCGATCACTGTGCGCGAATAGGCGTCCATCGCAGCATTTTCCGCCCGCTCTGCCGAGGACCGAATCGACTCGTCGTCCACGACGGCCCCCATCCTGCTGCCCGACTCATAACCTGCTCTCACCAGGATGCGCCTTTCGCAGCCAGTTGCGCACCCTGTTCGCCTCCGGCGCAATCAGCGAATGCCCGGCCGCCGGCGAGGTCAACGCGTGCAACACGCGGCGAAACCCTGCTCGGCACGCTCGAGCAGGGGTGCGGTCAGCGGCGGGCCCTGTGCGTTGCGCCCGCGCTTGCACCATATGGCGCAGCTCATCGTCGATGCCAGCGTGACTCCGCCGCGCCCTCGTGCCGCGGATCGGGATCCGATTACGCCGACGGCACACGGTCCAGGAAGCCGTATACACCGACAATGCGCCCGTCCGGTGCCAGCGTGATCACATCCGAGCCGGCGACCGGCGCGCTCCCGTCGGCCACCGAGACCAACTCCCACGAGAACCGAGCGGTGTCATGATGCCCGTCCACAGCGCCGACCACACGGAACTCGAAACCGGGGAACTGCTGCTGCACGCCCCCGATCGCCGCGGCCAGATCCCCATGCCCGCTGACGTCGGCAAGCGGATCGGTGTAAGACCCGTCCTCGGTCCATGCGGCGGCGACCGCCGCGGCGCGCGCCTCGGCGTCGGTGGCATTCCACGCCGTGAAATACCGGCCCACCGCATCCTCATACTGCGACATGCTGAATTCTCCTCTGTCGTAATGGTTTTGGTCCTCCAGTGCGATTGCTCGAACCGGATGCCTCAACCATGCCCGGTTCCGGTCGGCGAGTCGATTACGCCGGAGGTAATGATTCAGCGCGCGCTCGAGTAGGTGCGGCAGACACTGGCAGACACCGCCATCGAGCACGACATTGTCGTATCCGATGGCGGTGTCGCGCAGGTGATCTCAGCGTTCGGCTACCAGCTCCGGGTCCGGCTCACGATCGTCGGCCTCCGCCATCACCGCTTCGCCGCGGGCGACCATGCCCGCCTCATCGGAGAGTTTCAGGTGCGGGATGAACAACGCGAGCAGCAAGGCGAGCAACGCGCCGGGGATCAGGTACCAGAAGCCGGGTACGAGCGCGTCGACGTACGCACCGACGATCGCGTCGTGGAGGTTGTCCGGCAAGTGCTTGACCACCGACGGCACCAGCGCGCCCGGATCGAGTTTCGACGCCGCCGCCTCCGGCCCGTGCGCTACGAACACCTCGGTGAGGCCGGCGGTCAGCCGACTGGTGAAGATGGAGCCGAAGATCGCTACCCCGAGCGCCCCGCCCATTTCCCGGAAGTAGTTGTTGGCACTGGTCGCGGTGCCGATCTGATTGGGCGCCACGGCATTCTGTACGACGAGCACGATGATCTGCATGAGCAAGCCGAGCCCAGCGCCCATCACGAACAGCATCGCCGAAACAACCCACATCGCGGTATTCGCGTCCAAGCGGGTCAACCACAGCATGTCGAGGGCGATCAGCGCCGCACCCAGCGGCGGGTAGGCCCGGTATCGGCCGGTCCTGGTAATCGCGGCCATCGACGTCATCAGGGTGAGCATCAGCCCGACCATCATCGGTATCAACAGCAGGCCGGAGACCGACGCGGAGGCGCCGGTAGCCATCTGCAGGTAGGTCGGGATGAAGGCGAGCGCCGCGAACATCACGAGACCGACCAGGAATCCGATCACCGAGGTCAGCACGAAGGTCCGGTTGCGGAACAGCCATAGCGGCAGCATCGGCTCCTCGGCGCGCGCCTCCACCATCACGAACGCAGCGACCACGACCACGAGCGCGGCCATCATCGTCACGATGACCGTCGAACCCCAGGCGTACTGCTTGCCACCCCAATCGGTGATCAAGATCAGCAGCGTGGTCGCCGACGACATCAACACGACACCGAGATAGTCGGGCCGGCTTTCGGGCCGGTGGCTGGGGATGTTCAGATAGCGGAATGCGATGACCAGCGCCGCGATTCCGATCGGCACGTTGATCCAGAAGCACCAGCGCCAGTCGAGATGGTCGGCGAAGAAGCCGCCTAGCAGCGGGCCCGCGACCGAAGTGATACCGAACACAGCGCCCATCGGAGCCATGTACTTGCCACGATCCTTGGCAGGCACGACATCCGCGATGATGGCCTGCGCCAGGATCATCAGGCCGCCACCACCGACACCCTGCAGCCCGCGGAAAACGATGAACTCCCAGAAGCCCGTCGAGGCGGCCGCACCGATCGAGGCGGCGGTGAACACTGTGATCGCGAACAGAAAAAGCCAACGCCTGCCGAACATATCGCCGAATTTGCCGTATATCGGCATCACGATGGTGGTGGCGAGCAGATACGACGTGGCGGTCCAGGCCATGTGGGAGATGCCGCCCAGATCGCCGACGATGGTCGGCATCGCGGTGCCGACGATCATCTGATCGAGGCTGGCCAGGAACATCCCCGCGATCAGCGCGGAGAAGATCAGCCAGATCCGCTTCTGGGTCAGGACAATGGGGGTAGGCGGCGAATCAGCAGCCGTCGTGGTCATCGACATGTCTCCTTTTCGAGCCGGTCGGCTGGTCGAACAACCGAGCAGCCATTGCACAGTGATCGCGTATTGCAGTCGCCAGTGACCCGGTTGGGTCATCGGCCAAGGACATCACCGCCCTGGAGGTGATGGTCGTCACGAGTCCCGCTGTGAGCGCGGCGAATTCGGGTGTTGCCGTAGCACCCATCCGCGCCGTCAGAAGTTCGCCGATGGCGGCCTCCAGCCGGACACCGGAGGCGACGAAGGCCGCTAACACCCTCGGCTCGGTCTTGATGATCTCTGTCACCAGCGAGATGCCTTCGCGCACTTCGCTTTCCGGCTCGAATCCCCAGGCGAACAGCCAGGTGAGATCGTCGATGAGGACGCCGGTCGGACCGCCCGCGATGAACTGCTCCCGCAGTTCCGGTGTGCCGATCTCGCCGACCGGGCCGACCACCGCGTCCATCTTCGTCTCGTAGTAGTTGAAGAACGTGCGAGGCGAGACCCCGACCGCCTTCGCGATGTCATCGACGGTCGTCGCGTCGAGCCCATGCTCGACCGCCAAACGCCGTGCGGCGAGGCTGAGGTCGAGGAGGGTCCTGCGCTTCTTCTGCTCGCGCAGCCCCATCGGTGGCGCGTCGCGCTTCGCCTGTGACATGCCAGATAATTTAGCATGATCTGCAATATTTCATAAACTGCAATATTGGTCCGGCAGGCAATCGACGATGCTGCGAGCGGCCATCGACAGGTCGGAGCAGATACCGTGGCAGGAAAGGCAGTCCCGCGAGAATGTGGTGCGGTAGTGAAACTGTTGCTCACCGGAGCGTTCGGCAATATCGGCTCACATGTGCTCGCCGAGCTGCTGCGGCGCAAACATGAGGTCCGCTGCTTGGCCGCGCGCACGCCCGCGGACGAGCGACGTGCGGCGCGATTCGTGTCCGTCACCGATGTCCGCTGGGTAGACGTCCGTGACGCGGACTCGGTCGCCGACGCGGTGGCCGGTGTCGAGGTGGTGCTGCATTTCGCGGCGGTGATTCCACCGGCCAGCGACGACGATCCCGAATACGCCAGGCAGGTCAATGTCGAGGGCACCGCCAACGTGATCGCCGCCTGCCGCGCACAGTCGAAATCGCCCCGGCTGATCTTCGCGTCTACCTTCGACGTGCATGGTTGCACGCTGGACAAGCCGCCGCCGCGCCACGTCGAGGATCCACTACGGGCCACCGATGCCTACAGCCGACACAAGATCGAGGGCGAGGCGCTGGTGCGGCGCAGCGGACTGACCTGGTTCATCCCGCGTTTCGCCGACGTGCCGATCATCGGCGTGCGCAAGGCAGAGCCGATCATGTTCGAGATCGGCCTCGACAACCGGATCGAGGTGCTCCACCCCGCGGACGCCGCGTTGGCCATGGCCAACGCATTGGAGACCGAACTGGTCTGGGGCACAACGATGTTTATCGGCGGCGGCACCTCATGCCAGGTCACCTACCGACAGTTCGTCGCCGGTGTCCTCCGTGCGATGGGGCTGCGGATGCTGCCGGAGTCGGCGTTCAGCGACAAGACCTACGCCACCGACTGGCTCGACACCGAGGCGAGCCAGCGGATGCTCTGGTATCAGCGCTGCGGCTTCGACACCATCACCGCCGATATCGCCGCGACACTCGGCTGGAAGCGCCACTTGATGCCGCTGAGTCGCGCGTTCGCCGAGCGCGCGATGCTCCGACTATCGCCGTACTACGCCGAGGCCGCAGGCGGCTCGTGAGCGAGTCCGTCAACGACCGGACTGTGCGGCCACGGCAGGTTTGCGCTGCAACCCCTTTCGATCGTAGAAGCGCGTGACCACAGCGCCCCCCAACAGCCCGATGGCCAAGCCGAGCACCGCCATCCCGGTGCCTCGGTACAACCCGGCCGCACCGTTGGCGTTGAAGTACAGAATCGACCGGACGCCGAGGAAGACCTGGTGCATCGGCTCGAAAGTAGCCAGCCAGGCGAAGTATTCCGGTGTGGCTTCGATGGGGACGGTGCCACCGGAAGACGGCAGGCCCAGGACGATGAACAAGATGAGGTTGACCAGCAGGCCCGCGGTGCCGAAAGCGGCGAGCACCGACAGCGCGGTGACGCCGACGGCCATGATCGCGAGCACGCAGTAGAGGAACAGGGCCAACGGGTGGTCCAGCGGCACATCCAACAGCGTGGCGACGCCGAGGAAAAGTGCCGAGACGATGGGTGCGGTGACGGCCAGGATCGCCCACTTCAGCAGCAAGGTTCGGAACCGGGATATCGGGGCCGACGGATAGTGCACGTACCACGGCCCGTATTCGGTCGGCGCGAATCCCAATGCGGAATCGGTCATCGAGTGGATCGTCATTGCGCCGGTGAAGCCCGCGAGCAAGACCAGCAGCGTGTAGAAGAACGCGGACAGACCCTGTCCGGTGCCGTCGGGCAGCGGACGATACGGCGCGACCACCACCTGGATCGGATGGGCGAGCATCAGTTGGCTGGCGCCCGCAAGCTCGGTCCCGGGCGTGCCTGGACTCGGCTGCAACTTGGCATGCACGGTATCGATGAGCTGCTTGCCGACTGTTTCGTCGACCCGGCTCAATGCTTCGTCGGCAATGCGCTGCATGACCGCAGTGGCGAAGCTGCCGGCGCGCGGGTTCGTGTGCACGGTGATCACGGGCTGCTCGACGGCTCCCGGCACGACACCGGCGGCGCCGAGAATTGCCAGCCGTTTGGTGAAATCACTGGGTATGACGATGGCCCCGTAAGCATGCCCCTGCCGTAGCTGCCGCTGGGCTTCGGCGAATCCGACGACATGCAGGTCGATCTTGTCGGATGGCAGGTTCGCGACCAGCGCCTCGGTGATCTGGTTGCCCACGTTGGCCGGCTTGTCACCAAGGACGTCGCCGTCGTCCTGATTGACGAGCGCGACCGGGAAATCGTGCAGGTTCTTCGTGGGATTGACCACGTACGCGAGATACATCGTCGCCAACAGCGCCATGAGCAGCGTGACCACGGCGATCGGGGCGATCCAGCCCCGCAGCCGCAGGTGGCGGACAGGTCGATCGGCAGGCTCGTCAGTCGTCATGGGCGAACCGTAATCCGTGCCGGCCACCGGTGCCTGCCTACCCGGGTGAGTCCGCCTTTCCGATGGCTGTAGGACCGACAGTCTGTTGTCCTGGCGGTTACACAATCGTGAACGGAATATCAAAATTGTCTCGTCGGCGGCCGGTATCCGCGTACGCTGCGAGGATGCTGGCCGCTTCACGAGAGCGGTGGCGCAGACGCTGTCACAGCCTGGCAAACACAATCGGCTCTCTTGGGCGTACACACTGATCGGCCCTGCTGGAGTCTCGGTCGGTGCCGAGCAGGTGCCGGCAACACTGATACCGCTGCCGAGTGCGATGTACTCCCATCTCGGTGTCCTGCTACCCGGTCTGGTTTTTATCACCCGCAAGACAGGCGGTCGATTCGATGACCCCACTGCACATTTCCCTGGTCACTGTCGTGATTACGTTCGCAACCGTAGTCGCGTGGCCCACGTCCCAGCTCCATCGACCGCTCGTTTTATCGCCGTCTTCGCCGTCGCCTCGCCGAGACGAAAGTCCACGACGCGATAACAAATCGTCGATTCCCGCGGCGCGGGCGAATGCCCACACCGCCCCCGAAACCTCCCTCACAATCGACCAGGCGCACACGGTGATGCAGCAGCACATGAATTGTCGGATTCGTCGCTGTGCCCGCAAAGCGGCCGCATTCGCCCTCCTCGTCGACGCCGGCCACATCACGCCCGACCGCTCATACTTCCGATCCCGATCGTGACGTCGAGCCGACGCCCGTCACCAGGCGTGAGCGGATAACAATTCCTCGAATCTGCGACGACACCGTGCGCGAAATACGCGCCGCCGCGTGCGCGGAAAGTAGCGTGTTGTCAGCGGTCCAAGCGTCCGCATACATATCTGCCGTGGGAGTCCCTGGGAATGTCCACACCGAACGCTTCAACTTCTTCTGAAGGGGTCGCCGTGCGTCACGCCTACACCACTCACGCTGCCATCGGGATCGCGCTGATCCTCATCGCCGCCTCCGCATGGTTCGGCGTCATCACGAGCTGAACGTTCAGCGCAACCATCCCTTCCGTTTGATATAGACCAACGGAATCACCGCCGCCACCAGAGTCATCACTGTGGTGGCCAGGAGGCCGTGCTGCCATTCCAGTTCCGGCATCCAGGTGAAATTCATGCCGTAGAACGTCGCGATCAGCGTCGGCGGCAGAAAGACGGCGGTAATGATCGTGAACACCTTGACGATCTGATTCTGCTTCACATCCAGCCAGGTCATCACCAACTGTTGCAGATAGCGCACCTTGTCGTGCTCGAAACCCGCGTGTTGCTTTACGCCGTCCATATCGGCGATCAGGATGGCGATCAAGCCTTCGAGGTCGCTGACGCGCGTGTCGGCCATCAGGTGGCGGGCAGCGCGGGCGAGTTGCAGTTGGGTCTCCTGGACGCGCGAGACGATCTGCTCGGCCGCGTTCATCCGGGACATAGTGCCGCGCATGTCCGCAACGCCGATCTCGCGGCCGCGGCGGTCGTAGCCGTTGGTGGCCATTTCGATGTCGTCGTTCATCACTTCGAGTGCGTCGCTTGCGTAGTGGATCACCCGCTCCGATTCCTCGTTCAGCGCCCATAGCAGCGCGTACATCATGCCGTGCGGGGAGCCGGTAAGCGCCGGATTGCGGCGCATCTTGGCGACGGCCTTATCGAACAGGGTGAAGGGACCGTCCGGTTGCAACGTCACCAGGAAGTCGCTGCCGAGGGCGAACATGATCGTGTCGCGTTCAATGGTTTCGCCACGTTTGTGGTTGATGACGACCGGCAAGTAGATGAAATCGTCCGTCTCCCATACTCGGTTCCTCGCCGTCGCGAAATCGACACCCAGCCGCTCCCGCAGCACCGCCGCGGTGTCGGAGTCGGTGGCGGAGAGTGGAATCCAGTGCTGCTGTAGAACTTCGGTGTCGAATCGGTCGGTGAGCACGGCCGCGGCGGTCGTTGTCATCGGCTACTGACCATAGGAGGAGCGTGCGGGTGAGACCGACGACGAGCCGACCGGCTGTTGCACATGCACATAGTGCATCGTCAGCAGGGCCGCACTGATCAGCAGATAGAGGCCGATCGTGAACCAGATCGCCTGGCGCTCCAGATTCGGTGCGCGATGTGGTGATTCGACCTTGTCGAACAGGGTGGCCATGGTAGGGCTCCAATACTTGCCGTCGTCTTGATGTGGCTGCGCGCAGCATCGAGCCGCGCCCGGGTATCGGCCGACCACAGCGAGATTTGCCAGGCCGTACCGAACGCAACAGACCGGGCGCTCGGAAGGTCCGAGGCACCGGCCTGTCGGGTCGAGAGGTTTGCTGGATGTGTGTCGCTGCCGACGACTCGTCGGCCACGGACGACGCGCACAGGTCAACAACGAGCGGGCACAACCCGTTTCGCGAGAGCAGCCCGGCTGTAGACGTCGATACTGTCATCCGGCATCTGCCGCTCACCCCGCTTCGTGTGGTTGATCCCGGCGCACGAATTGCGCCACCATTCATTAGAAACCCGAACATGCGTGTCCGTCAATCAGTTGCGCAAGTGTTCACCAACGCGACAGAATCCCCGGCCGCACAATGCGAGTGTCGTACCTCTGGGTCTGCTTTCGGCGTTCTCGGAGTATCAGTGGATCCTGTCTGTCAGCCGGCTATCTCGCTGACTTCGTTGTGCGGATGCAGCGTGCGGAACTTGCTGCCGTGGAAGACAAGTGGGTCGACCTCGCCGGGGGCGGCGAGGCGGTTGATGCGGAGCAGAACTACGGCGTGGTCGCCCGCGGGCACCTGGACCTCGACGACGCCTTCGATCCAGGCGGAGGCGCCGTCGACGAAAATCGCGTCGGTAGCGCCACGGTAGAGGTCGACATTGTGGAAGCGATTGCCATTGCGGGTGCTCAGTGCTCGGGCCGCGTCTTCCTGATGGGTGCCGAGCAGGCTCAGGCCGAGGTGGGTCGCGCGGCTCAGCTTCGGCCAGGTCGCCGAACTGTTCTGCACGCAGAACGAAACCAGGGGCGGTTCGAGCGAGACGGGGACGAAGGTGCTCACTGCCAGGCCGTGCCGGACGCCATCTATCTCGGCGCATACCGCGACCACGCCGCTGGGGAAGCTGGCGAAGGCGCGGCGCAGGCCCGGGCCATCGGCGGGAAACTCGAAGAGGTCATGCATGATTCGCGGCCCTTGTGCCTAGTGCCTGCGCGACGGCACGCCACCGATCGGCGTAGCGCTCGATCACACCGTCTTCCTGGAATGTGCGGTCCGAGAGGTAGAGGCCCGGCAGGGCCGCTGTCGCGCCGAGTTCGACGAGTACCGGCTTCAGCAGCAGATCCGGCGCCAGCGCATGGACGGGACCTGCGCCGAGCATGACCGGGACAGCGACGACATCGGCTAGTCCGGTGCCGCCGTCGAATTGTTCGAGGAACAGCTTCAGCAGGCCGGTGTAGGTAGCCTTGAAGGTAGGGCTGGCGAACACGACCAGCTTCGAGGCCGCGACGGCGTGTACCGCCGCGGCGACCGCGGGGTCGCCCCACGACAGCAGGCCCGCACCGAAGGAGACGAGGTCGATCACCACGGGCTCGGTGTCCGGGCGCAGCGTCTTCGCGACGAGGGTGGCCGCGGTCAGGGTTCGAGAGGCGGGTTTGGGGTTTCCGACGACGACCGTCACTGTCACTTTCGTATCCTTCTCTCGCTCTGGCACTTTCGGCTGATGGTTGGGTCAGATCACCCCGTGCAGCGGTGGTGGCGTGTCGTGCAGCAATGCTCGGCCGATGTGCTGGTACTTCCACCGAATCGGGTCGTGCAGCGCGTGGGTGCGCGCATTGCGCCAGAAGTGGTGCAGATTCAGATCCGTTGCGACGCTGCGTGTTCCACCCACCTCGAACACCGCAGCCGAGGCGGCACGGTCGGACAGCACATCGGCCGGGGCGACCGCGAGCGACGCGTGCGCCACCACTTCGGGTGCATGGCCGCCCGACACGCCGTCGGTCGCGGCATCGACAGCGGTACCCGCCGCGACCGCTACCGACAACTCGCCGAATCGCTGGATCAGCAGTGGTCGTCCACCGCTCTGATGACACCCGCTTCGTGCCGCGAGTTGGGTGGCGACCGACCGTGCTTGCACCGCGGACTGGATGCGGTCGGCGCTGACCGCGGTCATCAGCTACCCACCGCGGCGAGCTTGCGCACCACGAGCTCGCGCACCAGCGGCAGCACCTTCGCGCCGAAGTACTCGATCTCATCCTGGAAGTGCAGGAAACCGCCGATGATCAGGTCGACGCCGAGTTCCTTGTAGGCGAGGATGCGTTCGGCCACTGTGCGGATCTGGTCGGCGATGTTCTCCGTGGTCATAGCTGCTGCTCCAATGTTGTCGGGGGAACCCGTCGATCGGAGGCCGGGCACGGCCGAGCACCCGGCGCTCCGTCTACTCCAGCACCGTTATCCGGTCGGCACGAGGGTTTGAATCTGCGCGATCGGATCGGTGTCCCGGCGGATCGGTCCGGCGGCGGCGAGGGTGTTCGAGAAGGTCGGCCTGCACAGACTTCGCAATATTGCGATCACCAAGAAGCAATGGGTGAACCGGAATTCCGAGTTCGATGCGATGGTTACGGTTCATCGGGGTCGACGGAGATGGCCTTTGCCATTTGCACCAACGCTCCATGCAGCGCTGTCGCCACCCCTCCTGCCCTTTCTCCGCGCAACACGACCTCGGTGAACCCTTCGACCAATGCCGTGCCAGGGTCGAGCAAGCCGTGACCGAAACTTCCTCCACCACGCAAACTCTCGGTGATCAGTGTTCGCTGCGCTTCTTGGTGCGCACGGAAATTGCCGGCGGTATCGAGTGCTCGACCGAATTCGCGAACGATCGTCACGTACACCGGCCGCTCGTCGTAGTCGTGCCGATCGGCGCGTGTCCAGGTTGCCGAGGCCACCGCCCCGGCCGCACGGATCGGGTTCGCGACCGCGGCCCTGTCGAGAACCATCCAGTTCGCTGGGGGCCCCGGTTGCTCCCCCTCAGAAACCTGCTCCCGCACCAGGCGTGACGGCGTGCCGTCATGCGTTTCGGTGATCTCGATGCCACGCAGTGGAATCGGATATTTCGCGAGCATGTCGTCGACAGCAACCGCGATTTCGCGAATGGTGGGTTCAGAGATGCCGGCCGTGTCGAACCCGATGATCTCCAGATCGTGTTTAACCGCCATCTCGCGGGCGATTCGCATTGCGTCATCGGTCCCGGCACTGGTCGGTCGTCGCGATATCACGGAATCGTGGTGACGAGATCTGGCCCGCCAACGACGCCGTGGCGCAGGCACGACAGTCGCGCCGGTGCTCGGCTTAGGGGGCGCAGACACGTCAGTGGCACCAGTATTCGGTAGGTCGAGCGCATGCCGGACTCCGACATCAGGGCTCGGCAGGCGCGGCGCAGACACGTCGGACCCACCACCAGTCGACACACCAAACGCAGACACAGCTCCAGCATCGACACTTGGTACGACAGGCCCAGCACCAGCACTCACCACACCCGACACAGGCACATCGGACCCACCACCAGTCGACACACCAAACGCAGACACAGCTCCAGCATCGACACTCGGTACGACAGGCCCAGCACCAGCACTCACCACACCCGACACAGGCACATCGGACCCACCACCAGTCGACACACCAAACGCAGACACAGCGACGCCCCTGGCGCTCGGCGTGCGTGGCGCGGACGGTCGAGAGGATGCAACGGACGCGGGTCGGCAGGATGAGCTCGCAGGTGCAACCGGTGGCCTGCGTGACCAGGGCGTGGGGCCCGGCTTGCGGACGACGGGGTTGCCCGCCGACGGCCCATTGACTTTCGAGACCACCGCACTCGTGTCGGTGACGGGCGGCAGTGCCACGTCATGGGCACCCGAGATCGGCGAGTCCGGGAAGTGATCGCGCCGGCCACTGTCCATGAGCGCTTCGGCGCTCGCAATGGCAGCCTTCAGTTCACCGACGGTTCGAGACGCCGCCGAGATGAGGTGCTCCAGCGTCGACACCATCGCGCGAAGTTCGCCCGAGTCGATCGGCAATGGCTGACTCACCGATATCTCCTGCTGGTCGTTCCGGCGGTCAGGTCGTGCCGAGTAGTCGGGGTGCACCAGCCTTCCGATCTCACGTTGGCGCGTCAGCCGATTGTCGCGCAACCGAAGCCCGGTGAACTCCGTCCGGTACCTCCGATGTTGGGAAGGCTCGACAATGTGAGGTCAGTGGCGAAACGGGTACAATCGAAGCACACCGCCTCGTGGGAACGCCCTAGGATTCACCCATGTCATTCACCGTTCCCGACCTCTCCGGCGACCGGTCCGAGCAGTACCGCCAGCTCGTCGAGCAGGCCGAAGCGCTGGTCACCGGTGAGCCCGACCGCATCGCCAACGCGGCCAACCTGTCGTCGCTGGTATTCCACGCGCTACCCGATCTGAATTGGGTCGGCTTCTATTTCTATGACGGGCGAGAACTCGTCGTCGGGCCGTTCCAAGGCAAACCGGCGTGCGTCCGAATTGCACTCGCCAAAGGCGTGTGCGGAACCGCCGCCGATACGCGAGAAACCCAACTCGTGCCCGACGTGCATGCCTTTCCCGGGCATATCGCGTGCGACGGTGACACCCGATCGGAAATCGTCGTGCCGCTCGTTCGGGATGACGAACTCATCGGAGTCTTCGATCTCGACAGCCCGGTTCCGGCCCGTTTCGATGCGATCGATCAATACGGACTGGAAGCCGTCGCGCACGTCTTTCTGGCCGCCATCTAGACCGAACGCACCGGCCTTGTACCGGGGCCATACGCGTCGGGAACGCGGTCGATCAGTTGTGCAAGTATTCGCATCGTGCGACGCTACCGACACGGTGGAGGCGGAAGTGACCGAGCACGGCGAATCGCCGGGTCCCATCCCGGCAGATCGATTACACGACGCGGCAGCAGTTTTCGGCATGCTCGCCGCTACCGCCCGCCTTCAGATCCTGTGGCTGCTCAGTCAGGACGAGCGCGACGTCGGAACCCTGGCCGCCGAAATCGGGCAAACCGTCCCAGCGGTGAGTCAACACCTGGCGAAGCTCAAGCTGGCAGGTCTGGTTCACGCTCGAAAGTCCGGCCGCCACAATGTGTACGCCATCGCCCACCCGGACATCGCCGACATCGTCCGTCTCGCCTTCCGCCATCACCTCCGCGGCACTGCGATGCCGGGGACGATCGATCCCTGAGCTGCGGCGGCGGTGGCAACCGGGCTACTTGGGCTGCAACAGGTTGTAGACGGTGGCGTTGCCTACCGAGGTCGGCGTGAAAGTAGCCCCGACCCATTCCGCGATGTCAGCGTGCCCGCTGCTCTGTGATCCGCCCCGGCCCGATCCCGGCTGCCGGCCCGAGGTCTGCCCCTCGCCCAACACTGCCTCTTGGTTCGATGCGGGGCCCTGGTCCGTCGTTTGCCCTGCACCGAGTGCAGACCCTTGGCCCTGCGCCGGATCTCGGCCGGCTGCCGGCCGCTGATCCGGTGCCGGTTGCTGCCCTGGCTCGGTTCGGAAGTTCCGAGGCGGCATCACGATGTAGTAGGTGACCTCGCCCTTCTTCACATAGTCCTGGAACTCGCCGAGCGTCGGTGTGGGGTCGTTCTTGAAGCCACCGATGGCCATTACCGCAGTGTCGCTGGATAATTCGAGCGCGGCCGCGGGCGAGGAGTGATCGATGGCCGCGGACCATCGCGTCGTGGTGGCTCGCAGCATCGCGTCCAATTGTGGGCTCGCCGCGTCTGCACCCGGGTAGCCGCCGGAACCCCTTCGTCCCGGCTCGGCAGGGCCGACGACGGGGCTGCCACCGGTGTGCGCCTGCCCCAACGTTGCCGCCGCGTATGCCGACGTGCCGCCGAGCCCTGCGAGGACACCAAAGGCGATCAGCACGGTCGAGAAGCGGCGCAGCCCAGACCACGAGGTGGCGACAACGCCGACGGCGGCAACAATCGTAGCGGCGAGAACCGCCCATCGCAGTAACGGCAACCAATCCGAATTGCGCTGTAGCAGTATGAAACCCCAGCCACCACTCGCGAGAATCAGTGCCGCGGAGCCGTACCGACCGAGGGTGCGATCGCGCAGCCGCCACATTTCGAGCACACCGAGCCCGAACAGTCCGGCGATCGCGGGCGCTATCGCGAGGGTGTAGTAGGCGTGCATGCCACCGTTCATGTAGCTGAAGACGACGCCGTCCACGACCAACCAAACGCCGAAGACGACCGCACCCGCTCGGACGAGATCGGTGCGCGGACGACGACCACGGGCCATCAACACCAATACGCAGGCGAGCAGCGCCGCGGGAATGAGCCAGCTGATCTCGAATCCGATTTCACCGGTGAACAGTCGGGCGCCGCCCGCGTGCGAGCCGACACCACCGAATCCGGAGCCCCCGCGCCCGGGATAGGCTTCCTGCGGCTCGACACCAGCAGGCATACCAGCTCGCCCGGCTCCGCCGTCGCGGCCCTGGATACGTTGCAACCCGTTGTAGCCGAACACCAGGTCCATGAAGGTGTCATCCGTGGAACCAGCCATGTAGGGGCGAGAATCCTTGGGCCACAACATCGTCAACGCGACATACCACCCGGACGACGCAACGAGCGTGGCGGCAGCACCGAGCAGGTGCAGTATTCGCTTGCCGAGAGTGGTCGGCGCGGCGAGCAGATAGGCAATCCCCAATGCGGGCAACACCATCAGGCCCTCGAGCATCTTCGCGAGAAAGGCGAAGCCGAGCGCAACCCCGGCAAGGGCAAGCCACCCGGCGCCTGCCCGCGACAGGGCCCGAATCGTGCAGTAGGCGCCCGCAGTCATCAGCAGCACCATGACGGCGTCCGGATTGTTGAACCGAAACATCATGGCGGCCACCGGCATCAACGCGAGCGACGCTCCCGCAAGCAGTCCGGCTCCGCGCCCGCTCACCCGAGCGACCGCGCCGTACAGCAGCGCCACCGCGGCCACCGCCATCAATGCCTGCGGCACCAACATGCTCGCGCTGGAGAATCCGAACAGCTGCCCGGACAACCCCATCACCCACTGCGACACCGGTGGTTTGTCAACGGTGATGAAGTTGCCACGGTCCAACGACCCGAACAGCAGCGCCTTCCAATTCTCGGCCCCGGCCTGCGCCGACGCCGCATAGAACCCATTCCCCATGCCGTTGACGGTGATGTTCCATAGGTACACGACGCCGGTCCCCACCAGCAGCGTCGCCAACCCGAGGCATTCCCATGCCCGATCGGACAACCCGGAGTACCTGCGGTCCCCCGGCGACGATCTCTGCTCCGCTGTCTCCACCAAACTCGCACCATCGGCATTGATCGACGTCTCAGCGGCATTGGTCACAGCGGAATTCTCGGTACCCCAGGATCACGTCCGCTGTGTACCGGCTGTCAGTTTCCTGTGAGTGTCACCGCCGCCACCTCGGTGACGCCTGCCGAATCAGCAACAGGCAACGCCCGGAGTTCCGTTCGGAACTCCGGGTCGTCTCCTGCGCTGTCTGTCGCTACGCGGCTAGACCGGCTGCACTACCTCGACTTTTCGTGCGGTGATCTGGATCCCCGGCTCGCCCGCGATGCGTTCGACCGTCGCACCTGCGACCGGCAGATCCTCGACGAGCTGCCGTCCGTCCTCCAGATCGAGACCGTAACCAGCGATGTAGGTACGGAAGAACGGCAGGCAGGCACGCGCCATCGGACGCGGCAGCCGCCACCGATCGACGAACCCTTGGGCATCCTCGAAGGTGCAGCCACGGTCGGCCTCGATGATCAGCAGCAGACCGCCCGGACGCAGCACCCGGATCATTTCCGACAGGCCCTTGCGCTGATCCGGCCAATGCTTGATCGACCCGGAACTGAGGACGGCGTCGAAGCTGTTGTCCGCGAAGGGCAGATCCATCGCCGAACCCTGCCGGAACTGGATGCGACCGCCGAGCGGCGCCCCGCGCTTCTGGGCGCGCCGGACCTGCTGCGGCGACAAATCGATGCCGCTGAGCTGCAAGTGCTTGCCGGCAGTAGCCAGGCCGACCGCGAGTTGTCCACCGCCGCAACCGACATCGAGGACCTGTGCCTTGTCCTTCAATTCGGCGGCGACGTCGTCGAACAGTGTCGGGGTCATATCACGGACCGCGTCGGAGATGAAGTTGTCGTAGAACCAGGAGTCGATCGGGTTGTAGCGCTTGGTCTTATCCAACAGAACGGTCATGGTTTTCTCCTAAACGCGGGTAGCGAACTTGATCTTCTTGGCAAGGGTGGGGAGTTCCTGCTGCGCGATGATCGCTTCCTGGACCCGCTCCCGGCTGGAGCGCACGATTTCCATCGCCTCCTTCACCGCGACATCGATATCCATCACAGTGGGAATGTCCAGTACCTTCATGATCGATTCCAGCCGCTGCTCCGGGGTGCCGCGCACGGTCACCACGGGCTGGCCGAGTTCACTGATCGCATGCAGCAGCTTCTGATCGGAAAGGGCGCGGTAGCGCTCGTCGACCGGGCGATGGCCGTCCGGATCCATCGGCACCTCCACCGGGAGGTGGAAGAAGATGTCGTAGTTCTGCCTGGCGCGCTGTCTTGCCATGTCCCCGTAGGCATTCAGATAGCGGCGATAAAACGGCCGACCGGGCAGGGTGATGGTGTTCTTCAGCACCTTGTGCCATCGCGCCGAACCGGGATTGGGGCCGGTGATCAGCCGGGTGGTGCCATAGATCCACTCGTTGAGCACGGAGCCGTCGGCGATGAATCCGCCCTCGGCATCCAGGATGGCCTCGGCCTGGATCCGCAGTTCCAGGCGCCGGAAGCCGAGCGCCATGAGTTCGGTGGTGCTCAGATCCTGGAACCGCATACCCGGATACAGTTCGGTGACCACCTCGCGTGCCGACGAGGCGTCGACCCGGGGAATGCCGGTCAGCAAGGATAGCGCGGTCGAAGTGGTGGTCTTCCCGGTGGAATAGGTTCCGGAGATCACGATGCGTCGATAATTGATTCCCGACATGGGATGCCTTTCTCGGAGAACAGGTTCCGCGAACTACGCGGGAAGTCGGTGGGCCAGGTCGTATCGGATCTCGCAACCCGCGAAATCCGCTTCCCAGGTGGATATTCGCCAATCGCCGCCGCCGAAGGTGAGAATCATCGACCGCACCATCTGTGTCGATGCCGAGCCGGGCTCGTAGGGCGGCGGCGCAGCCGCGGCCCGGGCAGTCATCCGTCGCATCCACAGCGTTTCGCTGTCCTTGCGGGCGATATTGTCCAGTTCGTAGAGCAGGACTTGGGACAGCTGCGCCAGGATCACCGTCGCGTCGACCAGCGTGACCGACGGCTGATAGGCATCGGCGACGCCGCGCCCGCCTCCTGGCGAATCCTGCTCCACCAGTTCGAATTCGGCGCCGGCCCGGCTTTCCGCATTGGCTATCACGACATTGCGCAGGTATTGACCGCGCTGATAGACCGCGCCGTGAAAATATCCGTGCCCTTCTTCGAGCACGGTGCGTGGCTCCATGGTTCGTAATCGCGGTGTGACCGGTAGCGTGACAGTCGCTTCCAACGCCATGGCGGCACCTAACTCGCTGGTGACGGTGATCGAGGAATCCCCGACCGCGGTGACGGTTGCGACGATCCGGAACTGGTCGAGCGATTCGGTCGCCGCAGTGCCGCTGCTGAATTGGATGTAGGACAGCCACGACGACCGGATTTCGCCCACGGTCAGTCCGCAGAACTCCCGCAGAATGACCTCGAGCAGGCGGTAGCCGAAGATCGAGCAATCGATGCTGCTCAGATGCGGGTCCAGCACCCGGGAGCTCTTCTGCGACCAGTCGAGCGGATAGGTCACGCCGGCCGAGGCCGTGAGTCGTGGCCGGCCTGCCGGGTCGTGATCCAACGCGATATCGAAGATGTGGTGGGCAATTCGCTTGTAGCCCTCGCCGAAGAAGCGGCCCTCCCGGTGGCCCAATACGGCGTCGATGGTGTCGAATGCGATCAGTTCGGTGGACATGCCGCGTCCTTTCAGGCCGCGACCGGCTCGTCGCCGGGCGTCTCGAATTGGCTGACAATTTTGGTCCCGAGACCGCGCAGCGACAGGCCCCTGCTGATCTCGAGCGCGGAAATCTTGAGGTCGAGCGCCTTTTCGGTGCGGGCGCCGAATTCCATCGCCATCAACGAGTCCATACCGAGGTCGGTGACCGGCTCGTCGATATTGATGGTGTCGGTCTCCACGCCGAGCACCACCGCGAGTTGGTCAGCGAGCCGCTGCGCGATGAAATCGACCCGCTGCTCGGTCGGCAAGGTGAGGATCTCGGTACGCAGCGTGCCGCCCGATGCGCCACCGACGCCGATCTCGGCGAGCAGTTGGCGGAACCGGTGGGTGTCGGTGGAAGGCCGAGCGCCGCGTGACCACACCTCCCAATCGATATCGGCCACCGCGGCCTGCGCGGTGTCGAGTGACAGACATTCACGCAGCAGCGTGGTTGCCCTGTCCATGTCGATGGGGAGGAAGCCGAGCATCTTGACGTACTCGACCAGGGCCTCGGTGGTGTCGGCCATCCCGCCGCCACTCATGAAGCCCCAGTTCACCGACAGCGCGGCCGCGCCTCGGCCGCGCCGGTTGGCCGCAAGCGCGTCGAGCGCGGCATTGGCTGCGGCGTAACCGATCTGCGGAGTGATGCAGCCGAGTGCGCTGATCGAGGAGTACAGCACGAATATGTCGAGCTCGACTCCGACCGCATCGGTGGCCCGGTCGAGATTCTCGGCGCCGCGCACCTTGGCGAACAGGTCATCGACGGACTCGCGCGTGATCTGCGGAATGGGCAGATTGTTGACCACCCCGGCGGCGTGGAAGATGCCGCGCAACGGCCCGGCCGCGCCGTCGATCCTGGCAATGAGACCGACTGTGGCGTCATAGTCGGAAATGTCGAGGCGCTCCTCGATCACTTCGACCCCTGCTTCGGTGAATTCGGCGATCTGGGCGCGGGCCTGTGGGCTGGCCGCACCACCGCGCCCCGCGAGCACCAGCCTGCGTGCCCCCTCCCGAACCAGCCAGCGGGCCGTGGCAAGACCGAAGCCGCCGAATCCTCCCGTCACGAGATAGCTTGCGGCAGGGTCGATCCGCGGATATTCCAGCTTCGGCCGCACCGCCGGTTGATCCTCGCGGAAGTCCACTACCACCCTGCCGACCTGATCCGCCCTCGCTACCGACTCGAACGCGGCGACGAGTTCCGCCAGCGGATAGGCGGTGTAGGGCAGGTATTGGTAAGTGCCGTCGCGCAGGGCCTGCTGGGTGATCCGCATCGGCCTGCGCAGAATCTCCGGATCGTGCGCGAGCGCCCGATCCATGTCGACAGCGGTAAAGGTGAGGTTGCGGTCGAACGGCCCGAGATCGATGACGCCGCCGGTGTATATATCAGCTTTGCCGATGTCGATGATCCGGCCGAATTCCGCTGCGACACGGAAGTTCTGCTGCAGGATCTCCCCCGGCGCCGAGCTGTAGACCACGTCCACGCCACGCCCGCCGGTCAGTTGCGCGATGTCGTCGACGAAATCGGCCGACCGCGAGTTCAGCACCTCGTGCGCACCCACCGACCGCACGTGCTCGCGTCGTTCCGGCGTGCCCGCCGTCGCGATCACCCGCGCGCCGATATTCAATGCGACCTGTACCGCGGCCATGCCCATGCCGCCCGCAGCGCCATGAATCAGCACGGTCTCACCCGGTTGCAGCTTGGCCAGCGTGCGCAGACCGAATTCGGCTGTCAGGAAAGGCAATCCAGAACCGCAGGTCAACGGGTCGTAGTATTCGCCGGGCGCAAGCGGATGCGGCAGCGTCGCGCCCGCGTCGGCGGGCATCGTGACGTACTTGCGCAGGATGTCGCCCGCACACACCATCATCCGGTCGCCGACGGCGATATCGGCGACGTCCGGCCCGATCCGTTCGACCAGACCGGAGCCCTCCATACCCACTGTCATTCCGAAATAGGTTTCGCCGAGCTCCTTTTCGGTGAGAACGCCGATGATCTTCATGGCGTCCTTGTAGTTCAGTCCGACGGCATCCATCCGGATCTCGATCTCGCCGGGTCCGGGCGCGACCCGGTCGGTTTCACGCAGCGCCAGATCCGACATCAGCCGGGACCTGGGGATCTCCACCTCGAAGGATTGCTCGGGCTTCGACAGCGGTCCGGTCTGCTCGCGCTGCTCGAGGTAGGACGCGAGGTTCTGCTCGAGCCGCACGGCCCAGTGCGCGTCACCGCGCACCGCGATCTCATCGACGATGTCCTCCGCCAGAATCAGATCCGCGGCAGGCTGCCCTGCGGTTCCGTCCAGATCGATCAGCCGCCACCGCGCTACTGGCTGCTCGTTGAGCAGTGCCCGGCGCGCGCCGATCAACGCGCCGTGGCGGATTCGGGCCGAGGAATCTGCGGGCGTGCACAGTGCCTGTTCGGTGACCAGGACACCGCGAATTTGTACCGCCTCGTCGTCGACGCGCAGATCCTCGACGGCGTTCGCGATTCGGGCCAGCCAGTAAACGTTCTGAGCGGCGGCAAATTCGGTGTCGAAGACAACGACCACCCGGATCCGTGGTCCGGCGATTGCCCCGTCGGTGCGCAGCGCAAGTCGCAGCTGTTCGTCGGTGCCGTCGCCGGCGGGGTCGGTGATCACAACGGTCCGATCGGACCGATCCCCCAGCAGCGCGACCGCGCGATCGGCGGCGTCGGGGCCGACACAGACGGTGACGACGACCTCATCGGATTCGGGCTGTTCGACGGGTAGCTCCGGCTCGATTATCTCCCAGATCGGTTGGTAGAAAACCTGTTCCAATTGATGTGAAATATCGACCGCCGCGCTGACCGGACGGAACTCGACTCCGGTCAGCCGCATCGCGACCTCGCCGTGCTCGCCGACGATCACGATATCGGCGCGCAGCGGATCGCTGCCATGCCTGGTCGCCACCACCCTGGCGCGCTCGGGCAGCTCGCCGAGCCACCGCACGCCCGCGATCGAGGCAGGCACGATGGCGACATCGGAATCCGCCGCCGGACCGGCGGCCAGTGCGGCAACGCACTGCAATGCCGCATCGACGATGGCCGGGTGGGCAAGATGCCGGTGGGCGACCTCGATGGGCGCCAGTGACGCGACGACAGCGTCTCTACCGACGACGGCTGACACGATGCGCTGGAAGGCGGGCCCGTAGTCGAGCCCGCGAGAAGCCAGAGCGCGGTAGAGATCCGGACCCGCGATGACCGTAGCGTCCGCCGGTGCGCCGATGTTCTCGAGCGCCGGCTCGAAATCGGCCTCGATCAGTCGGCCGTGGGCGTTCAATGTCCAGTTCACGGTATCAGCCGAACGCGAGCGGATCATGAAGCGGCGCGTCGATTCCTCGACGGTCACCCGCAGCACCGGCACATCGTGCTCGTCGATCACCAGCGGCGCGACGAATTCCACCGACTCCAGTCCTGCACTCGTGCGGCCGGTGCGCTCGATCGCGGCGCTGAGCGCGGCATCCAGATAGGCGGCACCCGGCAGCACCACGTAACCATCCACGACATGGTCGGCCAGCCAGGGCAGACGCGAAACCGAAAGCTGCACTTCCCATTCCGACGACACTGCCGAGGTTGGGTCACCGAGTAACGCACGACTGTCCGGTGTGCCGAGCCGATCGAGCAACGTGACCGGCTCGTCGTGCCAGATGCGCTTGCGCTGCCACGGGTAGGCGGGCAGATCGACGTGCCCGACCACCGAGGCGGGCCGGCCCGGGATCGACGAACCGTCCAGCGAGCCCGCGACATACAGATCGGCCACCGCGCGCAGCACATGCTGGCGGTCGCGCCGGTCACGCGCCAGCGTGGTCACCGCCGCGCCGACCACGCCGCGCTGGATCAGCATCTCCCGGATGTTGCCGCTGAGCACCGGGTGCGGCCCGACCTCGAGAAACACCCGATGCCCAGCGTCGACCAACGCACCGATGGCGTCGGCGAACCGGACGGGCTCACGAACATTGCGGCACCAGTAATCGCCTGTCCAGGTGTCGCCCGTGATCTCGTCCGCCGTCACGGTGGAATAGGTGGTAACCTTCGCATCCCGCGGTGCGAGCGAGGCCAATTCGGCACGCAGCTCGTCGAGGATCGGGTCCATGAGGTGGCTGTGATAGGGCACCTCGACCCGCAGGGTCCGCGCGAAGACGCCGGTGGAGGCCAGCATGTCGCGCAGCATCTCCAGGTCCTGGCTGTCGCCTGCGAGGGTGATCGAGCCGGGACTGTTGACCGCGGCGATCGAGATGCCCTCGGTGCGCGCGAGCAGCTCGCGCGCGTCGGCCTCGGACATGCCGACGGCGAGCATGCCGCCGGTGCCCGCCGTCACGGCCTGCAAACGGGATCGGTGATAGCTGACGGTCACCGCGTCGCGCAGCGACAGCGCACCGGAGACGTACGCGGCGGCGACCTCACCGACGCTGTGACCGACTACCACCGACGGATAGATGCCGTAGTCGGCGAGTTCGGCGGCCAGCGCCGCCTGCAACAGAAAGTTGGCGGGCTGGGCGTACGCGGTCTGCATAATGCGCGAATCGGCCTCGGCGGCGAGTATCTCGTCGAGGATCGACCAGCCCGCCACCGCGACGAACTCACGATCGATCTCGCGCGCCACCCTCGCGAAAGTGCATTCGGTGGTGAGCAATTCACGGCCCATCCCCCACCACTGCGGACCCATGCCGCTGAACACGAAGACCGGCTCGACCTCCCCGTCGCCGATGATCCGGCTCGGTGCGCGACCCTCGCCCGCGGCAAAAGCGGCCAGCTGGGCGCGCAGATCCTCGGCATTCTCGTAGGCGAATCCGACGCGCAGCGGGTGATGGGCGCGGCGGGTCCATGCCGCCGCCGTGACCGTCTCGATGGGCTGCTCCGCCAGCGCCGACGCCACCTCGCCCGCGAGCGTCCGCACGGCGGCCTCGCCACGTCCGGAGACCGGCAGCACGCGCAGTACCGGACGCTCGTCCTCGGGTGCGGCTACCGGCTGCGGCGCCTCACCGAGCACGACGTGTGCATTGGTGCCGCCATACCCGAATCCGTTGACCGCGACGATGCCCTTCCCGGGTGCCGCGGGCAACGGCTCGGCAGCCAGCGGCACGCGCAGCTGTAGCTCGCCGAAGGGGATATCCGGGTTCGGCGTATCGAGCGAGCATTGCGGCGCCACGGTGCGGTGGTGCAGCGTCAGCGCCGCCTTGATGAGGCTCGCAACGCCGGCTGCCGCCTCGGTGTGCCCGAAGTTGTTCTTCACCGAGCCGACCGGCACCGGTTCGCTGCGGCCGTCCACCGCGCCGTATACCGCCCCCAGCGCCGTCAATTCGATCGGGTCGCCCACTGCGGTGCCGGTGCCGTGCGCTTCCAGATAGCTCACCTCGTGCCCCGCGATGCCGGCGTCCTCGCGGACCTGCCGCGCAAGTTGTTCCTGGGCAATGGGATTCGGCACCGGGATGGCGATCGTGCGACCGTCCTGGTTGACCCCTGTCGCGCGGATGACCGCGTAGATGCGGTCGTTATCGCGTTGAGCCGCATCCAACGACTTCAGCAGCACCGCGCCCGCGCCCTCCGCACGGCCGTATCCGTCGGCGGCCGCGTCGAAGGTCTTGCAACGGCCGTCGACGGCGAGGAAGCGACCTTTGCACATGGAGATGAACGTCTCCGGTTGCAGCATGGTGTTGGCGCCGCCGGCCAGTGCCATCTCGCATTCACCGTTCGTGATCGCCTGGACCGCCAAGTGCGTGGCGACCAGTGACGATGAGCACGCCGTGTCTACCGTCAGGCTGGGTCCGTGCAGGTCGAGCAGATATGAGATGCGGTTCGACAGCAGGGTGTGTGAGGCGCTCATCGCGGTGTGATTCGTGATGGCCTCCCGCACCAGCGGACCACTGCGGCCGAGCACGTTGTCGAGAATGAATCCGCCGATGTAGACGCCGACGGAATGGCCGGACACCCGCCCGGCCATCCCCGCGTCGTCGAGCGCCTCCCAGGTCACCTCCAGCAGCAGCCGCTGCTGCGGGTCCAGGATGGCGGCCTCCCGATGGGCGATGCCGAAGAAATCGGCATCGAAATCCCATAGTGGTTGGGTGAGGAAACCGCCGCGCCTGGTGTACATCCGGCCTGGCGCGTCCGGGTCCGGGTCATAGTACTTCTCGATACTCCAGCGATCCACCGGAATATCGACGATGCCGTCACCCTTTGCAAGGAGAAAATTCCAGTAGCTCTCCGGGTCGAATACGCCGCCGGGAAATCGGCAGCCGATACCCACAATTGCAATGTCGACCATTATCACTCCTGGTCTACGGAAATTAGATATGCCGAACCCACCCGCAGCATAAATATCGATCGAGCCTCTTCGCTCGCGATACCCATCGTATTCACGGGGTGGATCAGCCGTCAATCTTGTCGCATTAGAAGCGTTTCAGCCTGCGCAAGATCGATACGAGCGGCGCATTCGACAACATCCCGCTTCGCATTTTCGGATGAATTGCACTCAGGTTCATGAGCACGGCATAACGCAGGCCGTTGTCGCGCCATTCGGCAAGCTGATCGATCACTTCGTCCGGTGTCCCGGTCAGGCAGAATTCATGCACCAGCGACCGCGGGACTTTTTCTATGTATTCGAGCACGGCCGGTTCGTCCAAGGTCTGCGGAATGAGGTCCTGCAGCCCGGCGAAATCCGCGCCCATCGGATGGGTGGCGCCGTGCCTTGTCCACATCTCGCCAGGGGCACACAAGGTGAGCGCCCGCGCCCCGACACTGTCGGTCAGCTCGTCGACATCGGACTGTCGCGCACCGGTGAGCACGCTGAACACCGCGGCGGCGTCGACCGCCATCGGATCGCGGCCTGCATCGGATGCCGCGCTGCGAACCTGCTCGAGCCGCTGCCGGTAATCCTGTGGCTGTTGCGCGAAGCCAGGGAACCACACGTCGGCGTATCGTCCTGCGGCGCGCAACATTCGGGGGCCGCCCGCCGCGACCCAGATCTCGGGCCGGGTGCCGCGATACGGTGGAATATCGAAGACGGCGTCCCGCAACGGGAAGTGCGCCGACTCCCGAGTGACCAAGCTGCCGTGCGAATCCCACAGCGCCCGGATGGTCGCCAGCGCTTCCTCGAAGCGCGCCACCGGCGCTTTCCAGTCCACACCGTAGGGCTCGTTGTTGTCGCGGATGCCGGTGCCGATGCCGAGAATCGCCCGGCCCCTACTCAATTGGTGCAGCGTCGCCGCGGCTTGTGCGGTCACCGCCGGATTGCGTCTGCCCGCATCGGTGACGCCGACCCCGAGTCGCATCCGCGCCAGCCGGTTCTGCGCGGCGAGATAGCCGAGCGCGGTCCATGGTTCATAGATCCCGTCGGCGTGCGGTGCAAGCCTGGTGATGCCGACGTGCCTCGGGTTCCAGATCGATGCGGGCAGGATGGAGGGCAGATGGTCGGTCACCCACAGCGAGTCCGCGCCGCCTGCCATCGCCAAGGAGCGGCTGCCGCGGAATTGCAGGTCGGGCGAAAACCGGGTGTAGACACCCGAATCCATGACGCCGGTGCGAAATTTCGCCATGTCGTGTCCTGTTCGATCATTTGGCTACTGGCTCGAGATCGACGCTGGTCTCGGAGATTTCGATGCGTTCGTGCAGAGTCGCGAGGTGTCGCGGCGCCCACCAGTTGGCGGCGCCCATCAGCCGCATCAGCGCGGGCGCGAGCACGCCACGGATCAAGGTGGCGTCCGACAGCACCGCCAGCGTCAATCCGAGGCCGAACAATTGGATGAACGACACGTGCGAGGTCACCATCCCGGCGAAGGCGATGGCCATCAGGCAGGCGGCGGCCGTGAAGATGCGCGCGGTCCGCGCCACGCCCATGGCCACGGCATGCGTGTTGTCGCCGAACGACAGCCAGTCCTCACGGATGCGCGAGAGCAGGAACACCTCGTAGTCCATCGACACACCGAAAGCGATGCAGAACATCAGAATCGGCATGGTCGGCACGAGATAGCCGGTCGGAGCGAAACCGAAGAGTCCGGCCAGATGCCCTTCCTGAAAGATCCATACCATCGCGCCGAAAGTCGCCGACAACGACAGTGTGTTGAGCACCAGCGCTTTGACCGGCAGCACGACGCTGCCGGTGAAGAGGAACAGCACCACGAACGTGGACAGTGCGATCAGCGCAATCGCCAGGGGAACCTTCGCACCGAGAGCATGCAGCGAATCGACGTTCTCCGCCGCGGCGCCGCCGAAGCGGGCCGGCCCCGGGGCGCCCACCACTCGAATCCGGTCCAACTGGTCGATGCCCGCAGGCGAATAGGGATCGAGCCGAGTGCCGATCCGGAGATAGGTGCCCGCGCCATCGGCCATATCGGGCAACGCGGAGGCCAGGCGCGCGCCGCCGATGTAGGTACCAGCGGCCGAGACCACCGAGGTGACACCGTCGACACGCGACAGCTGTGCGGCGTAGACACCGATCGATTCGGTGGGCCCGTGGTAGCCGGGCAGCGCAACGAGCACGCCTGCCATGGCATTTTCACGGAAGTCGGTGCGCAGCGCATCCCCGACCTCGTGGCTGGATGCCCCGGCAATCACCCGGTCGTCGGCAGATCCGAATCGGATCGACACGAACGGCGCGCCGAGCACCAGCAGCACGGCGATCACGGCCGCTGCGGCAACCACGGGATAACGCATCACCACGGTCACCGCGCGGTACCAACGACTCGCGGCCGGATCGACGGCGACCGGCGGCGGGCGACGCAACAGGCGACGCAACGGGATTCGCAGATCGAACAGGTTCACCCGCGGTCCGAGTACCGCCAGCGCTGCGGGCACGAGCAGCAACGTGGTGAACACAGCCGCCGCGAGCACAGCCAACCCGGCGTAGGCCAGCGAACGCAGGAAATACAGCGGGAACACCAGCAACGTGGACAGCGACAGCGCCACGACGAGGCCGGAAAACAATACGGTGCGGCCCGCCGTCTGTACGGTACGCAGCACGGCTGCCGTCGTGTCGCGGCCACCGGCGAGTTCCTCACGGAATCTGCTGACCATGAACAGGCTCGAATCGATCGCGACCGCGAAACCCAGTGCGCTCATCATGTTCAACGCGAAGATCGACACATCACCGATCTCGGAGAGCAGCCGCAGAATCGGCAGCGTCGCGAAGATGTTGAAGACACCGACAGCGAGCGGAATCATCGACGCGATCACGCTGCCGAATACCAGCATCAGCGCCAACCCGGTCAGCGGCACGGCAATTGCCTCGGTGACCAGGAGATCCTTGATGATCTGGTGGCTCATTTGGTCGAGTGCGACCGCCTGGCCGCCTGCTCGGACCGTGACGCCGTCGGTTTCGCCGGCGAGCTGTTCGGCGATCCTGCCCGCCCGCTTCGGCGCGTCGGTGTCGTTGCCGTTGACGTGGGCAAGTATCAGGCCGCTGCGGTCATCGGTGCTGCGCAACGCCTGCCTCAGGTCGACGGGTAGTTCCCAGTACGACTGCACGGCGTCGATGTCGCCGCGCCCGTGCAGGTCCTTCGATAGTCGTTCGCCGACCGACCGTGCCGCGGGGCCATCGATGCCCTCCGGTGCGCTGACCAAGAGCACGATATTCGGCGCTGCGCCCGGAAAACTGCGATTCAGTAGTGCCGCGACTTGCGTCGACTCGGTGTTCGGCGGCACGAAGCCACCCGATTTCAAGTGCGCAGGCGCATTCCAGCCGAGTGCAACACAGACAATTCCGATCAACAAGGCCCCATAGAGAATTGAACGCGGCCGACGTGACGCAAAGTGTGCGACACCAACAAGCATGACGATTACCTCGTTAGATCTCGGGGCGTTCCGGCGAATTGCGCTCGGGTGTTTATTCGGCGGTAGCAGATGCGGAATCGATGTAGCTGGCCAGTGCACGCCATTCTTTGGCGTTCTTGCTGGCCAGCTCGGTGATGACCGGCACGGTGTGTGGTGGCACGGCGGCGATCAGGGTGGTCCAGACGTCGCGCTGGATCGAGTGGGTGTGCAGCCAGCGCAGCAGATCCCGGCCCTGTTGGTTCAGCCGCATGGCGGGATCGCGGGTGAGCTGTTGCAACAGCAGTGAGGCGTCATCAGGTTGTTCGGAACTGCCGACGCCGACCGGACAATCCATCTCACGCAATCGCTTTCGGATGGCGTGGGCGGTGCTGATCGACACCTCCGCGGCCGCGGCCAAGGCGCGCAACGGCATATCGGGCGAGCCGGCGAGCAACTCGGCCACCCGCCGCCTGCGTTGCGTCCGATCAAGTGGTCTGCGGCGTCCGTCTGCGCCGACACGAACGTTCGACTGCGGAATTTCCGCACTCGAACGCTTTCGAATGGCGGCGACCGTCTTCCCCGACAAACCAGTGCTGGCCGCGATCGCCCGGTCCGACAGCTCCGGCATCGAATCAATGATGCGCTCGGCCGCCGCCTTTCGATCCGAGAGCGTCAGCGGCAGCCCATGCGTCGTGTTCAGCTCGACGCCGCGAAGAAAGGCCTCGGCCTGACTGCCGTCGAAGAATTCGACCTCGATCCTGTCCTGCTGGCGCAATCGCGCAGCCCGCAACCGGTGCATCCCGTCGATGACACGCATTGTGTTGCGGTGCACCAGGATTGGCGGCAGTTCGGCCTCGCTCTCAGCGAGCCTGGCGATATGCTTACGGTCCTCGCCATTGGAACGGGGCGAGTCCGCGGGCAACAACTGATCGATCGAAACCAGATAGCGCGCGCTGGTCGAGATTGGAACTACATCACCGGCGGTAAAACTTCGCTCAGCGGACATTCGAAACCCCCAGGGGTGTCACCCAGAAACGGCACGGTCATCGATGACCAGACGGTCTCGAAACCGTCTAGGCTCCGACCGATCGGTCACAGCGTATGTGCGCGGGGTGTTCGATACTAGGCTTTCCAAGAAGAGTGGGGAGAGTGCGAAACTATGACAGTCATTGCCGACCCCGGTCGTACGGCACTGCTGATCGCAGGCACTGTGGTGGCGGAACGCGAGGGGCTACAACGCCTTTCGATCAATGCGGTGGTCGCGGAGGCCGGGATGGCGAAAGGCACTTTCTACCGCCACTTCGTCAATCGCCGCAGTTATGTCATCGCACTACACCGCCGATTCTTCGACTCCCTCTCGCAGAAGGTGATGGCCGCCCTGGTCGGCATCCCGCCGGGGCTGGAGCGGGTCGGTCTGAGTCTCGACGCCTTTCTCGATGCCTGCCTCGATGCGCGTGGCACCGAGGCGTTCATGGTGCAGGCGCGCACCGATCCGGATCTGCGCGAGGAGATCCGCAGACGCCACGAAATCTTCGTCGCGGTGGGGCAACCGGATATGGTCGCGGTGGGCTGGCCGGACCCGAACGCCGCGTCTCAGCTCAAAGTGGCCATGGTCGCCGAGATCTGCATCGCCGAACTCGATGTCCGCCGTCCCCGCCGCGACCTGCGCCGCGCCGCGGTCCAGATGCTCACCGCGAACATGCAGTCCGTCGGATAGTTCTGTCCCGCAGGCGCGGCGGGGGGAATGCCCTCAGCGTTCTTCGTACCGAATGTCGTAGGCGGCGGCAATCGGATTGATCTTCGCCGGGTCGAGTTGGCCATCGGTCAGCACCGCGGGCCCGGCCTCGAAAAGGTCCTCGAGGTAGTGTTCCCAGCCGCCCGGCGAGGAGATCTGCAGAACGCGCGGCGGCGGCGTCGAGACGCAGCGCAGTGCATGCGGAATGCCGCGCGGCAACAGCGTGAAGGTGCCTTTGCCCGCGATGTAGGTGCGGTCGTCGTAGTCGATACCGAGTTCGCCTTCGAGGACGTAGATGCCCTCGTCGGCCGCGTGATGGATGTGGCGCGGAATGTCCCTGGCGACAATCACTTCGAGCAGGGAGAAACGGCCCTCGGTGTCGGCGGTCATCGCCTTCACGGCGAACGCCGGCGGCATCGGCACGCGCCCCGGTCGCACCTGGGTGGGTTCGAGAAAGATGAAACGGTCTTCTGACATGGAAAGCTGTCCTCCACTGTGAGATACTGGAACCGGAATCCGATTCCGTTTCAATTAACACTGAGGAGTGCAGACGTTGTCAACCCCATCGACGTCCGGCCGAAAAGATGCGCAGCGCAACCGGTTACGCCTACTCGAGACCGCCAGGGCGTTGTTCGCCGAGCGCGGCGACGACGTGCAGATGCCAGAGTTGGCGCGGGCAGCGGGGGTCGGGGTCGGCACCGTTTACCGGCACTTCCCCACTCGGCAGGCCCTCGTCGAAGCCGCCGCCGAGCACCGGTTCGGCGAGCTGGCCGAATACGCGCGCACCGAATGCCGCAGGCAGCCCGAGCTCGGCCGCGGGCTCGAGCTGTATCTGACCAGGGTCGGGGAGGTGCTTGCAGGCGACCGCGGACTCTCGGCCGCCATCGAAGCCGCCCGCGGAACATCGGGGACCGAACCGCGCGGCACCGCCCTGACCGAACTCGAGGCGGCCATACAGGTATTGATCGCCGACGGTCGGGCCGCGGGCACGCTGCGCGCCGACGCCACGGTCGCCGATGTCTACATGCTCGTCGGCGCGTTGTCCGCGACCATCCGCACCGGCAGTGGCGATTGGCCCCGATTCATCGAGCTCGCCATGAACGGCTTGCGTGCGTCGTGAATCATCCACGGTGACAACAAAAACCGCCCCGGAGTCCGGACGGACGCCAGGGCGGTCGACAGGCGGAGCTACTGCTGCGGGTTGTTATCCGGCTGCTGCCACGGACGACTATGGGGATCGTCGGGCCGGTATTGCTGCGAGGGTTGCGGTGGCTGTGGCTGATCCGGCGGGAACGCTTCGTGCACGGGAATCACCGGTTGATGCGGAGACGGTTCGTAGGAGCGCCGCGGTGCGGGCGTAGCGCCTTCGACCGGCGTGCGGGCATCTGCCTCCGCAGCGCGGACCGCGCGTTCGATAGCCGGATCGCGGGCCGTGTCGAACCACCCCGCGACGTCGGAATCGTCCTCCGGCTTGCTCGCCACATCATCGACCGGCGCGGGCTCGTAGCGAAAGACGCCGTCCTCGCCCTTCGTGGCGAAGTTCTGCGCGAATCCTTCGAGCGCCTTTCCGAAATCGCTCGGCACCAGCCACACCTTGTTCGCATCACCGCGCGCGACCAGCGGCAGCGTCTGCATGTATTGGTAGGCAAGCAGTTCCGGTGTCGGCTTACCGGATTTGATAGCGGCGAAGACCTTTTCGATGGCCTTCGCCTGACCCTGCGCCTGCAGGTAGGAGGCCGCGCGTTCACCCTGGGCACGCAGAATACGGCTCTGCCGTTCACCCTCGGCCGCGAGGATCGCCGACTGCTTGGCGCCCTCGGCGGAGAGAATCGCGGCCTGCTTGGTGCCCTCGGCCGTCTTGATCTGCGACTCCCGCGTGCCCTCTGCGGTGAGGATCATCGCGCGCTTCTCCCGGTCGGCCTTCATCTGCTTTTCCATCGACTCCTGGATCGACGGCGGCGGATCGATGCTCTTGAGCTCCACCCGCGCGACGCGCAGACCCCAGCGCCCGGTCGCCTCGTCCAGTACGCCGCGCAACTGCCCGTTGATCTGGTCACGCGAGGTCAACGTCTGTTCCAGCGTCATGCCACCGACCACATTGCGCAGCGTCGTCACGGTCAGCTGCTCGACCGCCGCGATGTAGTTGCTGATCTCGTATACCGCCGCCTGCGGGCTGGTCACCTGGAAGTACACGACGGTGTCGATATGCAGTGTCAGGTTGTCTTCGGTGATCACCGGCTGCGGCGGGAACGACACGACCCGCTCGCGCAGGTCCACCTTCGCCCTGATCCGATCGGCGAAAGGCACCAGGAACGTCAGCTGGCCGGACACCGTCCGCGAGTACCGTCCGAGCCGCTCGATGACGGCCGCCTCGGCCTGCGGCACCAGCGCGATCGACTTGAAGACGACCACCACGACCAGCAGCACAAGAACGGCGGCAACGATCAGTACAGCCATTACGGCCCCTTCCAGACGACGGCGGTCGCGCCGTCGATCTTCATGACGAACACCTTGGTCCCCTCCGGATATTCTTCGGTCGGATCCAGCGGCCGGGCGGTCCACACCTCACCACCCAGTTTCACCTGCCCGCTGTGCTCGGTCACCGCGTCGAGCACCAGTGCCGACTTGCCGGGCAGCGCGTCCACATTGGTCGGCGTCAGCGGCGGCTTTCCGTAGTGCCGCAACAGAACCGGCCGCACCCCCAGCATCAGGACGATCGAAACCACCGCGAAGACGATCGCGTCCACGAGCACCGATGTGTCTGCGGCAAAGCTGATTCCGGCGGTGAGGAGCGCGCCGCTACCCAACATCAGCAGAGTGAGGTCTCCGGTGAGCATCTCCGCCGCCGCGAGCAGAATCCCCGCGACCAGCCAAACAATTGCGGCCACAAAACCACTGTAGTGGTCCGGACCTCATCTGGGGGCGCGACAGACACAAGATCAGCCCTCCGTCACCGGGCGGGCCGGGCACGGTAGCTTCGGGCGGGTGAGTTCGCGTGACATGTATGGCAACGACATCTTCGGCGGGCACTCGCGCAAGCAGAAGCGGGCAGTGCCGCAGGTGACGGCGCAGCGAGACCTCGTCGTCGAAGACGCTGCCACCGGCTTCTGCGGCGCCGTGGTCGGATTCGATCGCAGCTACGACGGTGAATTCGTGAAGCTGGAAGACGGGCGCGGAGCGGTGCGGCTGTTCGCGCTGCGCGAGGCCGCGTTCCTCATCGACGGCCAACCGGTCACGCTGGTCCGGCCGGCCGCCGCCGCCGCGAAAAAGGACACTCGCTCGGCATCCGGCTCCACGCGGGTCGAAGGATTACGCGCCCGAGTCGCCCGGACCAGCCGGATCTGGGTGGAGGGCGTGCACGACGCGGCCCTCGTCGAACGAGTCTGGGGCCACGACCTGCGCGTCGAGGGCGTGGTCGTGGAACATCTGGAGGGCCTGGACAACCTGGCCGAGCGGCTCGTCGAATTCGACCCGGCCCCCGGCCGCAAAGTCGGCGTGCTGGTCGACCACCTGGTCACCGGCTCGAAGGAAACCCAACTGACCACCGGCCTCGGCCCGCATGTCCTCGTCACCGGCCACCCCTTCATCGATGTGTGGCAGGCGGTTCGCCCCGCCACCGTCGGAATCGAGGCGTGGCCGGAGGTGCCACGCGGCGAAGACTGGAAAACCGGCATCTGCCGCCGCCTCGGCTGGGGCACTCCGCAGGAGGGCTGGCGGCGCGTCTATAACGCCGTCGAATCCTTCCGTGACCTCGAAGCCCCGATCATCGGCGCGGTGGAGCGGCTCATCGATTTCGTCACCGAGCCCGAGCAGTAGCCTGCACGTCCGAATTATCCGGTTTCGCGGAACCTCTCGTGTTGGCAGCCGACACGGCCGGGACGCCGGACGAATCCCGCCGCCGCATTCTGCAAGACTCGACGAGTGACCGACCATCGTGATGTGGACGCAACCCGGCTCGCTACCGACTCGCTCGCGCAAGGCGATCCGACCGGATGGTTCGAGCAACTGTACGCCGCCGCGGAGGTGGGGTCGGCGATTGTGCCGTGGGATGCCGATGAACCGAATCCACTGCTGGTCGACTGGGCCGAGCGGCACGAGCCCGCCGGTGTCGGCGGGCGGGCGCTGGTGGTTGGCAGCGGGCTGGGCAGGGATGCGGAACATGTTGTGCGACTGGGCTTCCGCACCACCGCGTTCGATATTTCGGAAACCGCGATTCGGACGACCCGCGAGCGCTTCCCGAACTCGCCGGTGGATTATGTGGTCGCCGATCTGCTCGATCCGCCCGCCGAGTGGAGCGGCGCGTTCGACCTCGTGGTGGAGTCCATCACCGTGCAGTCGATGCCACTGTCGGTCCGGACCCAGGCGATCGCCCGAGTCGCGGAAATGGTGGCGCCGGGTGGTGAACTGCTGGTGATCTCCGGCATCCGGGTGGAGGGCGAGCATGTGGATGGTCCGCCATGGCCGCTGACCCGCGCGGAAATCGAATCGTTCGCGGTCGGCGGGCTGGAACCCATGCGTGTCGAGCAGGTATCCCTGCCGACCAGACCCGAGGCGTACCGGTGGCGCGCGGTGTTCCGGAGGGCCTGACACCGATGAGTTAACCATGCGCATTTCGAATCAGTCGGGCCATCGATGCACGCAGCTCACCGGGGTACCAGGGATGGATGCCCTCGGGTAGCGATCACCCTTTATGCTCGATGATTATGTGCTCTCCTAGTGCCACGCTGACGGTGTGGGCCGGCTCATGGCTGGCCGGATGCAGCGCGCCCGACGACATCCTGGAGGCCTTGTACGCCTGGGCTCCGCAGCACACCATTGCCGCAGGCGACCCGGCGACCGGCGGCCGCAACGACCTGCCGTGGACCTCGCGGGGCAACCTGCCCGGCACCGGAGTCATGGCCTTGCTCAAGGTGATTCGCGAGACCATGGCGCAGCCGGGCGCACAGCTACGGCTGGTGCTTCCGGTACCGGGCGACGTGCGCGGGCTGCCCGCGGGCACCGTGTTCGCCGCCGACGCGGTCGACACCGGTGAGGGATTGCTCATCGGCGTCCCAGGAACCGATGGCACCGGCTTGATCCCGCAGTGGGCCGACGACGACACCCTGCAGTGGACCGTCTACAGCACCCCCATCCCGCCCGCACCCGGCCCTGACATGTCGCTCGGCGAGGCCGAATACGCGATGCGCGAAGCCGTCCGCGACGCCGCCGACGCGCTGATGCAGCTGCACACCACCTCCGTCAACGCCGCCGAATCCGACCCACGCGAACTCATCGAGGCCGAGCTCGCCGACTACTCCAAACACGACTACCCCGAGTCGATTCCATTGCGTGCCAGGCGAATCCTGAACAGCGCCGACCACGTAGCCGCCATCCTCACCGTGGCACAACGGGAACCGGCATCCTCCCCCACGTCGGCAACGGCCATCGGCGCGCAAGAAGACCTGCTGCGCCCACTCTGGGACGCGATCCGCGCCGCCCGCCTCGTCGCCGTGCACGCAGCGGCACGTGGCACGTCCTGAGTCACGCGAAACCATCGATCCGATCGCTCACCAGGTGGTGGCCCCATCTGGTTGAATGGGGGCCGATCAACCCGGCTCTCCGACGCAGGGCGGTGCGCAATGCTCCTCACACAGCGCAGTTCCGCGGTCCTGGCCGCCGCGCTGATCTGCCTCGCTCTCCCGGCGGCGGTTCCCGCCTCGGCGATCGTGGGTGGCAGCGCCGCGGCGGCGACGGCGTACCCGTGGCTCGCCGCGATCGGCAGCCCACTCTTCCTCACCCGCGCGTCGGGACAGTTCTGCGCCGGCGCGCTCGTCGCACCGGATCGGGTGGTCACCGCGGCACATTGCGTTCAGCTCGCGCAGCTGCTCCCTCAGGCGCTCACCGTCACTTTCGGCCGCACCGACCTGCGCTCGAGTGACGGAGACACCGTGCGAGTCAGAGATATTCGCATCCACCCCGGCTTCCACGACACCGACTTCGACGGCGAAACCGTCCACCACAACAACGTCGCAATCCTCACCCTGGACCGGCCACGACCGGGACCGTTCGTAGAAATCGCTTCCCAGCGAGCCGATTTCGGCACGATCCTCGGGTGGGGCGCAACCGCCGAGGGCGACTACTCCAACACCATCCTGCGCGCCGCCGTCGTCCCGCTGGTCTCCGACAGCGCCTGCGCCGCCGCATACGGCTCGGCCTTCGATCCACGCGACATGCTCTGCGCAGGCTCTACCGAAGCGGACACCGGCTTACTCGATAGTGGCGGACCATTGCTCGTCGACGGCAGGCTTGCGGGGCTGACCTCATGGGGCAAAGGCAGCGCACGTCCCGGCTTCCCGGGTGTCTATGCACTCCCGCACCTGAATTGGTGATTGTCGGCAAATCCGATATGCCCCTGACCCCCGAGGTCAGTAGGTGGGCGGCTGCTGCGGCGGGTATTGCTGGGGCTGTTGAGGATACGGCTGCTGCCCGTACGGTTGCGGATAGCCCGGTGCGGGCGCTTGCTGCGGGTACGGCTGCCCCGGCGTCTGCGGCGAGTAGGGCTGGCCCGCCTGCTGTTGGGGATACGACTGGCCCGGCGTCTGCGGCGAGTACGGCTGCTGCGGATAGGGCTGGCCGGGGGCCTGCTGCGGGTAGGGCTGCGGCGCGTACTGCTGTTGCGGGTATTGCTGCGGCGGGTACGGCGGCGGATTCTGCGGCAGCTGGTTCTGGTTCCTGCTGTTCGACGACGAGCGGACGACAATGACGATCGCGACGACGATGATGATCAAGCAGATGATGCCGACGATATAGGCGGAAGCACTCACGCCGCCGCTACTACTGCTGCCACCACGACGCCGAGCGTCGTAGGAGTCCAACGCCGACGCCCACGTGGCGCTATCGGACCACACGTGCGTATCGAGCAGGCCTGCGCTGGTCAGCAGGTCGACATAGACCATCGGGTTCCCCCTTCGAGCGGCTTCGGTCCGCTACCGAAGCCGAAAGGGATGCTATCGCAACCGCGTTGATCCTCCCGAGGCTGGGCAGCCGAGGTACACCACTCGGCAGCCGACCCCGATCCGCTGTCCGAGAGCCCGATTCACCGACCGGCAGGGGCGCTGCTCCGAGCCGGCGCACAGCAGCCGACGGCACACGGATCCCCATTCCGGGTGCACCCGTAGCCCGGCACCGCACCGAGTCGCCGCGCCGCCGCATCCGTCAAATGTTCGCCTATCAATTCGACGACCAGCCGGGCGAATCGTGGATCGGTGCCCGGTGTCGCCGCCCTGGCGAATGCCATATCCAGCTCGGCAGCCTTCGCCTTCGCCTCGTTGTCCAGGTCCCAGATCACCTCGAGGTGGTCGGAGACGAAGCCGACCGGACAGACCACCACGGCGTCGACGGCCTTGCCGGACAGATCTTCGAGGTAATCGACGATGTCGGGATCGAGCCATGGGACCTGCGGCGGGCCCGAACGCGACTGCCACACCAGGTCGAAATCGGTGAATCCGGTCGCGGCCGCGCACAAACGTGCCGCTTCAGCGACCTGGCGACTGTAGAGCCTGCCACCGTCGGCGGGCGGACCCGCGGTGGCGTCGGCGGAGATCGGGATCGAGTGCGCGGTGAACACCAGGCGCGCCCGATCCCGACGGTTGAGTGGAAGTTGGGCCACCGCAGCACGAATCGCGTCCGCGAAGGACTCGATCAGCAGCGGATGGTCGAAATACTGGCGCAGCTTCACCAGTTCCGGCGCACCTGCGCCGAAAGCCGCACGCGCCCTGGTGATGTCCTCGTGGTACTGCAGGCAACCGGAGTAGCCGCCCCACGCCGAGGTCGGGAATACCAGCGCGGATCGCACGCCGTCGGCGGCCATCCGTGCGACGGTGTCCTCGACCATGGGGTGCCAGTTCCGGTTGCCGAAGTACACCGGCAGATCGATTCCGGCTGCAGCCAATTCGGCTTCGACCGCGGCGATGATGTCGAGATTGAGCGCGTTGATCGGCGAGATGCCGCCGAAATGCAGATAGTGCTTCGCGACCTCCTCGAGGCGGTCGCGTGGCACTCCCCTGCCCCGCGTGACGTTCTCCAGGAACGGCATCACATCGTCCGGCCGTTCGGGGCCACCGAAGGAAAGCAGCAGCAGCGCATCAAAACCCATGCTCAACCTATCCTCATGCTGCGGTTGCCAGTGCCTGCGCCCATGCGACAGTTCCGACGCCGGGCCGACCGAAACACCGGTATCCGGGCGACGGGGCCACCCCGCGCCCGGATACCGGGAGGTTCATCCGCCCGGTCACCGGGAGTTTCACACGTTCGCGGGCTCGGATTCGGCCACCGGCGCGTCTTCACCGAGCATGCTGGCCGGGATGGACCAGTTGTGGCTGGCGCCGCCATCGACGTAGACGATGGAGGCGGTGGTGCCGGGCAGCCAGTCCGAGAGCAGCGCGCACACCGACTTGGCGACGGGGGTCGGGTCGTTGACGTCCCAGCCGAGCGGGGCGTTCTCGTCCCACACGGTGTTGAGCGCCTCGAGCTTCTTGGCCTCACCCGTCGCGGCGCCCGCGATGGCCTTGGCAGCCAGGGTCTTGACCGGGCCCGCCGCAACCAGGTTGGAGCGGATGCCCCGGTGGCCGACCTCGCGGGCGACATAGCGGTTCACCGACTCCAGGGTCGCCTTGGCGACGCCCATCCAGTTGTAGAACGGCACCGCCTGGCGCGGGTCGAAGTCCATGCCGACGATGGAGGCGCCGTCGTTGAGCACAGGCAGCAGCGCCTTGGCGAGTCCCGCGTACGAGTAGGCCGAAACCTCCAGCGCCACGGCGACATCCGACCACGGCGCGTCCAGGAACTCGCCGCCGATGCCGAGGCAGGAGCGCGGCGCGAACCCGATGGAGTGCACGACGCCGTCGATACCCTCCGGCGCGACCTCACGCACCCGGTCCGCCAGCGTGGCCAGGTGCTCGACGTTCTGCACGTCCAGCTCGATGGCCGGCGGCACCGGCTGCGGCAGCCGCTGCGCGACCCGGTCGATCAGCCGCAGCCGGTCGAACCCGGTGATGAGCACCTTTGCGCCCGCCTCCTGCGCCACCTTGGCGACATGCCAGGCGATGGAAGCGTCGGTGATGATGCCGGTGACCAGGATGGTCTTGCCTTCGAGCAGTCCGCCCATGAGTTCTCGGTTCTCCTGAAAGTCGTGTGTAGGTTGCTTGCGGCCACCGACGGCGCCGGCGCCACCGGGATTTCCGTCAGCTCAGTGGCCCATGCCCATGCCGCCGTCGACCGGGATGACAGCGCCGGACACATAGCGCGAATCTTCGGAGGCCAGGAAGCTGATCACGGCCGCGACGTCTTCGGGCTGCCCGAGCCGCTGCAGCGGAATGAACTTCTTCGCGGTGTCGCGCAGATCGTCGGGCAGTTCCGCCGTCATGTCCGTCTCGATGAACCCGGGCGCGACGACGTTGGCGGTGATCGAGCGCGAACCGAGCTCACGGGTGATCGAGCGCGCGAGGCCGATGACGCCCGCCTTCGAGGATGCGTAGTTGATCTGGCCGGGGCCGCCGCCGAGGCCGACGACGGAACCGAGGAAGATCATCCGGCCCCAGCGCGCCCGCAGCATGGCCCGGTTGGCCCGCTTGGCACAACGGAACGCACCGGTCAGGTTGGCATCGATGACCCGAGTGAACTGTTCCTCGGTCATCCGCATCAGCAGCGTGTCGTCGGTGATGCCGGCGTTGGCCACCAGCACCTCGACCGGTCCCTGATGCTGCTCCACCTCGGTGAAGGCGGCGTCGACAGATTCGCTGTCCGTCACATCGCATTTCACACCGAACAGTCCGTCCGGCACCCCCGACCCACGATGCGTGACGGCGACCTTGTGGCCGTCGGCGACCAGACGCTGCGCGACCGCGAGCCCGATGCCACGGTTGCCGCCGGTCACCAGTACCGACCGGGATGTGATGTTCGACATAAAGACCAACCTATCTGTTCGAGTTCGTGCGCCGCGTCCGGGCACCACACATTGGTGCGATGCCACAGTCGCAGCGCCCGCAGGCGAGGGCAGTGCCTATGGCAGGCGTTGACGATAGAGCAATCCGGTCACAACACCCGCGCAGACAAGCAGCATGCCGAGCAAAAGCCACGGCCTACTCGCATCGCCACGGGTCATCTCGTAGCCGATCTGCTCCTCGAGGGTGTCGTAGACGGCGGTGAGCTCGGTCAGGCTCGACGCCGTATAGAAATCGCCGCCGGAGAGTTTGGCGATTTCGCGCAGCGAGTCGTCGTCGACGGGTACCTTGACCCGCTGCGCCCCCTTGCCGTCCGGATCCGGGATCTCCACCGCGCCCCATTGGGTGCCGAACGAAATCGTCGACACTGGAACGCCTTTGTTCTTCGCGAGGCGAGCCGCGGTGAAACCGTGCCGCGGATTGTCGACGTCCTTGTCGTCGGGCACGGTCTGCTTGCCGTCCGACATCAGCACGATCCGGGCGGGCGGCGGCGTGCTGGCGCCGCCGAGCACCTGCGCGAGGGTCTCGATCGACTGCAGCGCGGTGAGAATGCCCTCACCGGTGGCGGTGCGCTCGGCCAGCTTGATGTTGTCGATAGAGGCCTTGACAGCTTCCCGGTTCGTGGTCGGCGGCTGCATCACGGAGGCGGTGCCCGCGAAGGTGACGAAACCGAGGTTGATACCGGGGGTGAGCCCGTCGACGAATTCCTTGCCTGCCTTCTGCGCCACCTGCAGACGGCTCGGCTCGACGTCGGTGGCCTCCATGGACAGCGAAACGTCCATCACCAGCACGACTGTCGCGCGGTTGCGCGGCACCTTCTTCACCGCCGTCGGTCCCGCGGCGGCGATGGTGAGGAACACCAGCCCGACCAGCATCAGCGCGATGGGCACGTGCCGCATCGGACTCGGCCGCGTCGGTGCGACCTTTTCCAGCAGCTCCATGTTGCTGAAGCGCAGCATGTGCTTGTGCCTGCTGCGCTGAACAAGGATGTAGCCGAGCGCGATCAGTCCGATGACGGCGAGGAAGCTCAGCCAGATGAGCGCGGTGAAATGCGAAATGCTCACTGGCGCGCCACCTTTCCGGTCGGCGCGCCGAAGGCATGGCGCCGGGTGGACACGAACCGGACCACGTCGGCAATCCAGTCCCGATCGGTCTGCAGCGTCATGACCGGCGCGCCACAGCTGCGCAGCGCCTGCTCGACCTGTTCGCGGTGTCGCTGGGCGGCGCTCGCGAAATCGGCGCGCAGCGTCGGCGTCACGCTGAATTCGCGAGTACGCCCGGTCTCCGGGTCGTGCAGCACCACATCGCCTATGTCGGGCAGCGACAGATCGCGCGGATCGAGCACCTCCACCGCGAGCAAGTCGTGGCGCGCGGAGATCGCGCGCAGCGAACGCTGCCAGTCGATGTCGCCGAGGAAATCGCTGATGACGACCGCGAGGCCGCGTTTGCGTTGCGGACGGCGCAGGGATTCGATGCCCGCGCGCAGGTCACCGCGCACGCCGTCGGGGGCGTGCGGGGTGGTCGCGATGCTGCGCAGCAGCGACTGGGCGTGCACGCGACCGCTGCGCGCCGGAATACGGACCAACTGCTCACCGGTGGCGACAACAGCGCCGATCCGGTTGCCGCCACCACTGGTGAGGTGGGTGATCGCGGCGGCGGCGGCGATCGCGAGATCACGCTTCTGGCAGTACGCGGTGCCGAAATCCAGACTGGCCGACAGGTCGACGACCATCCAGGTTTCCAGTTCGCGATCGGCGATCATCTGCCGAACATGCGGATGGGTGGTGCGGGCGGTGACCGACCAATCCATTTGCCGCACATCGTCACCCGGCTGGTATGTGCGAGCCTCGCCCGGCTCCGAACCGGGGCCGGGGATCAGACCCTGGTAATCGCCGTGCAGCACGCCGTCGAGCCGTCGACGCACGGTCAGCTCGAGCGATTTCAGCGCCGCCGACAACTTCGGATCGGTGAGCTCTCCTGCTCGGAACGAAGGCGGTGCGTGTGATGACATCGTCATTCGTGGAACCGGGTCAGATGCTCGGGTCACTTGGGCTGGTTATTGCCGGCGACCTGCGGAATCTGCCCGACCGGCGGCTGGGGAGCCGCCTGCGGCTGCGGCACCGGGGGTTGCGGAATCGGCGGTCGCTGCGGCGCAGTGTGCGGACCCATGGTGGGCGGTGCGGCCGGAGCAGGCGCGTGCTGTGTGCTCGGTCCCATCGCCTGCGGCGCGACCTGCGGCAAGCCGATCGTCTGCAGCACACGCTTGATCACGTCGTCCGGGCTGATCTCGTCGGCGAGCGCGTCGTAGGACAGCACCAGGCGGTGGCGCAGCACATCCGGGATGACCTCGACCACGTCCTGCGGCACCACGTAGTCGCGGCCGCGGATCAGGGCGACGGCGCGGGCCGCGGCAATGATGCCGAGGCTGGCACGCGGCGAGGCGCCGTAAGAGATCCAGCTCGCCACATCCTGCATGCCGAAGTCGGCGGGCGTGCGGGTCGCCGCGATCACCCGGACCACATAATCGACCAACGCGTGGTGCACGAAGGTGTTGGCGGCCAGCTTCTGCAGCCGGATCACATCGTCCGGTTCGAGAATCTGCTTGGCCTCCGGCGGCGTGACACCCATCCGGTAGATGATCTCGCGCTCTTCCTCGACCGACGGGTAGTCGACGACAACCTTGAACAGGAAGCGGTCGCGCTGCGCCTCCGGCAGCGGGTACACGCCCTCGCTCTCGATCGGGTTCTGTGTCGCCATGACGAGGAACGGATCGGGCATCGGGTAGGTCTTGCCACCGATCGACACGTGCCGCTCGGCCATCACCTCGAGCAGTGCCGACTGCACCTTGGCAGGTGCACGGTTGATTTCGTCGGCGAGCAGGAAGTTCGCGACAACCGGGCCGAGCTCGGTGTCGAACTGCTCGCGGCCCTGCCGGTAGATCCGGGTGCCGATGAGGTCGGTGGGCACCAGGTCCGGAGTGAACTGCACCCGGGAGAACGAGCCGCCGACGACCTTGGCAAAGGTCTCCACCGCAAGGGTCTTCGCGATACCGGGCACACCCTCGAGCAGGACGTGGCCCCGCGCGAGCACACCGACCAGCAACCGCTCGACCAGTCGATCCTGGCCCACGATAACCCGCTTGACCTCGTAGATCGCTTTTTCCAGGGTCTGGACGTCACGCTCCAGGGTGCTAGGTACGGGAGCAGGCGCCTCTTTCGCCAAGCTTGCCCCGCTCACACCGTCCGTCGAAGTCACCAACATCCCCGCTTTCGCTTTGGTCCTGTGCGTGCTGCCACAACTATTCCAGGTAATGGCCGCAAGCGCCGCAACCGGCTCCGACAGTACGGGAATCCGTGGGATTCGCCAGCCTGGTTACGCCGCAACGCCACAACCCTCAGGAGACGATACGCACCGCGTACGGCATGATGCCGCCCTCGCGTACCGCGGACACCCGGACGACCTCACCGGATTGCGGCGCTTCCACCATTTTTCCGTTGCCCAGATACAGCGCGACGTGCTGGCTACCGTTGGGGCCCCAGAACAACATGTCGCCGCGGGCCCGCTCGCCGACCGGAACGCGGGTGCCGGCGTTGTATTGATAGCCGCTGTAGTGCGGCAGCGAAACACCGATTCCGGCGAAGGCGTAGATCATCAGTCCCGAGCAGTCGAATCCGACCTTGTTGTAGTCGCCGTGACTGTCCGCGACGCCGCCGTCGCGAATGCCGAGGGTCGGCCCGTCCTCGTCGCCGCCACCCCAGGCATAGATGACGCCCAGCTGGGACATGGCCCGGTCGACGACGGTTTCGACGGCATCGGAACCGCCGACAGCCGGCCTGCTCGGGCGCGGGGTGCTCGACCGCGGCGGCGGCGAGTCCTCCAGCTGATTGTGTGGGCGCTTACCCTGCCCCGCCTGAGCCGCACGCTCCCTGGCGGCAGCGTCCTGGGCGGCGCGGGCCGCAGCGGCGGCCGCGGCGGCGCGGATCGCCGCCTCCTCGGCCCTGCGCTGCTCGTCCCAGGCCAGGAATGCTTCACGTTGTCCTTGCAGCCCAGCCACATTCGTGCGCGCGGCGTCCAGCCGTCCCTGGGCCGCGGTGCGCTCGCGGACGATGTTGTCGCGCAGCACGGTCTGCTGATCCAGTTCGGACTTCGCGGCGGCGACGGCGTTCGCCGCGTCGACCTTCTTCTGTTCGGCAACCGCGGCGGCGGCATCCGCCTCGGACTTCGCCCGGCGCGCACTGGAATTCTTGTTGGCCTGATCGATCTGGGCACGTCGAAGGCCGTCGAGGACCTGCTGCTGGTTCTTGGACAGCAGGCTCAGCACCTGGGCGCGATCGAGGGCGAGGTCGGGGGTGGCGGAGGTGAGATAGGTGACCATCGAACCGGTGCCGGGGCGGGTGTAGGCCTGGGTGGCGAACTGGTCGAAGTTGCGCCGCGCCACGCCGACTTTGGTTCCGGCGTCGGCGAGTTCGCGCTGAGTCTCGACGACCACCGCGGCAGCGGCGTCGGCAGCCGCGCGCGCGTTCTGCAGGTCGACGAGGGCTTTATTGACCTCTTCGCGTTTGCGCGCAACGGCGTCGTCGAGCTGCTGTAGCTGCTGGTCTGCCGCGGCGACCTGGTTGATCAGTCCGCCGACTTCGGTCAGTCTGGCGTCGACTTGGGCGCCGGCGTCGGCGATCTGGCCGTCGCTCGGGTTCGGCGGGGCGGGCGGCACCGCAGTGACGGGTCCCGCCGTCACCACCACGACAACCGAGACCAGCAACCCCAGAGCGACCCACAGCGGACGCCGAGAGCCGGCTTCGCCGTTGTTGCGCATCGCACCTCCCAAAGGACCCGACGTCGGCTTCGCCTCACGAGCATCAGCCGCACCATCGGGCTCAGTAGTCGGCGAATAGCTCTCTCAACACATCTTCCCCATCAGTGGTCATTCGAACCGTACGACACATCCTTCACCAAGAAAACTCCAGCAACAGAATCACAGTCGCGTAATTTGCCCTTTGCCCGAAATTAGCCGGATGCACGCAAGGCTCCGCCCGGTTAAAACAAACCGACCGTTAGGAAAAGTGACTGAACGGGTACTCGCTAGTGCGCAGAGTCCCGATCGCCGCCTCGACCGGAAACCCCCACCGGCACCGCGTCCTCCGACGCGCGCCGAGACTTGATCCAGTACAGCCCGCCGACGACGATCGCGGTGCCCGCTAGTAACACACTGGTGATCGCGGTCCAGGAGATCATTTCCGGGCGCTCCAGCTGATCCACGAAAAGCTGGGCCGCCTGTGCCGAATGCGCTTGCTGACTCTTCGAGAAATCCTCGGCCCGCTCCAACTTGACCCGGCTGATGGATTCGCTGTACGTGCCGACCCAGTCGTCACTGAGCACCACGACAGTTCCGTGCTCGGTCTTGCCGACCACGGTGGCCAGGTCACGTAGATTGGAGTCGTGGCCTGGATTGCCGGGGATCACCACGATGCTGAGCTCGATTCCATGGGACCGAGCGTCGGCGACGACCGCCTCCAATGCCTTCTGATCCTTGCCCTTGGGCGTGGCCACATGGTTGTCGGCCACATCTTTCATGATGGCGTCCATGGCTTTGTCATCGATCCCGGGCGGCAGTTCGGCGGCCATGGGTGTGAAAACCGAGGTGTGCGAGACGGTCATCTTCCATCCGGTCTGTCGAGCCGCACGCGAGGCGACGGGCATCCAACACTGCGGGGTGGGCACTGCCCTGAGCCGGTACATGCCCACCGGCCACCCCTGCAACTCGAAAGCACAGTACGCGACGGAGTGTCGGGCCTCCCGCACATGGCAGGCCCAACGGCCCCCGCGCGTTTCACAGGACAAGCGTACTGTTAGGCTCGAAGGCGCGAGGAGCCAGTACCTTCCAGCGCTGGAGCCCTCCGAAGACGTACCGCCGGCGACTGTTTACAGGTCGCTCGAAACAACCAGCCACTGGCACAGCCCCGCCGGTGGCCACCCTCACAGACGAGTGGAGCTGACGTGACGACAAGTATCGATACTTTCGGCGCCAAGGGCACCCTCGAGGTCGGAAGCAACTCCTACGAGATCTTCCGCCTCTCCGCCGTGCCCGGCACCGAGAAACTCCCCTACGCACTCAAGGTCCTCGCGGAGAACCTGCTCCGCACCGAGGACGGCGCCAACATCACCGCCGATCACATTCGCGCCATCGCGAACTGGGATCCGTCGGCCGATCCGAGCATCGAGATCCAGTTCACCCCGGCCCGCGTGATCATGCAGGACTTCACCGGCGTGCCCTGCATCGTCGACCTCGCCACCATGCGCGAGGCCGTCGCCACCCTCGGCGGCGACCCGAACAAGGTCAACCCGCTCGCCCCCGCCGAGATGGTCATCGACCACTCCGTCATCATCGACGTCTTCGGCCGCGCCGACGCGCTCGAGCGCAACGTGGACATCGAGTACTCCCGCAACCGTGAGCGCTACCAGTTCCTGCGCTGGGGCCAGGGCGCGTTCGACGACTTCAAGGTCGTCCCCCCCGGCACCGGCATCGTGCACCAGGTCAACATCGAGCACCTGGCTCGCACCGTCATGGTCCGCAACGGCCAGGCCTACCCCGACACCTGTGTCGGCACCGACTCGCACACCACCATGGTCAACGGCCTGGGCGTGCTGGGCTGGGGCGTCGGCGGTATCGAAGCCGAGGCGGCCATGCTGGGCCAGCCCGTGTCCATGCTGATCCCGCGTGTGGTGGGCTTCAAGCTGACCGGTGAGATCAAGCCGGGCGTCACCGCCACCGATGTGGTGCTGACCGTCACCGACATGCTGCGCAAGCACGGCGTCGTCGGCAAGTTCGTCGAGTTCTACGGCAAGGGTGTCGCCGAGGTTCCGCTGGCCAACCGCGCCACCCTCGGCAACATGAGCCCCGAATTCGGTTCCACCGCAGCGATCTTTCCGATCGACAGCGTGACCATCGACTACCTGCGCCTGACCGGCCGCAACGATGAGCAGCTCGCGCTCGTCGAGGCGTACGCCAAGGAACAGGGCATGTGGCATGACGCCGAGCACGAGCCCGCGTACTCGGAGTACCTGGAGCTCGACCTGGGCGATGTGGTGCCCTCGATCGCGGGCCCGAAGCGTCCCCAGGACCGAATCCTGCTGTCGGAGTCCAAGACTGCGTTCCGCAAGGACATCCACAACTACACCAGCGACGCCGAGAGCGGCCCGGCTGCCGTCACCCCGCACACGCATCTGGACGAGGCCATCGAGGAGTCCTTCCCGGCCAGCGATCCGGCGGTGCTGTCCTTCGCCGATGACGACTCGGAGTTCGTGCCCTCGGCCGCCAATGGCGCCACCGGCCGCCCGAGCCGGCCGGTCAAGGTCTCCTCGGAGGAGTACGGCGACTTCGTGCTCGATCACGGTGCCGTGGTGGTCGCCTCGATCACCTCTTGCACCAACACCTCCAACCCGTCGGTCATGCTCGGCGCCGCGCTGCTCGCGCGCAACGCCGTCGAGAAGGGCCTCACCTCCAAGCCGTGGGTGAAGACCTCCATGGCCCCGGGTTCGCAGGTCGTCAACGACTACTACAACAAGGCCGGACTGTGGCCCTACCTGGAGAAGCTCGGCTTCTTCCTGGTCGGCTACGGCTGCGCCACCTGCATCGGCAACACCGGCCCGCTGCCGGACGCGGTGTCGAAGGCGATCAACGACAACGACCTGTCGGTCACCGCGGTGCTCTCCGGCAACCGCAACTTCGAAGGCCGCATCTCCCCCGACGTCAAGATGAACTACCTGGCCTCGCCGCCGCTGGTCATCGCGTACGCGCTCGCGGGCACCATGGACTTCGACTTCGAGACCGACGCCCTCGGCCAGGACACCGACGGCAACGACGTCTTCCTGAAGGACATCTGGCCCTCCTCCAAGGAGATCGAGGAGACCATCGGCACCGCGATCAGCCAGGACATGTTCATCAAGTCCTACGCCGACGTGTTCAAGGGCGACGAGCGCTGGCGCGGCCTGCCCACCCCGGAGGGCAAGACCTTCGAGTGGGATGCCGAGTCCACCTACGTGCGCAGGCCTCCGTACTTCGAGGGCATGCCGCACACCCCGAACCCGGTCACCGACATCAAGGGCGCGCGGGTGCTCGCCTACCTGGGTGATTCGGTCACCACCGACCACATCTCCCCCGCAGGCAACATCAAGCCGGGCACTCCGGCCGCGCAGTACCTGGAGGCCAACGGCGTCGAGCGCAAGGACTACAACTCCTACGGCTCGCGTCGCGGTAACCACGAGGTGATGATCCGCGGCACCTTCGCCAACATCCGGCTGCGCAACCAGCTCCTCGACGACGTCTCGGGCGGCTACACCCGCGACTTCACTCAGGACGGCGGCCCGCAGGCCTTCATCTACGACGCCTCGCAGAACTACCAGGCCGCGGGCATCCCGCTGGTCGTGCTCGGCGGCAAGGAGTACGGCTCGGGTTCCTCGCGTGACTGGGCCGCCAAGGGCACCAGCCTGCTGGGCGTGAAGGCCGTCATCACCGAGTCCTTCGAGCGCATCCACCGCTCCAACCTCATCGGCATGGGCGTCATCCCGCTGCAGTTCCCGGCAGGCGAGTCGGCCGCGTCGCTGAAGCTGAACGGCACCGAGACCTTCGACATCGAGGGCATCACCCAGCTGAACGAGGGTGCTACTCCGAAGACCCTGAAGGTCACGGCCGCCAAAGAAAACGGCGAAAAGGTGACCTTTGATGCCGTGGTCCGGATCGACACCCCTGGCGAAGCCGACTACTACCGCAACGGCGGCATCCTGCAGTACGTGCTGCGCAACATGATCAAGGGATAGCACCCGAACGATCACGGTGACTGTGCGTGAAAGCTCCTGCCCCGCTTGTGAAAGGCTAGGCTCGCGCTTTCACGCACAGTTCGTTGGCGGCATCGACGCTGAGCTTGCCGAGCGTCCGGAAGACTCCAGCGCCCGCAAGACTCTAGCCACGAAACGGAGACTGTGTGCCCAAGGTCAGTGACGATCACCTCGCCGCCCGACGCAACCAGATCCTCGACGGCGCACGCAGCTGCTTCGCCGAATACGGTTACGACGGTGCCACGGTGCGCCGCCTCGAAGAGGCCACCGGGCTCTCACGTGGCGCGATCTTCCATCACTTCCGTGACAAGGACGCCCTTTTCCTCGCGCTCGCGCAGGAAGACGCCGTGCGGATGGCCGATGTGGCCGCCCACCAGGGTCTGGTGCAGGTGATGCGGGATATGCTTGCCGACCCGAAGCAATTCAATTGGCTCGGAACACGTTTGGAGATCGCGCGCCGGTTGCGCACCGACGCCGAATTCCGAGCGAACTGGGAGCAGCGCTCGGAGGAGCTGACCGCCGCCACCCTGGCCCGCCTGGAGCGCCGCAAGGCGGAGGGCAGGCTGCGCGACGACGTCCCCACAGATGTCCTGCTCGGCTACCTGGACTTGGTCCTCGACGGCCTGATCGCCCGCATAGCCTCCGGCCACACCAATGAAAACCTTTCGGCGGTATTGGATCTCGTCGAAGCCTCGGTTCGCCGCAGGGAGTGACTTCCCGAACGGGCGTTCCCAGGCCATCGATCGGCTCGGACGGTGGCGGGTGGCCAGCTGCAATGGCAGCTTCGGGTGCCACCGGCCGGGATTATGATCGGTAGGTCGGGGCTGCATTTCGCCGTTAGAGGTGGTGGACGCCATGAGCGCTTGCGATACGACGCGGGGCCTCGCCGACTGCGAACATTCGGCGAACATCGGCGCATGCCGTGGACCTGCCCCCGCCGACGAGAGAGTGCGCGGTGTCCGATGACGGTATCGGGGGGACGCAACGCGACCTGAGGTTCGGCATCGTCGCAGAATTGGCCGAGGCCGGCTTCGACGCTGCCCGCGAAGTCGGCCGCGGCGGCTTCGGGGTCGTGTATCAGTGCATCGAGCAGGCTCTCGACCGCACGGTGGCGGTCAAGGTGCTATCGACGGAGGTCGACGACGACGGACGAGCTCGCTTCCTTCGCGAACAACGGGCTCTCGGCCGGTTCTCCGGACATCCGAACATCGTGCAGGTGCTGCGCGCCGACATCACCGCGACCGGCCGCCCGTTCATCGTGATGCCATTTCATCGCCGTGGATCCCTGGATACCCGTATTCGAGCCGACGGGCCGATCCCCTGGCAGGAGGTGCTGTCGATCGGTGTGAAGCTGGCGGGAGCGCTGGCCTCGGCCCATGCCTGTGGTGTGGTGCATCGTGACGTGAATCCGGCCAATGTCCTGGTAACCGACTACGGGGAGCCGCAGCTCGCGGACTTCGGAATCGCCCGCATCGGCGGTCTGTTCGAGACCGCGACCGGGCTGGTAGCCGGCACACCGGCCTACACCGCTCCCGAAGTACTGAAGGGCGCAGCACCATCGGTGGCCTCGGACGTCTACGGTCTCGGTGCGACACTGTTCTGCCTGCTCACCGGGCACGCTGCCTTCGCGAGACGAACCGGCGAGTCGATGGTTGCGCAGTTCGTGCGGATCACCTCCGATCCGGTACCGGACCTGCGGGCACAGGGCGTGCCGCCGCTGCTGCACGCCGCCATCGACAGCGCGATGGCACCCGAGCCGACCGACCGGCCTGCCTCCGCACAGGACTTCGGCGAGCAGCTGCGCAACATACAGTTCGCCTGCGGTCTTCCGGTCGACACGCCGGCCGTCCCGATCGACGTCGAAACCATGCCCAGCGTGACGGCGCAAGCGGTTGCGCGCACGCCGCCGGCGACGCCGACCGCCGTGGCGACGCCGATGACTCGGTATCGGCCACGTACGTCGCGACATCGACTTGTCGAACGCCCGGCGCTGCTGGAGCTGCTGCGGGCGGGCCAGTCGCGGCGGCTGGTGCTGATCCACGCGCCCGCCGGTTTCGGCAAGAGCACGCTGGCGACGCAATGGGCCGACGTCCTCGAGGCGGACGGATCCAGCGTCGCCTGGCTCACGGTGGACACCGACGACGACAATGTCGTGTGGTTCCTGTCCCACCTCGTGGAGGCTGTGCGGCGCGTGCGTCCCGCGCTGGCCGCCGAGCTGGCCCAAATTCTCGAAGAACGCGCCAGCAATGCGACCAGGCATGTGATGACGATGCTCATCAACCAGATCCACGCCGGCGGTGAAACGGTCGCCGTGGTGATCGAGGATTGGCATCTGGTAACCAGTCCCGCGTCGATCGCGGCGATGGAGTTTCTGCTGGACAACGGCTGCCATCACCTGCGCATGATCGTCACCAGCCGAAACAGGACCGGACTCCCGCTCGGGCGGATGCGAGTGCAGGACGAACTTGTCGAGATCGACGAAAGTCAGCTCCGATTCGATGCCGCCGACACCGCGCGGCTACTCGCCGGTGTCGAGGGCGTCGAACTGGACGCCGACGAGGTCGACAACCTGTGTCGATCGACCGAAGGATGGGCTGCCGCACTGCAGTTGGCCGCGTTGTCACTGCGCGGAAAAGACCGTCCTGGTAGTCATCTGGACGGAATTTCAGGTCAGCACTACGCCATCGGCGAATACCTGATGGAGAATGTGGTGGCGGATCTCGACCCCCCGGTCCTCGATTTCCTGATGCGGACCGCCGTCACCGCGACCATTTGCGGAGACCTCGCCGAGGCGCTCGCCGAGGTGTCTTCGGGGCAGCAAATGCTCGAAGATCTGTACAAACAGGATCTATTCCTGCGCAGCGTCGACGATGAGCTGCGCTGGTTCCGATATCACGGACTTTTCGCAGACTACTTGCGCCGCAGGCTGATTCGGCAACATCCCGGTCTGCTCGAACAATTGCACGCGACCGCGGCGATATGGTTCGCCGAGCACGACATGCTCACCGAAGCAGTCGATCACGCGCTCGCGGCGGACGCGCCGGAGCGCGCGATGAGCCTGATCGAGGAACATGCCGACGAGTTGATCGAGAACGCCATGATGGCCACGTTCCTCGGTCTCGTCGCGAAGTTGCCCACCGCACTCTGCCTCGGCAACCCCCGGCTGCAACTGTCGGTAGCCTGGGCGACGATCGCATTGCAACGCGCCGCCGCGACCCGCACCGCACTGGAACAGGTCGACGCCGCGATCGCGGCGCTGCCCGCCGACGATGCGCTGGGCGGCGATCTTCGCGCCGAGGCCGCCGTGGCGCGCGCGGCCGAGTTGATGGTGATCGACAGATGCACCGATCTGCCGGACTACGTGACCGCGAGTGTGCAGGCACCGGTCCGGCCATTCTTCGCCAACGCCCTGGCTACTACCGCGGCGGCAATTGCTCTGTGTCACTTCGACTTCGACGGCGCCGCCCGATGGCACGAGTGGGCCGAGCCCTCTCGGACCCGCTCCACCGGCCCGTTCAACGCCGTGTACGGCCACTGCATCGCCGGCCTGGCCGCCTTCGATCATCTCGACATCGCGGACGCCGAGACGAGCTTCCGTACGGCGGTGCGACTTGCGCTCGAGACCGGCACCCAATCCCACGCCACCCGCCAGTCCACCGCACTGCTGGGAGATCTGCTGTATGAGACCGGGCAGTTCGTGGAGGCTCAGGAACTTCTCACACCCTGGCCCGGGATGGAAGGCGGCACCGTCGAGGTGCTGCTGGCCATCTACGGCACCGGAGCGCGCCTGGCGGCATTGCGCGGCGATCTCGACACCGCTCGAGCCCGACTCGACGAAGGGCAGCACATCGCCGAGCTCCGGAGCCTGCCCCGGGTGGCAGCCCGGATCCTCAACGAGCGGGTGCGCCACGGGCTGCCGATTCCACAGACCGATCGTGAGAAGCTCGAGCACCTCCCGACCTATCGTCGACAACCGGACGCGATCCTGGCCCTGACAGCGGAGCTCGAGCAGGACGCGGCCGTCCACCTACTGCTCGCCGAGAATTCCACCGACTCGATTCGGGCCGCCACCGCACGAGCCGAGCGACTGGTGCAGGTAATCCAGCGCCAGACACGGCCACGGGCACTGCTGCACGCTCAACTCCGCTACGTCTGTTGTCTATCGGCGGCCGGACAGTCCGACCAGGCGGCGACACTGCTGGCTCCGCTGCTGCGCCGCTGCGCCGAACTCGGCTTGGTCCGTACCGTTGTCGACAGCGGACCCGCCATAGCACCGGTGCTGGAAACACTGGCCGAGGCCACCGATGAAAAGATGCGGCCGCCGCACTTGTTCCTGCGACAGGTATCGGCCGCCATCGATCAATCGCACCGGGTGTGAGCGCAGGCTCGCATTTCGGCACCATCGGCGCGCATCGGGCGCGCCACCATCAGGACGAGCATGAAAGTTGCTGCGTTGCTGAAGCATCCGGTGAACACCGCGGAGGAAGCCGGACAACAACTCGTCGATACGTACAAGATCATCGGCACACCGGCCGATAACTATCCACTCGACGACAAGTGGCTCGAAGAGATCAGCGCGTTGAGCTTCCAGCGAGCTCACGACCCCGCGGGCAAGCTCCGGCAGCAGGCAGCCGTGCTTGCGGCCCCAGATCGAAGAAAGGCGCTGGCCGCACTCCGTCTGCCGACACTGGTCATGCATGGCACTGTCGATCCGATGATTCGACCGGCCGGCGCACAAGCGACCGCCAAGGCCGTCCCCGGGGCGAAACTCGTCATAATGCCAGGCGTTGGGCACGGTGCGCTTCCCCGAGAGGTCGGCCGGTCATGATCGACAATATCTGCGCGATCGCCGAGTAGCCAGTCGCGACAGTGTGCGCCGCCGGGTCGGCGACCCCAGGTTCAGTAGGTGTCGTTGAGGTAGTCGGCCGCGTGGGTTGTCCAGAGGACGTCGGTGCCGGGCATGTTATGGCCCGAGTACAGGACGTGCTGGCCGTCCGGCCACGGGGTCAAATATCCGATGACCCCGTTCACGGCCGTGGCATACCGGCCGAGGTTGGCGATCGGGTCGTTCATCAGGAAGCTCAGCAGTTCGGCGAAGATCAGCGGCGCCACGTTGCCGATGCGGGCTCCTTCGACGAAGGAGAACGGCGATATCCCGACATCGATCACCCGCAGCGGCGAGTCCTGGGGCGACGAGGTGATGATGTCGCCGGGATTAGCATATTCACGCACGTCGAGGGCCGGCCAGGCGCCGCGCTGGCCGTGCAGTCCGTAGGTCGTTGCGGGGCAAAGATTTCCGACCGACTGACCGTGCTTACGCAGTGGGTTCGCGATATTCACCGCGAAGGCGATCTCGAGGGGTGAGCCGTCGGCGTTGGTGTACTTGCCCGAACGCACTCCTTCCAGAATCTTGCTCGCGCAGATGCCGCCGAGCGAATAACTCAGCAGCCCACAGACATTCGGCGAGTCCTGGATGGCCCGCACACCCGCCGCGACGCCGCGACGGATCGAGGTCTTCAGTGACGGGCCCCAGAGCTCCGGCGTCGGTCCGATCGATGCGGGCCAGTCCGGTTCGAAGCAGGTGAAGCGGTCGGCGTCGAGCAGCTTGGTGACATCGTGGAGCATCCCCGTCGGCGTCCCGTTGGCGTTCCGCGGCTCGCCCGTGCCGCGGAGGGTGACGATATCAATCATCATGCTCTCCTTGTGCACCGCACTTCGGTGCGATAACACCAATATTGACTCATCAACCTCCCGCGCACCCGAGTAGTGAACTACCTCATTTCCCGCAGGTCACGCACCGGGTTCGAGGCTGCCGAGCAGGGTGCGCGCGATGCGGTCGAGTTCACGGCGGTCCGTGGCCGACAGCACCGACAGGATTCGGGTTTCGTTCTCCGTGTGTGCGGTGACCACCGTGTCGATGAGCTCGCGGCCCGAATCGGTGAGTGCGACGCGGACGGCGCGCCGATCCTCGGCGTCGGCGATGCGCCGGACCAACCCGGCGGACTCGAGGCGATCGAGCCGTCCGGTCATACCGGCGCGCGACAGCATCAGCGTGTCGGCGAGCACCGACGGGTTCAGTTCGAAGGGCTCCCCCGAACGACGTAGTGCGGCAAGCACATCGAACTCACCCCGCCGCAGTCCATGCGCGGTGAAGACCGCTTCGATCGCTCGTTGCGCAACCACGAGCAGCCGCCCGAGGCGACCGATCACGGCCATCGCGTCGAGCTCGAGGTCTGGTCGTTCCCGGCGCCACTGCTCGACGATCGTGTCGACGGGATCTTGCTTCATATCGGCCATGGACAAGATTCTATTCGTTGCGATATAGTTCGATAGCGAATTATCAATGACCGAATCAGTTGGAGGGCATCATGAACGACACCACCACCCGCAGCTTCGCCATCCGCCAGCCGCAGGACGCCGAGGTTCTGCGGACGGATTCGGTCACGATGCGACTGCTCATCGACTCGAGCGAAGCGGGTGGCGCGGTAAGCCACCTGGAGGTCAGCATGAATCGGGGCGCCGACGGGGCGGCCCCGCACTACCACACCAAGTCCGACGAACTCTTCTATGTCGCCGACGGCGAGCTGCAAGTACTGGCGGGCGACGAGATCGTCACCGTCGGCGCCGGCGGATCGATCGTCGTGCCCAAGCTCATGCCGCACGCCTTCGGTGCCACCCCGGACAGTTCGGCACGAATTCTGATCGCCCTGATGCCCGCCGTCGAACGCTTCGGATACTTCCGACTGCTCGACCGGCTCGTCAAAGGCGAGGCGACCTTCGAGGAGCTCGCGGCGTCCCAGGAAGAATTCGACAACCATTTCATCGATGCACCGACCTGGTGGGCCGAGCGCAACGCGAACCGTCGTTGATTCCGGAACTCGCCGAGCGTGGACACCGACCAACAGGGCGATACCCGGATCACGCGATTGTGGCGAAGACATCAGCCCATACGGCAATTAGTTCGCACCAGGCATGTAGCTTCCCCGCATGACGTTTTCCACACCAGTCGTTGTGCGCAGCTATGAGCTCGACACACGAGGCCATCTGAATCAGGCCGTGTACGTGCAATACGCCGAGCATGCCCGGTGGGAACTGATGCGCGCCGCCGGAGTGGGCCACGACAAGCTTCTGGCTTCCGGCGTCGGGCCGGTCGTGCTGGAGACCACCATCAAGTACCGACACGAGCTGCGCAGCGGCGACGAGGTGAGGATCACCTGCGAATTCGATTGGCAGCAGGGCAAAACCTTCCGCATCCGCCAGGAGATCCGCAAGCTCGACGGAACTGTCGCCGCCGAGGTTTCGGCGATCGGCGGCGTCATCGACCTCGCCACGCGCAAGCTCGTCGAGGCTCCGAGTGAACGATTCCGCACTCTCGCCGAACGTCCGGGTCTGCTCGGCCTCTGAACGAGCTTGCCGACGGGCAGGCCCGATCGGCTCGGCCGGATAGTTGCACGTTCAGCTGTACAGCCGCCAACACTCGGCAATACCACTAGGCATACCTAGGTATTCCGATAGCCTGCCGATTGCTGAACAATGTTCTCCGGCGCACCGAAAATCTTTCGGCTCAAGCGCATCCCACGCCGTATCCGGTTTGCCAGCCGCTGTGAAATCTTTCGATCCGAACCGATCGACGGCCTCTGCACGTTATGCTTCAGATCACGCTCGGGGGCCCTGGCAAATCGCGAGCAGATCGGAGAACCCACTATGACCGACGCCATCCACCTTCCCGGTCCCGCGCCGACGGGAGATCGCGTTCCCGCGTTGCAGGGCCTACTGGTGGCCGAGTCGGAACGCGCTATCACCGTCCGGGTCAACGAGGGCACCTGGACGTTCCGCAGGGACGACGTACTGCGGGTGCTCCCCGATCAGCACGCCACGAGTTCCGACGGTCGCCCGGTACTGGTCGACATTCGTCCCGGCGCCACCGCCGACTTCACCCGCCGCCTGCGCGTCGACCTCGTCGAACGCCCGATGACCATCGCGGCCGAGCCGTCACTCGCACTGGGAGATGAACTGCTGCAACAACTCACGGCGTCGTGGGCCGACTCGCTCGAGCTCGTCGACTGCCCGGGCGCCGGCAGCGCGACCTTCACCTATTGCCAGACGAAATCGTTCGAAAGTAGCGACGACGGCATCAACTGCGACAGTCTCGACTGAACGGGACCCCGCATGGCGGCAAGCCGTACAGGTTCGGTCCTGATCGTCACCGAATCCGATGATCTGCACAGCACCGCCATGGCGGCGACGTTGCGAGAACACCACGGGCTCAGCCCGATTCAACTCGACCTCCGCGACTTTCCGCGCGAATCCGGAAGTTTCCGGCTCGACCGGTTCGGCACTGCGCGATCACTGTCGCATCTGATCGGGATCGACGACGTGCGTTCGGTGTGGTGGCGACGACCACACCCGACGCGGGTTCCGGTCGGCGTGCGCGCATCCGACGATGCCTACCGCCAAGCCGAGTGCGACGGGTTCATCCAAGGGCTGCTGTGGTCGATCCCGGCGAACTGGGTCAACGACCCCGGTGCCGACCGCACTGCCACCCGCAAGATCGTGCAGCTGCAGACCGCACAGCGAGCGGGATTCACCATCCCGGAGACCCTTATCACCAACGATCCGGACGAGGCGCGCAGTTTTGTCGAATCCCGTTCCGGCGCTGTCGTTTACAAACGCACCGGAACCGGGCGCGCAGAATTCGCCGAGACCAGGATCATCACACGGGGCGACTTCGGCAAGCTCGCAGGCATCCGCTCCGCGCCCACTACATTCCAGGATTACGTCCAAGCCGAGTGCGATCTGCGTGTCGTGTGGGTCGACGGTGTCGAATGGACGGTCCGGATCGACTCACAGGCCGGTGTCGGCCGAGTGGACTCGCGGTTGGACACCACCGTGGACTTCACCCGCGCCAATCTGCCCGCATCCGTCAGTAAGTCATTGGCCACCCTGATGGGCGCGCTCGGCCTGAGCTTCGGCGTCCTGGACCTGCGCCTCGGCGTCGACGGCGAGTACTACTTCCTCGAGGTCAACCCGCAGGGCCAGTTCGCCTACCTGGAGATCAAGACGGGGCTGCCGATCTTCCGTAGCCTCGGCAATCTCCTGGTGCATGGTGACGGCGCAGTGCCGGGGTACTGAGCACAGAGCGGTTCGAGACCGCTACGAGCTCTTCCGGCGGTTCGCGCCACCGCGGCTGCGGAGTTGCACATGCGACTCCACTAGCACGTTGTGGATGAAACCGTACGAACGTCCGGTAGACCGGGCCAGCGAACGAATGCTTGCGCCCGCCTCGTATTGCTTCTTCAACTGGGTTTGTAGCCGATCGCGTGACCTACCGGTGACGCGTGTGCCCCTACCCAATGGGGTCTTGACTTGCGTGGGCCTGTCGCTCATGGCTTCCTCCGAGTCGCCGAGCCGCGTGTATCCAGGCTAAGCACTCAGCGGGCCGTGATCAACAGATCCTTGTGATGAAAATCACGCGAGCTGAATCAGTTCCAGATAATCCTGGGACCAGTGGTCCTCGGTGCCGTCCGGAAGCAAGATCACACGCTCCGGATTCAGCGCCTCGGCCGCGCCGGGGTCGTGCGTGACGAGCACAACGGCACCAGCGTAGCTACGCAATGCGTCCAGCACCTGCTCACGCGAGACAGGATCGAGGTTGTTGGTCGGCTCGTCGAGCAGCAGTACATTCGCCGCGGAAGACACCAGCCCGGCCAGCGCGAGGCGGGTCTTCTCACCACCGGACAGCGTTCCCGCGGGCTGATCCAGCTGCGGGCCGGTGAACATGAATGCGCCCAACAGGCTGCGCAGCTCCTGCTCCCCCGCGTCCGGCGACGCGTGCCGGATGTTCTCCCACACCGATGCGTTGTCGTCGAGCGTGTCGTGTTCCTGGGCGAAGTAGCCGATCTTCAGACCACGGCCTTCTTCGAGTCCCCCCGAATCCGGGGTCTCCACGCCCGCGAGCAGCCGCAGCAGCGTGGTCTTGCCCGCACCGTTGAGTCCGAGCACCACGACCCGACTGCCCTTGTCGATCGCGAACTCCACACCGGTAAAGATCTCCAGCGAGCCGTACACCTTGGTCAGGTTCTTCACCATCAGCGGCGTCTTGCCACAGGGCGCCGGCTCGGGGAACTTGATCCGCGCCACCTTGTCGGCGACCCGGATGTCATCGAGCTCCGCCATCAGCCGATCGGCACGCTTGGCCATATTCTGCGCCGCAGTGGCCTTGGTGGCCTTTGCGCCGAGTTTGGCGGCCTGCACGCGCAGTGCGCTCGCCTTCTTCTCGGCATTCGCACGTTCTCTGCGTCTGCGCTGTTCGTCGGTGGCGCGGGCGTCGAGATACTTCTTCCAGCTCATGTTGTAGATGTCGGCCTCGCCGCGCACCGCGTCCAGGAACCACACCTTGTTGACCACGTCGCCGAGCAATTCGACATCGTGGCTGATCACGATCAGTCCGCCGTCGTGGTTCTGCAGGAAGCCACGCAACCAGGTGATGGAGTCGGCGTCGAGGTGGTTGGTCGGCTCGTCGAGCAGCAGGATCGTGTCGGAGCGACCGCCGCTGCCGTCGGAGGCGGCAAACAGGATGCGCGCCAACTCGATTCGGCGGCGCTGGCCACCCGACAGGGTGCGCAGCGGCTGGCCGAGCACGCGGTCGGGCAGGCCGAGGCTGTTGCAGATCCGCGCGGCCTCGCTCTCGGCGACATAACCGCCGAGCGACGAGAAACGCTCCTCCAGCCGTCCGTATTTGCGCACAGCTTTGTCGCGTTCGGCATCGTCGACCACCTCCGCCATCAGCGCCTGCTGTTTTTCCATGTCGCGCAGCAATGCGTCGAGTCCGCGCGCGGAAAGGACGCGATCGCGGGCGAGCACGTCCAGGTTGCCCTCGCGTGGGTCCTGCGGCAGGTAGCCGATATCGGTGGATCGCAGGATTTTCCCGGCGTAGGGTTCGCCCTCACCTGCCAGAATACGCAGTGTGGTGGTCTTGCCCGCGCCATTGCGCCCGACCAGTCCGATCCGGTCGCCGGCCTGCACCCGCAGTGCCGGCCCCGGGGCCGACAACAGGGTGCGGACTCCGGCCCGGACCTCCAGGTCCGTCGCGGTGATCACAGGCTTCTCCTCACGGATACGTGGTGCTGGTCGTTAGCTGCTCGATTGTGCGACGAGATCAGCGCAAGAACCACCGATTTTACCTGCCCCGGGAGACCACTCTTACACCCAGCGAGCCCGGTGTGACCGCAGTAACGTTCCGGGACCTTTTCCAACGCCGGCCTACCCCGTCGGCCCACCTCCTACTTCCATCCGGGGCGGATGTCGAAATATTCGACGGGCCGGGGGGATGTCGTGGAAGCGTGTAGGCCGTTTCGATGTGTGTCTGCGGACGGCACCGAGGGGTGCGAGTGGGCGATCAGATCCCCGCAGGAACAGTGATCGGCGCAGTCGGATCGACCGGCAATTCCACCGGAAACCACCTGCACTACGAGGTTCGCCAGAACGGCCAGGCGGTGGATCCTCGCGGTTACCTGGCCGCCAACGGGCTACAAGTATGAGTGCGGTGCTGCACCGACCCCGGAACGCAGCGACGGTGGCACCGAGCATCCACGATCGTCGTGCGCTGAGAACAGCGATTCTCGACCAGGCTCGGCGGCAGGACGGTCACGTTCGTCCGTGACGCCATGAGACGACTGTACGAATTTCACAATCAGCGACGAGTCAGCCCGCGGGTTGAACCGCATCGGAGATTCGGCCGCCTTCCCCCGGTGCACAATACCGACGTTGGGGAGTCGCCTCTGCGGATCGTGAGTTCAGGTTTTCGAGTCTCGGCATCGAGACACGACCCGCACTCATTTCGAGGGTCTGCTCGCGGCCGACCGCGACCGGCTCAGGCCGGGGCGGCCTCCCACGCGAACCCGTCCGGATCGGTGAAGGGCCCGGTATTGCCGCCGATGACGATCCGGTGCGACCCGGTGCCCTCCGGGGGGACGCCGGCATCCTTGGCGGCGGCACGGCGCCCGTAGAGCGCCAGCTTGACCGAAGCCTGCGGGGTGTCGAACTCGACGTACTTGCTGCCGAAGCTCTTTGCCACGGCCAAGCCGCGGTCGACGTAGAACTGCTTTGTCGCCTTGACGTCGTCGACCCCGAGGAGCACCACGAAATCGTCGACCTCCCGGGTAGCCGGGCCGGTGTTCTTCTTCGATGACGTCGCGACCTTCCAGATCGCCCCGTCCGGGGCCTGGACGACGCCGCCATAGCCCCAGAAGCCCTTCTTGGCCGGCTTCAGCGTCCTCGCGCCTGCGTCGAGCGCGGTGCCGATGAGGCTGTCGACGGTGCTCGGCTGAGACACCACGAGCGACAGGATGAAGCCACGAAAGCCGGTCGTCGGCGTCTCCGAGGCGCGGACGCGTACTTTGTCGCCGAGACCGAACGCGGCGGCGTAGAAGGCCGCGGCGGCCGCGGGGTCGGGCACCTCCAAGGTGACGGACTCGATAGAGGTCTGGTGAGCAGTGATGTCCATGGCAGTCACGCTAATTGCTGCTCGGTAGCCTGTGCTTCTCGATTCCTGATCGGTTTCGCCATGCACGGCAACATCCCCTCCGCCGGCCGCGTGGAGCCGGATAAGCGCCAGCCGGTACATCGACCGGTTCGCATAGCCGAAAACGCGGTCGTTCCCCGGGTGCCCTGGCCGGTTATCGGATCCCGACCACCACGCGGTCGTCACCGTACTGCCACACGATCCCGGCTTCGGCGAAGCCCGCCTCGTACGCGAAGGCGAGGTAGTCGTGGACGGTGGGCCGGTCGTGAACCATGTGGGCGAATCCCCCGTCGCGCAGGCGGACCAGGTCGGCGAGTTCGGGAGCGCGGTCGACCGCTGCCCACCACGCCTCCCAGTCCTCCAGACCCGCGGTTCCCGCTCGTTGGGCCCGGCGTGCGGTCATGGCTTTACCCAGTGCGTCCAGTCGCGGGCCGGTCGCCCCCTCGTAGAGATGGTCCCCGTCGATGAACAGACCACCGGGTGCGAGCGTCCCCGCGCAAGCCCGGATCAGCGCGCGGAGCGGTTCGCGGTTCATCCAATGCAGAGTGGTGGTGCTCACGAAAGCATCGGGCGCTCGATGCAATTGGAGTCTGTCGAGCCAATCGCACTCGCGCAGATCAGCGTTCACTGTACGGAATCGCGGTGACCCCAGGGTCATCTCGGCCAACGTCAACAGAAGTGGATCCGCGTCCACGCCGACGATGGTGGCGGCGGGCATTCGCGTGAGCAGCCGGTCCGACAGCGTTCCCGGCCCGACGCCGAGGTCGACGATCAACGGGTCCGTCCGGTCGACGAGTTCGGCCAGAACATCACCGATAGCCTCGAAACGCTGTTCGCGATCGGGCATGTAGTGCTCCTGCTGGCGATCCCACCGGCCGATCCAGTACCACGCTCGCGAAATATCAAGCTTGCTGGTCGTCACACGAATCCTCCTCGAATGTAAGGTATTTCGCGCATCCTGCGATAACCGCCGCCCAGCCCTCCCCGGTCGACGTGGTCCGAGGCCCCAGCATAAAGTGCGCCGAGCTCAATAACCGACCATTTAGTCCGGTTCGAAGCGAAAGGCTTCCCCGACCGCTTACAGACCCGGCACATCTGTCGATCGCGCCGCGAGCACGTACATTTCGCCGAGGATCGGCACGCCGCTGTCGCGCTACAAGCCAGCCATGTGTTGCAATCCCACGACCCCGCTTGGCCCCGACTAGCGATATCGGCCCGCCGGTTCGGCTATCGCGCGGCCTGTTTGCAGGCTGGACACAGTCCGTGCAGAGTCAGTCCGGCGTTAGCGGCGAGTTCGAACCGGCTGCCGCGACTGGCGTGATCCAGCGCGGTTGCCAGTCGTTCGGCGGGGACTTCGATCACCGCGGCGCACCGTGTGCAGACGGCATGGTGGTGGGGTCGCACGGTCAGCCCGTAGCTCGCGGCCCTTTCCCCGACAGTGAGCACGTGCAGGGCGCCGATCTCGACCATCCGCGCAAGCGTGCGATACACCGTGGTCAGGTCGACGAGTTCCCGTCGTTCGGTGAGTCGTGCGACGATCTCCTGCGCATTGAGGTGCCCTCCGGAGGGATCGCTGGTCAGCACCGACATCACCGCCAAACGCGGTGCGGTGCACCGTAACCCGTGACTGCGCAGGATCGATCGTGCGTGCTCGACCGCTGGGTCGCTGGACGTATCCGCGGTGGGCATCGCCCCGGTGTCATGGTCGATGCCGGTATCGCCCACCAGTGGCGAGGTAGTTGTCGCCGAATGGTCGACCTCGTTCATGGTGCACCTCGTTCGCCACGGAACTACATTCCTCTCATAACGCTACTGTCTGCGTATGAATGCAGATGATCGGGTAATGCGGTTGCCTGATGATCAAGCCTGTTGGTCGTCGAGGTGGTGCAGGATGCTCGCCGACTCGACGCACATTCAGATCCTGTGGGCTCTGGCGATGCCGAAATATCGGTGAACGATCTCACCGACCATGTCGGTGAGCCGGCACCGCTGGTGTATCGACGTACTGGACGCGGTAAGCAACGCCCAACATGCCGGACTGGGCATTCCCGGACATCAGCGCGGCGTGCTGGTATGCATGCATTGCCGTAGAACCCACTCGAAACAGAAAAGGAACCGGGATATGACCGACGAACACTCCCACGTCGAGCCCCATGCCCACGCACACAGTCACGGCACACTGACCCATACCCACGCCCACAGCGCACACGAGCATGGCCACCTCGAACACGAGCACGCCCATACCCATGACGGAGTCGAGCATTCGCATCGTCATGTGCATCAAAGCGATATGCCCAATGATCACTCACACACCCACAACTGAGCCGGAGGGCGGTCAACCGGGCTGCTGGACGACCGGCAATCGGGTGTGCGCGTGGATGAGATTGGCTTCGAGCAGTAGTTCCCGGTCGGCGAGGGCGTCGGCCGGTGTGGTCTCAGCAAGAATCGTGTGGTCCTCGCCGAAAACGATGCATCGATCGGCGAGTCGATCCAAGCTGTCGAGGTCATGGGTGGCGAGCACGATCGTTTTGCCCGCTTCGGCGAGGTCCTCGATCAGCTCGGTCAGCCACTCGCTGGTGCGTGGATCGAGCGCGGCGGTCGGCTCGTCGAACAGCAACACTTCCGGGTTCATGACCAGGACGGTGCCGATCGCGACACGTTTCTTCTGCCCTCCCGAGAGTTGGAACGGCGCCCGGTCGGCGGTGTCGGCGATGCCGAGCAGGGCAAGGACATCCTCGACCCGGGCCGCGGCCGCACCGCGGTCCAGACCGAGCTGCAGTGGACCGAAGGCGAGCTCGTCACGCACCGTCGGCGAGAAGACCTGCGCGTCGCTGTTCTGGAAAACGAAGCCCATCCGCGACCGAAAGCCCATGTTCATCTGCTCGTCTTCCAGGGCGTCCTCGGTGACGGGTGCGCCGAAGGCGGTATAGGTCCCGCTCTCGGGAAATACCAAGCCGTCCAATATCTTCAGCAGCGTGGACTTGCCGCAGCCGTTCGCTCCGATCAGCGCGACCTTCTCCCCCGCCGCGACCTTCAGTGATACGCCGGAAAGAGCCTCGAACTTTCCGAGATAGCGATATCGCAGGTCTGTGCACTCCAGGACGGGCTCGCCGCCCGAGGACAGCTGACAGGACTGGGACTCCTCATCGGGTGATGACATGCTCACCCACCAACAGCGCCGCGCCGGACACCGCGACAGCAAGGGCGTAGAGCAGGTCGATCCGCGAGGGCCGCGGTTGGGCAAGGACTTTGGCATCTCCGCGATAGCCACGCGCGACCATCGCCTGGTGCACCTCTTCCGACATCGCCATCGACTTACCGATCATCGCGCCAGCGGTGGCGAAGACGAATCGACGCGCATATTTGTCGTGCTTCTCGGCGCCGACCGTGCGCGCTTTGCGCGCCTGATACATATCGGTGATCGTGGCGAGCAGTAGGAACAAGTAGCGATAGGCCATCCCGATGATCAGGATGAACACGCGTGGGACACCGAGAGTTCGCAGTGACGCGAGCAATCGTGTCCATGGCGTGGTCAGCGTCAGCAGCACGACCGAACTGATCGAGGACGCCACGCGAGCCACGACCAACAGGGCCGACATCAGACCTTGCCGGGTGATCCCTTCTGCTCGGCCGTGCCAATGCCAGAGAGTCACGATCACCTCGCCGTCGGTGACCACACTCAGCGTCGCGGGGATCAGGACGATCCCGGTAAAGATCGGGACGAACAGCCACACTCGCTTGACGAAGAATCCGACCGGCACCGCACTACACGCGGCCAGAACCAGCGTCGCGGCGTACAACACCATCAGCGCTGCGATGGTGTGCAGGAACGCCCCGACCAGCAGCAACCCGAACAGTGTGACGATCTTGACCCGGGCATCTATGCGTTGCAGTAAACCGTGCTGGGCGGCGGTGTCGTCGCTGAACATCACCTGCCGCAATAGATCCGCACCGCCGGTGAGCGTCTTCTCGAGGTAGGACCCCTTGCGGCGCTTGCCGATACACCCGCAGGGGCACAACGTGACATCGCGAGTGAGCAACCAGTCCGGGGCGGATGCCGGACGCGGATCGGTGGATGCGGTCGTGGTCATGAGCCGGTGTCGGCCGAGCTACGCGCGGGTTCGGTCCGATTGTCGATCGAACCCCGTAAGCCGAGAGCGCGCAGACTGAAAGCGATGAGGTAGACCGCCGCTCCGACGACGACGATCCCGACCACGGCCGACACCAGGTAACCGATATTGGGGTGGGAACCGTTCGAGAATCCGTAGTCGCCGAGCAATGTGTGGTTCCAGAACCCGGCGTACTTCGCGAGCCCCGTCGGCACCGTGTCGAGCCCGAGATCGCCGAGATCCAGGTCCTCTGGCGAATCTTCGCCGAAGGCGCCTCCCGGCGCCAGCAGACCCAGTGGCGTCAGCAGCACCAGCACCGCCATCACCGACAGTGCTACCGCGACCGGACGCAGATTCGGTTTCGGCGCCACGGTGTCTGCCGCATCGACGGGCACTCCCGGATTGTTGACTTGCAGGAGCGGGATATTGGCCTGCTGCAGATACGCGACGACGCCACCGGCCAGCGCGGCCTCGGCGAACCCCGCGATCAGCAGATGGGCAAGCAGCATCGCAGGCAACGTTTGCGAGAGATGGTAGGGCGAATACAGCGGCGTGCCCGAGGCATCGTGGAACAGATCGGGCTGTATGCCGAGTTCGATGCCGACACAGATCGCGGCGGCGTTGAGGCCGACGTAGCCGCCGATCGCGGCAGCGACGACCCGACGCCACGAGGTCAGAACACTTCCCCTGGCGAGCAACCGATAGATCCCGTAGGCGACGAACGGCAACACGACGCCCATGTTGAACACGTTGACGCCGAAGGCAAGTACGCCGCCGTCGCCGAACAACAGCGCTTGAAAGGCCAGCGCGACGGTCACGGCTATCAGCGCGGCCCACGGCCCCAATAGCACCGCGATCAACACGCCGCCGACCGCGTGCGCGGTGGTGCCGTCCGGGATCGGAATGTTGAACATCATCACCAGAAACGACACCGCAGACAGCATCGCCAGCGTGGGGACCTGCCTGGTCTTGACGACGTTCTTGACCCGCTGTGCCGCCACCGCGGCGATCGGAACGGCCACCACATAACCCACCGCGCAGGTCGCCGGCGATAGATACCCGTCAGGAATGTGCATCGAAACTCCTCGAGGAGATCTATCTGCAAGTAACTGGCATCAACGGTAAACCTCGGACACAGCACAGACCAGCACATCGCACGAATCGTCGCCGAGCGGAGATACCCGACATAACCAGACCTACCACCGACATCTACGCCCTCGACGGCGAACCTCGGCTCCTGCTCCAGGACTATCGTTGTTGGACAGCAGAATTCGAGACGCCATCCGACCGCCGAGTTCCATCGCCGGTTGAATCGACGACCTGCCGGGCATGGTGCCAATCACCCGAGACGGCCGCCGGAGCAAGAATCCGCTACGCGCAGTGTGCGAATTCTCCTGACATAGCATCTTGTTCGGCCTGCGTCATCCACCGTTGATGGCGCATCACCGGGTTCCTCACCCGTGCCGCAGTGTTGCTCTAGTGCGGCGACGCCATCGCGGGGACAGGCGGGGGGTGGCGTGGCTCGGGATAACGCGGGTACGGGGTTTTGTACAGAAACGCCCGCCGCTTGGCTTCGAACCCGAGACTGTCGGCGAACAGGTTGCGCGCCATCTCGCCGAGTTCCTCGAATTCGTAGGCATCCAACGGCTTGTCGGCCAAATCGCGGGCCAGACGCCCGCGCGTGCGCTTCATCGTCGACAACCACCGCTCGGGCTGGACATACTCACTGGCCAGCGCAGTGAGCCAGTCGTCGAACCCGATATCGGGGCCGACATGATCGACGAACCCGATATCGAGAGCCTCGAGGGCGTCGATCGGTTCGGCGGCCTCGAGTAGCCGGTGCGCGGTGTCGGCGCCGACGCGACGCGGCAGGGTGTAGGAATGCAACTCGGAGCCACCCAAACCCATTGTGCGGTAGTGCGCGTCGATGACCGAGTGGCCGGTGGCGACCACAACATCAGCAGACAGCGGCAGCATTGCCCCACCCGCCCCTGCCGACGTCATCGCCACCACCGACAGCTGGCGGCAGAACAAGATTTCGCGGCACAGCGCGTTGATCGCGCGGATGGTCCGCCACGCCTGTTGCGCCGATTCAGGCGAGATCTCGATCTCGCCCAAATGGAGTCCGTTGCTGAACACCGCGTGCCCGCGCCCGCGCACCACCAGCACCTTGGTGTCTTGACACGCTGCGGCTCGGATCGCGAAAGTCAGCCGACGGCAGAGACTTTCGGTCATTCCGCCGTTGTACGAATCGAATTCCACCGCGCCGATTTCGCCGACCGGGCCCAAGCGCCGATAGGTGATGTCGGTGAACTGCCCGGCGGCGCCTGCCGCCGCAGCAGTTGTGGTCGGGATCGTGCCGAGGACTATCCCGGCCCGTGCGAGCGCGGCGGTGGACGGGGCTTTGCACGACCAGCGATCACCGAGATCGATGCTCAGATGGCCTACCCAAATGCTGGTGCCCCCACCGCAGGCCACTTCGACCGCATGATGGCGACGACCGAGCAAGGTCCCCGGCGCCGCGTCGAGCCCATTGCGGCCGGGGTGTGCGTCGTAGAGCCGCACGGGCCGCTGTGCCAGCGTCGAAACCACGCCCGGCGCACCGTCGGCGGCGTGGATGTGGCGCAGAATCTGCTCGGGATCGGATGCCCAATCGAAGGCCCGGTCGCTCTGGCGCATCAACCGCCGCGCCCTCGCATGCGAGATCGGGCGATGGGCATTTTCCTGATCGAGTGGACGGAAATGTGGGTCGGCTGCCTTGTCGGCAACCTCCAGAATGCACTCGATGGCCGCATTCGCCACCTGCCCGTTGTACACGAGCGATTTACGGAGACGCGGCAGTCTGAAAGTCCGTGTCGCCCAGATAGGTCCACTGTCGAACGTACCAACCGCGGAGAGTGCTGTTACACCCCACAACGGCTCGCCCTCGCTGATAGCCCAGTCGAGACTGCTGCCTCCGCGATCACCCACCGGGCCTGGGTGGATAACGACGGTAGGCCATCGCGTATACACCGATTCCGGAATGCGGACAGTTAAGAATGGACAGATCACCACGTCGGAGTCGCATGTTTCGACGGCTTTTTCGATATCGCCGCTGGTGGTCACCACCGCTGTACGCACCATACGTCCGGATCGGCGCAACGCCAGCCGGGCGCGCCTGGTCAGGCCGTTGTCGGCGCTGCTCACAAGGAGAATACGCTGCTGCACTCTCGACCCTCTCGCTACGCCCGCATCCGAACCAGCGGTGCCAGAATCCGAATCGAAAACCACTTGTACTATCGAGCTCACCACCCTCAGAGGTCGACGCACTTCCCCGATTCGTGTGCACACACATATTGTGCATACAGAATGTGGAAAACCAGGCTATTGACGACCTACCAGTCAGACCGGCCACCGTAAATACCGAAACGCCTTTCTTCTGAGAAAGGAGAAATCGACGGTGTCAACCCATCTCGCCGCAGCTGATGACGAGACTCGTCGAACCGGCGAGGGGTTGAGCGCGACCTCCGGACAGCCCCATCCGCCGGCGCGCGCCATGCGACACCCACCAGCGCCCGAGAACGAGAAGTCACACACGGTAACGGATGGCGCTATGAGCCCGCGGACAGAGCGAAATCGCTCAGATCATGTGACTGAGGTAGCCGTCGAACACGATGTCGATGACGTTGGGCAGCGCTGCTCGAGCAGCGGGCCGCCCGCGCAGGACACCTGCCACCGCGGTGAGAACGCGCCACGGGGCTCCGGCAGTGGCAGTGGCAGTGGCAGTGGCAGCGCGATACCACTGGGCGTCTCGGCAGTCGCCGACGTTCTGAGCGCCTCGGTCGTCGGTGATCACTCCCCCGCTACTCCAGCCGATACCCGCTTTCCTGAGTGCAGTTCGCAGAATCATCCGGTCGTCGCCCCCTGCACCGTTGTTTGGTGGCGCAAATGCGGGCTATCCGCAAGAGGACCGGCTGGAAAACGCAGGCCGGGCACCTTCGAGAAAGGGGCTCGCACCATGAGCGCTGTAGACAAGGCACAGAACAAGGCCGAGAAAATCGCCGGTAAGGCCAAGGAAAAGTTCGGCGAGGCCACCGACGACAAGGACAAGCAGCACGAGGGCAAGGCCGATCAGGCCAAGTCCGACCTGAAGGATGCGGGCGAGAAGGTCAAGGACGCCTTCCGCAACTGACTCGACGCTCGCCGGCGTCGATCGCGAGCGGGTGACCCTCTGCGGTCATCCGCTCTACGCGCGCCGATTCCCGTTGTCCACCAGCATATTTCACCCAGGGCGGTTCGATCATGGCCGCATCGACCGCAGCCGCGTCAGTGCGGGTCGGGTTCGCCCAGATGCACGGTCAGCAGGATGTGGTCGAGCCGAGTCCGTAGTTTGACGTCGTCAACGGCCACCTTCGGTAATTCGGCCACGACCCGTTCCGCGACCGTCCGCAGCTTGACATTGGTCTCCTGTGAACGCCACCGCAGCACCCCGAACGCCTGGTCTGCGTTGACACCGTATACGAGCATCAGCGCGCCCTTGGCCTGCTCGATCACGACACGGGCGTCCAGAAGTCCTGGAAGCGTGCTGTCCAGCGCTTCACGCCTGAAGTCGGCCGCGGTGCTCGACAGATCGATGTAATACCCCTGGGTCCCGATCACCGCACCGTCCTCGTCGGCCATGGGCTCGGAAACGACCAGTACCTCACGCACCCGCCCGCACGTGTCGATGATCCGATGATGACTGGAGAAGGCAGCCCCGTCCTCGACGGAACAGATCAGGGCTTCGAGCCGGTCACGATCGTCAGGATGCTTGTGCGACAACAACATTTCTGTCGTCGGCGTGGTACCAGGAGCGCGGCCGTGCATGCGGGCGACCTCGTCCGACCACTCCCACCGCCGCGTTCCGAACCAGTACCGGAACGGGCCCACCGTCAGCGGATCGCCCACACCCACCACACGCTCAACAAGAGTGCGCTCTGATTGCGACACCTCGTCCCGCTCGGTCATGACACAAATTATCCCCCGTTACCTTCTTCGTGGCTCTAGCACAGGGCCACGGTCATCCGGTCCGGTATGCCTTTTACCCCTGTCTCTCATGATCGACCGATTCTGGTTGCATCGTTTCGTGGCGGCATCGCGGCCTACTCACATCAGGTCATGTACTCGGCGTGCCCGCGGGATCCCGGTGGCAGAGCTTTCCTCGCCGCCGCGCCGGCACATGCACAGTTGGTCGTCTACCCGACAGCAGATCGCAGCCGCTCTGTGGGACTACCGCCCCGAAGCCCGGAGACAGGACTCGAGGACAACGATGTCGTATCGTGCCGCCGCCACGATCGGTAACGACCCAGAACTGGACGCGCTGATCTTGCGGCTGCACATCGAGACCGTGTGCCGACGCGGCGCCGTCCTGTCGTTGTCACTCGAGGACCTCGATCACGCCGAGTGCCTGGTCAGACTTCATGAGAAAGGGGAAATCATCCGGTGGCAACCCGTCTCGCTGCAGCTGATGACAAGGCTCGTCGAGCATGTCGAGCGCCGCGGTGGCGCGACCTTGACCTACCCTCCAGCATCGCCGAACTAGGCGAGGCGTTGAGCGCGATCACCGGACAACCCATCCCGTCGCACGCGCCGTGCGACACCACCAGCGCCCGAGAACGAGAAGTCACACACGGTAACGGATGGCGCTATGAGCCCGCGGACAGAGCGAAATCGCTCAGATCATGTGACTGAGGTAACCGTCGAACACAATGTCGATGCGGATCCGCAGGGTTCGCGTTGCCCTATCCCCGCGCTGCCACACATCACCGATACCCGCCCACGCCTCGCCGACTTGGTTCTCCAGGTGGTCGGCGTGGCTGACGCGGACATTCTCGCGCCCGTGATCCCAAGGGCCACACCCGTGTGCCCACCGAACTCGACGATGCCGCCTGCATCGAGGTCGGCACGCAGCCGCATGGGTCTGATAGTGCCTCCGATCCATCACGCGAACACCGTGCCCGCGCCGAGGGCCTACGACGGACTCCGCGCAGTCGATAGCAGCGGACGAGTCACAGCCAAGGAGGTCCTGGACACGCTGGGCTGGCGTGCCAACGATCGCCTCGAGTGGTGGTTCGTTCACGGCCTGGTCGTCGTCGGCGGCGCCGACAGCACCCTTCGGGACCGAGGCATCACACGTGGCGGCAGGCTCGGCATCGACACGCAGGGCAACGTACGGCTGTCCATGCGCCTGCGTCGCGTCGCCGCCATCTCTTCCGGCAGCCGCATACTGCTCGTCGCCCGACCCCGCGAGAAAACGCTGGTGATCTTCCCTTCGCCTGTGCTCGACGACGTCGCCATTCGATGCATGGCTGAGCGCGGTATCGGGGCGGAATCATGACCGCCGCGACAACGACCGACAAGATCGCCACTGCGGAAGCAGTGCTGCAGAGCCTCGGTGTGTCAGCGCGGGACCTGCTGCACGCTGCTCCACACCGACCACAGGTTCCGACCTTCAGAGAGTATGTGCCGGTTGTCTACAACGCTATGCCGGACACCGTGACCCGTGACAGCTATCTGGCCTAGTGGAGGAAGGTCTTGGCCGTATGGGGCGACCGCCGAATCGACGCGCCAACGGTCTCGGAATTCAAGCACCTCGCGGCGACTTTGGTCAGCACTAGGGTGGTGCGACGCAGCGACCGCGGCGGGCATAGCACCAAGGAACACTTCTTCCACGCAATCCGATGCCTGTATCGGTTCGCGGTCGACGACGGACACATCGCTGCCACAGAAGATCCGTCCGCCAAGCTGGACAAACCCCGACCTCGTCCGTCGAACCGGAGAGCACTTCCCGCCGATCTACTCGAAGAGATATGTCGGGTCGCCGTCGTCACCAGCGACGACCCTGAACTCGACAGCCTCATCCTCCGCCTGCACATCGAGACCGCCTGCCGTCTGGAGGGAGCCCTCAATCTGCGCCTGCAAGATCTCGACCCGACACAGTGCTTGATCCGGCTACGTGAAAAAGGAGACAAGGAGCGGTGGCAACCAGTCTCACCAACACTGATGGCAGGGTTGCTGCGCCACTACCACGAACGCATCAGCCTGCCAGGTGCCACGCGACCGAAATCCCGAAACGGTCGTCGCGTCAGCGCTGCGGCACATCAACGACTGCTGCGATACAGCTACGGACCCCCGATCAGCAAACGCCGCTACGACACCCTCTGGGCCCGGATCGGTACCGAGCTGGAGGTTGTTGCCATACAAGGGATCACCACACACTGGCTGCGTCACACCACGCTACGTTGGGTAGAACGCAACTTCGGCTATAGCGTCGCCAAAGCATTTGCCGGACACGCACATACACACGGCCTGGGCGCTACCACCGTCTATACCCGCGCAGGAATCGAAGAGATCGCCGAAGCCCTCGCCGGACTCACCGGCGAGCCCCACCCCCTTGCCGCTGGGCCAGGTCTGCAATGGCACCCCGCTGACCGAACCCCACCCCTCGCGAGCACAACGCTGACATAACAAACGGCGGCAAACCGCACGGTCATCGCGCACCACCCGGGCGAGCGCAGCAAAACACGACCGAGGTCCACGACCTGAGCCATGCGCACCTAATGCCTTGCCATGCCGAACAACTCGTCCAGGAACGACGCGTAAGCCGATTTTCGTTGCGCCCGTGTTGGTTCCAAGTCACAGAGACGAACTCCCGATGTCGCCCCCGGTGCGACCGCGGAGCCTGGTATCAAGCCGGCAAGATTTGAACCTGCGACCACTTGACCCCTTCCGTAGCGGCTCACCGGTCGTACCGAGCGGCCGCCAGTTTTGCCACGGAACCCGACCCGACCACCACGAAGCCATCGTCTACATCGCCATGATCGCCGTCATGTCACGCCGACTCGCCCGCACCTGACACAGTTCTCAGACGCTCACTTAAACAGGAAAGTTATCTTCTAATGTTCTCGTTCCGACTGAATCGTCTGGTAGCCAGCGGTAAGCTGTTGTTGACGCCTTCCGCGGTACCAAATGACGTCTTGTTCGGTCCGGTCGATGCTGCAGCTGTCGGCCAGCGTGAATGCGCGTTCCTATCGGGACGCATCATGTTCACCAAGTTAGCGAATCGCGTGTCGCAAAGTCGATTCGGCACCTAACGCACTCGCAGCCCCAGTCCGGTAGCACGGCAGCGCGGCCTACTACGCGGACGTCATAAAGCTCGCTGTAAGGAAGCAAAATGTCTAGCAAGATCGTCAAAACCCTAGCCGCGACTGTTATTGCCGCGCCCCTGCTCGTCCTCGCGGCGCCCGCAGCCACTGCCGATTCGACTCCCGCGGCGCCTCCGTCGTCCTCGACCGCTCCGGTCGACGGATCATTCGGATCAGCTACGTGGTGTTTCCCCCTCGGCAGTTTCGTCTGGTGCATCTGAGTGAGCGTCTGAGAACTCCGGTGTTGGGTGTGTGTGACGCTCGAGATTTGAGTGAACTCCTGGTAGAGCAGTGATTGCTGAGATCAATTGCTGTACCAGGGAGTTCATTTGTCATCATCGCGTATTCCCGCGTGTTCGTCGTGCCCGGCTGGTGGATCGCGTGGGCGATGCTGCCCTCGGAGTTCCCTCCGGTCAAGACCGTCTACGACATCTCCCGGCGCCCTCGCCTTGTCTGATATATCGCGCGTCGCGAAATCCCGCACAGCTGCAGTGTGTCCGACAAAGCCCTTCGCGGGGCGCTCTACGCCGCACGCGACGCCGATCCGCCCATGGTCGGGCTGCTCTACCTGTGCCGGGGACAGGACGTGTTCCGCGTCGTCGACGCCGCCCACCAACGACTCCCGCGCGAGCTGGCACCGGCCCCGATCCGCGATACGGGCATGGTGACACCATCCCCAGGAATTCGGCGAGGATGTCCAGCTGGAGCCCGTGCATCTCGATAACCAGCGCAGCGGCCGTGTTTACCCGCGATACCTGCATCCGGATGTGGTGACGTTGGCGGAAAGCGGCAGCTGGCTGTCCCGGTTCCTGACGACGCCGAACGGTGGGCCACAGATCCCCGAGCTTCTGGCGCTCTGGGGACCCGATGGCCTCGAATTGGCCCCAAATCTGCGGGTCGTCGAATAGACGAAATCCCCTTCCGACCCAGGTGTGCCTCAGAAGAACTCATCACACCGGGTCACAGACGATCTCTGCACTCCAGTACCCGCCCATCATGTCCCATCAGATCTGGGCAAATCCCATCAAAAGTGTGACATTTTGGTGGGACGGATCGAATGACGAGATTGGCCATCACCGATGACTCCGACCCTATGCGTGCAAGTCTCCAGTCTTTGTCTTAAGTGTTCCGCCTGCGCTCCAACCACATCGGCGTGTCAGAATCCAACACGACGAACAACTGGGTTCCGCTGGCGGCATGCTGGCTGTCGCTATTTCTCGCTGTCCGGGTCGAGGAGTGTTTGTATCAATGGTGTGATGAGTCGAAGAATGTCGTCAACGTCGGCGTCTTTCAAGTCGGACATCCGCAAGATGTAGCGCTGGCTGGCGATACCCATCAGCATCGCGCCGGCTAGTGCGGCGCGAAGTCTCGCGTCGGGGGCATGGATGCTCGCGGCGATCGAGTCGACCGACTGCGCGGTGATGTGGGTGCGTAGCAGTTCGGCGGCGGCCTCGCTGGTCATGCTCGTACGGACCAGGACGGCCATCGGGCTGTTCGGGTCGGCCGCCCACGCGGCGAGCATCGCCCGGACGCGATTCTCCGTGGTCTCCATCGCGTCGTCGAAGGTCTACTCGGCAATGGGGATGTCCCAGTGCACCGCTTCCCGGAACAGCGCCTGTTTGGACCCGAAGTATTGGATGACCGAGGACTTGTCCACGCCTGCGGCAGATCTGATTACGTTGGCGGAGTAGATGATTCGCTGGATGTCGTAGTCGAGGAACGTCATCGAACCCCGAGTGTGCCAACGCGTGGCTGTCGTAGCGGTCGAGCTTGGGCCGTACCATGGGTGCGCAAATGGAACGGATCCAGCAGGAAGCCATGGCCCCTTTCCAGCCCAAAACCGTTGGGACATAAGCGAATCTGAACGATGCAGGCCCGATCCCGCTGGACCGGGCCGTCATTCACCGCAGCTGAAGCGGAAGGTGCAGGACCGTCGGTCGGTCGGCTGCCCACGCCTGTTCGACAGCACCGGCGAGGGTATCGGCGGTGACTGGTACGCCGTAGCAGCCCATGGCACGGGCGGCGGCGGGGAAATCGACCCGATCCAGCGCCACGGCGACGGGTTCCTCACCGCGCTGGACCATTTCGTCGCGGATCTCGCCGTAGCCGCCATTGTCGACGACCAGCACCGGCAGCGCCAGGCCGAGCTGTGCGGCACCGGCCAATTCGGCAATGGTGAACATGACCCCGCCATCGCCCAGCACCGCGAGCACGTGAGCGTCGGGGTCCGCGAGTTTGGCACCGATGGCGGCGGGCAGGCCATAGCCGAGCGTGCCCATTCCGGTCGGGTAGAGGAATCCACCGGCCCGGCGCACCCGCAGACCGGACAGAATCCCGTAGTAGCAGGCCATGGTGCTATCGCCGACGACAATGGTCTTCTCGTCCACGACGGTGCGTAGCGCGGCAAGCATGTCCAGGTAGGGCTCACCTTCGGCGGCAGCGTCGGCAATCAGGCCGTCACGCGCCCGCGCGGCCCGTGTGGTGACGCGCGGGTCCACAGGCAGCAGGGCGAGCAGGGTGTCGATCGTCCGAGCCGCGTCGCCGATCAGACGAACGCGCGGGTCGATATTCGTAATGACGGCTGCGGGATCGATATCGACGCGAATTGTCGTCCCCGACAGGCGGAAGGGGCCGTTCCACAGATCCGACGGGGCGAGTTCGGTGCCGACCGCCAGGACCACGTCGGCATTCTCGACCAAGGCGCGCACGCTCGGGTGATGCAACCCGGCTCCTATCGCGAGCGGATGCTGTTCGTCGAGAACGCCTTTGCCGTTCGCACTGGTGATCACCGGAGCGCCCAGCTGTTCGGCGAGCCGGCGGACCGATTCACTTGCCCAGCGGGCACCACCACCCACGATGATCACCGGGCGCTGCGCCGCGGCGAGCAGCTCGGCGGCGGTAGCCAGTTCCCCGGCATCAGGCATCGGGGGCGCGGACTTGGTGGGCGCGACCGCGCGGGCGTCGGCGCGGGCGTCGATCAGGTCCAGGGGTATTTCGAGGTGCACCGGCCGGGGACGTCCAGCGGTCATGGCCGCGAAAGCCGCCGCCACCGCATGGGGGATCTCGCCAACCGACCGGACGCGGTGGCTGTAGGCGACGATCGCGTCCATCGCCGCGCGCTGATCCTTGACCTCATGCAGCAACCCGTTGCCGCGGGCCGGGTGCCCGGTCGGCATACCGGGTGAAATGAACAGCACCGGGACGGAGTCCGACCATGCCTGCGCGGCCGCGGCAGCGGCATTGAGGATGGCCGGACCGGTGGTTGTGAGGCAGACGCCCGGTCGGCCGCTGGTGCGGGCGTAGCCGTCGGCGGCGTAGCCGGCTCCCTGCTCGTGGCGCGTCAATATCGGGCGCACGCCGTTTTCGACGAGCGCGGAGAACACACCGAGGTTGTGGGTTCCCGGGATGCCGAAGACGGTGTCGACGCCGTGGTCGGCCAATGCGGCGGCAAGCGCCTCGCCGCCGGTGGGCTGCTGCACCGGACCTCCTGAGTTTGATGACTGATTGGTGAATCAGTTATATCAGTATTCGGGTCAATCGATGTCAGACACTTGACAACGATGTTCTATCACACCTTAACTGACTGACGAATCAGCTAAGTTAAGCAATCGAGGTAGCTATGAGCATTCCCGTCGACGAGCGTCTGCGGGTATTCCGTGACCCGCGGTCGGTGGCTGTCGTCGGCGCGTCCGCGGACGAGTCGAAGTGGGGGTATTGGCTCGCATCCGGCGCGCTGCGGGGTCGTCACCGCCGCCGGGTAGAGCTGGTGAACCGGCGCTTCGACACCCTGCTCGGCAGCGCGTGCGCGCCGAGCCTGTCCGCGCTGGACGCCGCGCCCGAGCTCGCCGTGCTGTCGGTGCCCGCGGCCCAGGTGGCCGGAGTCGTGACAGAAGCCCTGGAGATGGGGGTGCGCGGCTTTCTCGGCGTCACCGCCGGAATCGAGAAAGAGGCCGAACTGGCCGAGGCGATCCGGGCTGCGGGTGCGCGACTGGTGGGCGCCAACAGTCTCGGAATCTACGACGCCGCCGGCGACCTCGAGCTGTGCTGGGGACGATTCCAGCCGGGCGCACTGGCCATCGTGTCGCAGAGCGGCCAATTGGGTTCGGAGATCGCGACGCTCGGAGCGCGACGCGGCCTCGGAGTATCCCGCTTCGTGTCAGTCGGCAATCAGAGTGACGTCACGGCAGCCGAATTGCTGGCTGACCTCGCCGACCACGACCAGACCAAGGTCATCGCGCTGTACCTGGAGAGCTTCACAGGCGGCGAGCAATTGTTCGACACGCTCTCGGCACTGCGCGAGACGGGCAAACCGGCGCTGTTGCTGACCGTCGGCGCCGGAGCCGCCAGCAGCAGGATGGCGCAATCGCATACCGGATCACTGACCTCGCGGATGGATGTGGTCGATGCCGCCTGCCGCCGGGCCGGAGTGCATCGCGCCGGTAGCCCGACGGAACTGGTACAGATTGCCCAGGCGTGCCTGGCGACGACATCACCGGCCGGAAGACGAGTCGCTGTCGTCGGAGACAGCGGCGGACAGTGCGGTGTCGCCGCTGACCGGGCCGTTGCCGCAGGTTTGACCGTCCCCGCGGTGAAAGAAGAAGTCGCGACGCAACTTTCGGAACTATTGCCACCGGGCGCGGCGGTCAGCAACCCGGTCGATCTGGCCGGCGCCGGCGAACGCGAACTGGGGACGTACGCCGATGTCCTGGCCTCCGTTCTGTCCGATCCCGACGTCGACGCCGCGGTACTGACCGGGTATTTCGGCCGCTACCACGAGGATGTTCCGGCCCTGGCGGTACGCGAGCGCGAAGTAGCGGAGAATATCGCCGCGGTGTCGGCGTCGTACAGCAAACCAGTCTTCGTGCACACCATGGCCGACTCCTCCAGCACCGCCGACGCCTTGTGGGCAGGCGGGGTACCGGTCTTCGAGGACATCGATGCGACCGTCCGGACAGTGGCCGGGATGGTGGCGCTGCGCCCCATGACCGCACCCGCACCCGCCGAACTCGGTGCACCGGCCGGCGTTTCGCTGTCGGGGTATTGGGCGGCACGCAACGCGCTGGCCGACTGCGGTGTGCCGTTTCCCTCCGGCATGGTCGTCCGCCATCGGCTGGAGGCTGTCGCCGCCGCGGAGACACTGCGGGCGCCCTACGTCCTGAAGGCCGGCTGGCTGGCGCACAAGAGCGAGCACGGCGGCGTGGTGCTCGGCCTTGCCGACGCATACGAACTGGTCGAAGCCTTCGATCGGATGCGTGCCGCCCTGGGCGACGGCGAATACGTCGTCGAAGAACAGGACCGCTCCGAGCATGTCGTCGAGGTCTTGATCGGCGGACACCGAGATCCCGGGCTGGGCCCCGTGCTCACCCTCGGCGCAGGTGGCACCGAGGCGGAAGCCCTCCGCGACACCGCCGTCGAGCTGGCACCCATCACCGAGGAGACAGCGCGGTCGATGATCGCCCGATTGCGCTGCGCCCCACTGCTGGACGGCTGGCGTGGTCGGCCGGCGACCGATATCGCCGCACTGGCGGCACTCGCGGCCGCCGTCTCCAGATTCCTCGCGGCCAACCCCGGGGTGAGCGAGGTGGAGCTGAATCCCGTACGGGTCGGACCGGCCGGAGCGCTGGCCGTCGACGCACTAATCATCGAAGAAACGGAGAACCCGAATGACTGAGGACTTCACCGACAAGGTCGCACTTGTCACCGGCGGCGGCTCTGGCATCGGTCGCGCGACCGCGCTGCGGCTGGCTCGCGGTGGCGCGACCGTCACCGTGCTCGGTCGCCGCGCGGTCGGACTGGAGGAGACCGCCGCGCTGGGCGACGGCCGAATCCACACCGCTACAGCGGATGTCCGCGATTTCGCCGCCGTCCAGCAGGTCATCGATGGAGTCGTCGAGCGGTACGGCCGGCTCGATCTGCTCGTCAACAATGCCGCGGGCAATTTCGTCACCCCGGCCGAGGAGCTGTCGCCGAATGGGTGGAAGGCCGTCGTCGACATCGTCTTGAACGGCACGTTCCACTGCACCTCAGCGGCGGCCCGGCACATGCTCGATCACGGCGGCTCGATCCTCAATGTCATTGCCAGCTATGCCTGGCACGGCCATCCCGGCACCGTGCACAGCGCCGCGGCCAAGGCCGGAGTGCTGGCCATGACCCGCACCCTCGCTGTGGAGTGGGCCGCGCGCGGGGTTCGCATCAATTGCATCGCGCCCGGACCCACCGAAACCGAAGGCGCTTCGGCCGCACTGTGGCCAACCGATGTCGATCGGGCACGGGTGCTTTCCAGTGTTCCGGCCAACCGGTTCACTACGCCGGAAGAAGTCGCCGAGTCCGCCGCCTTCCTGCTCGGCGACCGCGCCGGGTACATCACCGGCGAGGTTTTGACCGTCGACGGCGGACAGTGGCTGGGCAAGGCGGTCTACACCGACTCCAGGGCGGGTGCTCGATGAGCACCATATGGGACCGCGACGCAGTGCTCATCGACGGCAACTGGCGGCGCGCGGCGGAAATCGTGGAAGTACAGAATCCCGCGACCGAAGAAGCGGTCGGAACCGCCGCCAGCGCACAGGTTTCCGATGTCGACGACGCCGTAGCCGCGGCAGTTCGAGCGCGGCGCGGCTGGGCGCAGATACCTCCCGCGGCGCGGATTTCGGCGCTGCGAACGGTCCTGGCGGAACTTCTGCAGCGCCGCGACGACCTGGTGGCCGCGACGGTCGCCGAGGTCGGCGCACCGGTGACCATCGCCGAACAAGCCCACATCGATTGCGGGCTGGACGTTTTCGCGGGGTTCCTGAACGCCGCGCCGGAAGCGCTCCAGCCGCAGCACATCGGAAACTCGGTCTTGCTGCGCAAACCAGCGGGCGTGGTCGCGGCGATCACGCCGTGGAACTACCCGTTCTATCAGCTGGTCGCCAAACTCGGCGCCGCGCTCGCAGCCGGGTGCCCCATTGTCATCAAACCCGCTGAGCTGACCCCACTCTCGGCCTATCTGGTCGCCGATGCGGTACAGGCGGCCGGTATTCCGGACGGAGTGGTGAACCTGGTACCGGGCACCGGCACCACCGTGGGCGCCGCACTGGTCGCGCATCCACAGGTCGACGTCGTGTCGTTCACCGGATCCACCGCGGTCGGGCGATCTGTCGCGCTGTCGGCGGCCGATCGCTTCGCCCGCGCCTGTCTCGAACTAGGCGGCAAATCGGCCAGCGTCGTCCTCGATGACGCCGATCTCGCTGCCGCGGTGCAGGGCACGGTCGCCTCCGCCATGCTCAACAGTGGGCAGACCTGCAGTGCATTGACCCGACTGCTGGTGCCGCGGGCGCTGTTGCCCGAGGCACTAGAACTGGCCGCCGTCGCGGCGGGCGCACTGGTGGTGGGCGACCCGACCGCGCGCGATACCGACATGGGCCCGCTCATTTCCGCGCGTCAGCGTGCTGCTGTCGCGCAGCACGTGAGTGGCGCGCTGGATCGCGGAGCCAGACTGGTCGCCGGCGGGCCCGGCCGACCGGCCGGGCTGGACCGCGGGCACTACCTGGCACCGACCGTGCTGGCCCACCTCGAGGCGGACGACCCTGCCGTCATCGAAGAAATCTTCGGCCCCGTGCTCGTCGTCTCCGCTCATGACGGCGACGACCACGCGATCGAACTCGCAAACAGCGGGCCCTACGGACTGTCGGGCGCCGTGTGGTCGGCCGACGCCGAACGGGCACTCGCGACCTCCGACCGGATGGACACCGGACAGGTCGATATCAATGGGGCGCCGTTCAATCCGCTCGCCCCGTTCGGCGGCTGGAAAGCGTCCGGATCGGGCCGTGAACTCGGCCGATCCGGCATCGAAGAATACACCGAATTAACCTCGGTCCAGCGATGAGCTGGGCAGCCAAGGAGTCTCATATGAACACCAGCATTTCCGCATGGCCGCTGACCGGCGAGCAGCGCCAAATCATCGAACTCTGCCACGATTTCGCCGTGCGGGAGATCCGCCCGCGTGCGCGCGAGGTGGATGAAGCCGACATCGTCACGCCGGTTGACATCTTCCAGAAGGCCTCCGAGGTCGGCATCACCGACTTCATGATCCCGTCCGAGTACGGCGGCGGCGGCTTCACCGATGTGTTCACCCAGTGCCTGGTGCAGGAGGAACTGTGCTGGGGTGACCCGGGCATCGGAAACCTGATGTGCTCCAACGGATTCTTCTCCGACCCGATTCTCGCTCTCGGCAACGAGGAGCAGAAGAAGCAGTGGCTTGGGCCGCTGACCGGACCGAACCCGCCGATGACCGCGCTGGCCACCACCGAACCGGAATCCGGCTCCGACGCGGCATCCATCGTCACCTACGCCGAGCGGGTTTCCGGCGGCTATGCGATCAGCGGACAGAAGGCGTGGATCTCCAACGCCGGCACCGCCGAATTCTATGTGGTGTTCGCCAAAACCGATCGGACGCAGCGTTCTTCGGGCGTCACCGCGTTCCTGCTCGACCGCAATGCCGAAGGGATCACCTTCGGTCAGCCGATGCGCAAGATGGGCCAGCGGGCCATCGTGTGCCGGGAGATTTTCTTCGACAAGGTGTTCGTGCCCGAGGCCAACCGGCTGGGCGACGAAGGCCAGGGCTTCCACGGACTGATGGCCACCTTCGATATTTCGCGAGTCGTGCTCGGCGCCGCCGCTGTCGGAGCCGCCCGCGCGGCGTACGAGTACGCGCTCGACTACGCGCGCACCCGCAAGCAGTTCGGCAAGCCGATCATCGAGCACCAGGCGGTCGCATTCCGTCTCGCCGATATGGCCACCCGCATCGAATCCTCGCGGCTGCTGGTTCATCACGCGGCGCGAGTACTCGACTCCGGTGCTCCCGCAGCAGGACTGGCGGCGATGGCCAAGCTGACCGCCTCCGAGACGGCCATGTTCGTCACCTGGGCCGCGGTGCAGACGCTCGGCGGCTGGGGCTACTCCCGTGAGCATCCGGTCGAGCAGTGGATGCGCGATGTCAAGCTCGAGGAGATCGAGGAGGGCACCTCCGACATCATGCGGCTGGTGATCTCCCGCAACCTGCGCTGAGGCCCACCACACCCGAAATACCCAGTCCAGCTATGGCCGGACTGGGTATTTCTCGTTCCGAATCCCTATCCGGGCGGCGATACCGACGGCCCGGCAGGGTGGTCCGGCACGGATGAGAAACGGCTGCGGCCGGTCGTCGATTGACGACCGGCCGCAGCCGTTTACATGATCGGTCTAAGGCACGCTGACCTCGGGATGCGGCGCCGAGGTAACGGTGTCCACAGCAGCGGCCCTGCCGCGCTGGTGGCGTCCGATCAATACGAAGCCAAGTCCGACGACGGCGAACACGACCAGGGGAACCAGCTGAGTCAGTGTGTATTCCAGACGTTCACCGGCGAAACTGGTCGGCAGCGAGTCGTCGGGGTGGCTCGTACTGCCGAACCAGCCCAATCCCGCTCCCGGCCACAGCAACTGGACCAGGGTGAACAAGACGATCGCAGTCGTGACAACGGAGGCAGCGACAGCGCCGAGCCGTCCGCCCGGCACGCTGAACGGCCTCCGCGCATCCGGATACTTACGGCGCAGCACCAGCAGGGCGGGGAACAGCCCGAGGTAGGCGAACATCGTCATGGAGATGGCGAGGTTCAGGCCGGCACTGAAGTACTTGCCCGTATCGCCCTCGGTGATATTCAGCGCCGCGACCATGATGACTGTCGCCAGCACCCCGGAGAGGATATTGACTCGGACCGGCGTACCGGCCTTCTCCGACAGCACACCGAAGAACCTGGGCCCGGCGCCGTCCGCGCACGCCGTGGCCTGCGCGCGGCTTTCACCGAGACCCCAGGCCACCCCGCTGGTGAACAGGGCGACGATGAGACCGATCGCCGCGATCCAACCGGCGAGGGCACCGAAGCCGGTCAATTCGATTGTCCCGTCAGGTAGTTCGTGGCTGCCGTAAACGCTCAGCACCGCCTTGCACGCGTCGATGAACCCACCCAGGCTGGTGACCTGATGATTGGGCAGTACCAACAGGATTCCCGCGACCGGCAGGGCGACCATGACGAACGACAGGATCCCGGAGCGCAATACCGCGAGCGGGATCGCGCGTCGCGGATTCTCCATTTCCTCTGCCGCGGAACTGGAGAGTTCGAAACCCACGAAGGTGAACACGATGACCGGAACCAGCACGATCAACCCGGCATAGGTGGGTGTGAAGCTGCCCGTATCCAGCGGTTGCACACCACGTTTGATGCCGTAGACCACGGTGGAGACGAAGAACGCGCCAAGCAGCACGATGCGTGCCCACGCGCCCGCCGCCGGTACCCAGCGGCCAACACGGAGCGACACCGAGGTCGACACCACCCCGGCCCAGATGAAGACGAGCCCGGCGATGTAGGTCCATAGCCCGGACAGCGGGTAGACGAACTTCGAGAACGTCTCCATGGCGACGACACACAGAGTGCCGCCAACCCAGACCGGGTTGGAGAGCCAATACACAAGCTGCGTGATGCCTGCGACGAATCGGCCGTAGGCCATTCGCGTCCAGATGTACTGACCGCCCTCCAGCGGGAAGGAAGCGCTGAGCTCGGCCACGATCAACCCGTAGGGCACGAAGAACAGCAGCGCGAGGATGAGTAACCAGCTGAATGCCTGATGACCCGACGAGGCGAGTGACCCGATCGTGTCGAGCCCGACGAGCGAGCAGAGCAGCAGGAAGAACACGTCGAACCGTCGAAGGCCGCGTTTGAGCTTTGCCTTGTTCGCGTGCAGAAAATCTGTGTCGCCGGTGGGGCTGGGTTCGGACACTAGGTCCTCCTTGCAAGGAAAGGATAGCTAAATATTCCCTGTCCAGCAGTCTTAACTGACTGATCAAACAGTATGAGGGTCAAGAGTGCGACGCCGGTCACATCTTGTCAACCCCTGAACGAGAAGAACCTGCGAGTAATTTGTGGTCATGCCCAGAGTGAAGAAGGAAGCCGACGCTCGTCGTGAGGAAATTTTGGCCGCGACTCTCGAACTGATCACTGAGCGCGGGATCAGTGGCGTGCGCGCGAGTGACGTCGCATCCCGCCTTCATGTAAGCCCCGGCCTGGTCTTCTACCACTTCGACACGCTCGAGAAGCTCATCGTCAGCGCCTTCCGCAGCGCCACCGAACGGGACCTGGCCCAGCTGGAAGCCCTGCTGACGACGAGCGACGGCACGATGACCGAACGGCTGCGCACGGCACTGCACCAGTACGGCCCGACCGGCGCTGCCCCGAGCTGGCGGCTGTGGATCGAGGGTTGGTCGGCATCACTGCGCAATCCGGAACTGCGCGCGGTGATCAGGATTCTGGACAGCAGATGGCGTGCGGTCATTACCGATCTGGTCGCACTGGGAGTCGCCTCGGGCGAGTTCAAAACGTCCGATCCACGGGGGGTCGCGTGGCGCCTGACCGCGATGCTCGACGGCCTCGCGGTGCAGCGTGTGGCCTTCGACGAGGCCATCTCCGGAACAGATGTGGCCAACTGGACCCGCGCGGCAATCGCAAGCGAACTCAGCGTCACCCCTTGACCTTCGCGGCCGCCTCCGGTACTAACTAATTGACCAATCAGTTAGCAACAGGAGGTCGTCATGTCTCTGACCCTGCCGAATGCCGTCACCGAGTCGGCTACGGCAACCGACTCGCCGTTTCTCGAAGTCACCTGGCATGACACCGAGTCCAGCGCCACCGGATACCTGGTGATCGATCGGCTCGTTCGCGGACTCTGCAGCGGCGGCCTGCGAATGCGGGCCGGTTGCTCGGCATCGGAAGTACGCGGCCTGGCTCGCGGGATGACGCTCAAGGAGGCGATCCACTTCGAGCCGGGTGCGCACTACGTCCCATTGGGCGGCGCTAAGGGTGGAATCGACTTCGACCCCTACGACCCGGCCGCAGGCGGTGTGCTGGAGCGCTACCTCGCCGCCATGGCGCCGCTGATCGAACAGCGCTGGACCATGGGTGAGGACTTCGGTGTGCGGCAGGACGCCGTTGACCGCGCGATCGAGCGCATCGGCCTGACCAGCTCCGTACAGGCCGCGCACCGGGCGGTCCCGGATATGGCGGCCGCCGACGCACGCATGGCGAAGGCCTTCAGCACCGATGTCGACGGCATCTCCCTCGACGAGTTGGTCGGCGGATTCGGAGTCGCCGAGGCAGCGCTGGCCGCACTGCGCCACCGCGGCATGAACCCGGCCGAGTCGACAGCGTTCATCCAGGGCTTCGGCTCGATGGGCGGCGCTGCGGCCCGCTATCTAGCGCGGGCCGGCGTGCGAGTGGTGGGCATTGCCGACGTGCACGGCGTCGTCTCCAATGAGGGGGGACTCGACGTCGAACGCCTGCTGCTGACCCGCGACCGCAGTGGTGCGATCGACCGCACCCAGTTGCGCGACGCCGACCGGATCGAGCCCGGCGACCGCTGGCTCCAGATCTCCGCCGACCTCCTGGTCCCCGCGGCAACCTCGTACTGCATCCATGCCGGAAACCACGCCGAGGTGCAGGCCACCGTCATTGCCGAAGCGGCCAATATGCCCATCACCCCCGAAGCCGAGCAGGCCCTCGACCTGCGCCAGGTCACGGTGTCCCCCGATTTCGTCGCCAACTCTGCGACCAATGCATGGTGGTGGTGGGTTCTCTTCGGCGACATCGACGGCAGTGCCGAGCAATCCTTCGAGAAGATCTCCACCCGCATCGGCGCCCTCAGCGACGAAATGTTCGCCCGCGCAACCGAAGACAGGACCAGCACCCGCACCGCCGCCTTCGCCATCGCCATCGAACGCCTCGCCGACATCAACACCCGCTTCGACGCCTTCGCGCTCACCCGCTGACGCCCGAGGCCGACACCAGGCATACACGACACCCACAGCGTAATCGAGACTGCCGGCCCGAGATCGCGGTGTCGGCCGACCGCCGCTGGTAGCGACCGCCGAACCAGGCGGGGTATGACCGTCGAGGGCGCGCAATCCCCGTGCACCCTCAACCCACCTCGCCCACTACCACAGGGCAGGCCGAGAAATCGGGTGGCTGGTTGAGCTCGCCGACTCTGGTCGCATCGTGCCAGTGCTCGGGAAAGACGACGATGCAGAGGATTCGGAGCCCTGTGATGGCCAGGCGATTTCGTAGTCAACTGCATCGTTCACGATCCGCGCTGGGACCACGCAGTCGAGGGAGCAATGATCAATTCCTGTGGATGACCTGGGAGGGCGTGCCTTCCCGGAAGATGATCTACGAAGGTCGCCTGAGAAGACCTCATCCACAGGATTTGACAATCGTCGGGCTTCGACGGCTACCTCACCCATGTCGGCTACTGAATGATGGGGTGGGGTGCGGGTGGGCCGGGCGAGGGCGGGGTCAGTGCGGAGGCTAGGCCCGCCGGCTTTGGGGAATTGGGATTTCGGGGCGGCGGATTCAGCATCAGCGGAGGTAGCGCAGATGAGTGAGTGTCGCCTCCGGTTGGCTTGGGCGGGCACTGCGGCGAGCGGGGTTGTGCACTGCTGCAGGTGTAAGTGGGCACTGTCGAGTCGGCTTGGGCAACCGATACCGAGCCTGCGGAGACGGCCAGCGTGATCGCGATCGCGTAGAAGTAGGTCGCACGCATCGGTATCACAGCCAGATCGGGTCGCCGTACACGGCGACGGAGTTGTCGGCGTCGGCGGTCGAGGTGGACGCGATCGCGTACGAGCGCAGGCTCACCGGCCCCATGCACGAGTCGACTTTGATCTGCACCTGATCAGCGGTGATCGAGGCATGCGCGCCGCTGAGCTCCTTCGTCCCGAACGTCACGGTGGTGATCGTGCCCGGCTTGGGTGAGAAGGAGACGCTCGGGATCGCTAGTGCGCTCGCGCCGGCGTTCGCACCGCCCACCGAGATGCCTATGTTCGGTCCGATCGCCGTGGACAGCCCGATGGTCATGCCGTTGGACACATCGACCTGGCAACCGATCTGGTAACCCAACGTCACGCTGCCCGAGTTAACCGGTACCCGACCGTGTCCAGTGATGTCGGCGACGGCCTTCAGCCTGACGAATCCTTCACGGGTGAACGGTGAGGCAGCCAGGTTGGGAACACGATCCAGATTCTCCGCGACCTTGGTGATTCGCACCTGCCATCCGTCGTCGGTGGTGACCTCGCGCGAGGTCTCCGCTACCGGATCCGCGGACGCGGTCGCGTACGTGCCAGCAATGAGTGTCGCTGCCACCAGGCACGGCAACGCGACGATAGAGCGTTTCATTCGAACATGTCCTTATCGCTAGACGTGTTTCTCGCACTCAGGCGGCCGCTGGTCTGGTTGAGCAGCCGCCTGATGGTGATCGTGCTGCCGTCGTGGCCGTTGCCGCGGACGACGCCGGCAGCCACTTCTCCACGGTGTCGTCCAGGCTCAACCGGCCGTCGGCCGCGAGTCGCGGACGTCAGCCAGGATGCCGGGCAGGCCGCCGTTGGTCACGGCCCGCTCCGGCACCCGCTGGACCCGGCGTGGTCGTCGGCTACCGCTGCCGACGTGCTGACGGTCACCGCCAGTGCGGCGGCGAGCAGGCAGGTGGCGCGCGGAGGATTTTTGCCTTGATGGGTGATCGCCTTTCAATTCTTTCAATGGGTGAGGTGGCTGCGTGCTTACGCACCGATGGCGACGCCGAACTCCGCTTCGATGACCCTGAACATGGGGTCCCAGGACTTCCACTCGGTGTTGGTGTGCACGGCGATCGTGTGCTGGCCGTCCGGGGTGCCGACCGCGAAGAAATAGGTGCCCCAGAAGCTGCCGCCGACGCCGCGCAGCGTCCGGCCGCCGGTCGCCTGCTTGTCGAACTCGAACAGGCCCAGGCCGTAGCGGGTGTGCGGCATCCAGTAGCTGCCCTCGGTGGAGACAGTGGTCCACATCTGCCGGTGCTGGGCGGGCGGCAGCAGGCTGCCGGTGGTGATCGCGGTGAGGAAGCGGATCATGTCGCCGGTGGTGGAGACGACGTTGCCGGCCGCGTAGCCCAGCGAGGAGTTGAGCTCGGTGACGTCCAGCGGCGGCAGGCCGGGCTCCTCCATCAGGGATTGCCAGTTCTCCGGGGTGACCGCGGCGGGGTCGGCACCGTCCTTGAGGAACTGGTGGGAGTAGCCGCGCGGGTGCGGAGTGGGGTAGCCGGTGTCGGTGGTGGGGCGCACGCGGGTGTGGGTCAGCCCGAGCGGCCGGGTGACTCTGCGCTCGACCTCGTCGGCGTAGCTGTTGCCAGTGACCTTCTCGATGATCGCGCCGGCGATGTAGAAGCCGCCGTTGGCGTACTCGAAGCGCTCGCCGGGCGCACCGACCGGCGGCTGGGACACCGCCACCCGCAGCAGCTCTTCGGTGCTGAAGGTGTCGAAGCGATGCCGGACGAGCCCGGAGCGGGTGGCGTAGCGGTAACTGACCTCCGGGGCCAGGCCGGTGGGGAACAGTCCGCTGGTGTTGCTGAGCAGGTGCCTGATGGTGATCGTGTCGCCGTCGTAGCCGTTGACGTCCAGCATGCCGGGCAGGTGAACGTTGACCGTGTCTTCCAGGCTGAGGCGGCCCTCGGCCTCCAGAGCCAGCAGCACGGCGGCGGTGAAACTCTTGCCGCAGCTGCCGGTATGGATGTTCTCCCCCGGCTGGCGCGGGGAGCCGGTCTCGAGGTCGGCCACACCGGCGGTGCCGAACCAGGTCCGGTCCCCATCCTTGACCTCGGCCACGATGCCGGGGATGCCGACCTCGGCCACGGCCCAGTCGAGCACCTGCTGCACGTTCTCGTTTGTTGCCATCGCACTTCCTTTCGGGATGTTTCTTCGTGACGTCCTCCACGATGTCCAGCAGCTCTGACAGGCCTCTTATATCCCTCTTCCATCCGGCACCGGCTCGCTGTAAGGCGCTTTCAGCCCACCGAATAGCCTGTCGTGCATGCGGATTGAGGTGCTGGGGCCGGTTCTTGCGTATGCCGACGACGGCGCACCGATCGACCTGGGCGGCACCAGGGTTCGCGCGCTGCTGGCCAGGCTGGCACTGGCCGGGAACGAAATGGTGTCGGTCGATTCGCTGCTCGACGGCCTGTGGGGGGAACACTCCTCCGGAGGCACCGTCAACGCGTTGCACGCGTTGGTGCATCGGCTGCGCAAGGCCTTGGCCGGGGCCGGGGTCGTGGAGACGGTGGCCGGCGGGTATCGCCTGCGCAGCAAGCAGGTCGACGCGGTCCGCTTCGAGGAGCTGGCCAAGCGAGGCAGCCGCGAATTGGCCGCGGGCGCTGTGCAGCGGGCGGCCTCGCTGCTGGACGAGGCGCTGGCGCTGTGGCGGGGAGACTCGCTGGCCGACGTGCGCGACATTCCTTTCGCCGGTACGGCTGGCGCGCGCCTGGACGAACTGCGCGTCGGCGCCACCGAAGACCGCTTCGAGGCGGAGCTGCGGCTCGGGCGCCATGGCGAGATCCTGGCCGACGTGGAGGCGGCGGCCGCTGAGCATCCGCTGCGGGAACGGCTGGCCGGGCTGCGGATGCGAGCCTTGCATGCGGCGGGCCGCCAGTCCGATGCGCTGGCCGTGTTCGAGGAGGTCCGTGGCACGCTCGCCGAGGAGCTGGGCGTCAACCCTTCCGAGGAGTTGTGCAAGACGCATCTCGCCGTGCTGCGGGGTGAGCTGGAGATCCCCGAGGCGGAACAGGTCCGGCCGGAGGCGGTGCGAGGCCGTCTGCCGGCCCAGCTGACCAGCTTCGTCGGCCGGGAGGACGAGTTGAGGTTGCTGGCCGGGTTGCTGGAGACCTCCCGGCTGGTCACCATCGTGGGGCCCGGAGGAGTGGGCAAGACCCGGCTGGCCGTGGATGCGGTGAGCCGGCGTCGGGCCCATCAGCGCGGCCGGGTCTGGCTCGTCTCCCTGGCCGCGGTGGACACGGCCGACGGGCTGCTGGAGGCGGTGCTGGGCTCGCTCAGCGTCGCCGAAGCCCAGCCGTCCGGCACGCCGCTGGAGCGGGTGGTCAACCTGCTCGCCGGTGGTGAGGGCGTGCTGGTGCTGGACAACTGCGAACAGATCTCCGAACCCGCCGCTCAGCTCGCCGGACAGCTGCTGGAGCGCCAGCCGTACCTGACCATCCTGGCCACGAGCCGAGAGCCGCTCGAGGTCATGGGGGAGACGCTGTGCCGCCTCGGCCCGCTCGACCTCCCCCCGGCGCACGCGGACCCCGATCGTGCCTCCGCATCGGCCGCGGTGCGGCTGTTCCTGGACCGGGCGGCAGCCGTACAGCCCAGCTTTGTCCTGGACGCGACCACCGCGGCCCCGATCGTGGACATCGTGCGCCGGCTGGACGGGTTGCCGCTGGCTCTGGAGCTGGCCGCGGCGCGACTGCGGACCGTAAGCGCCGAGCAGATCGCCCGGCGGCTGGATGACCGCTTCCGGCTGCTCAGCACCGGCAACCGGACCGCCCAACCCCGCCAGCAGACCCTCCATGCGGTCATCGAATGGAGCTGGGACCTCCTCACCTCACAAGAGCGCACACTGACCCGCCGGATGTCGATATTTCCGGCGCGTACCGGTATCGCCGTGATCGAGGCGGTCTGTGCGGATTCGGATGGGGCGCTTCCCGCGGACGAGGTCGCCTACCTCCTGGACTCCCTGGTCGACAAGTCCATCGTGGAGCGGGCCGGCGACGGCTACCGGATGCTGGAAACCATCCGGGCCCATGCGGCGGGAAAGCTCCGGCTCGCGGGGGAGACCGAAGCCGTCCTGCGCGGGCTCACGCGGCACTTCGCCGACCTGGCCGAGGAACACGAGCCGCTGCTGCGCTCGGACAAGCAGGCGGAGTCGCTGCGGCTGTTCCAGGCCGAGTACGACAACCTGATGTACGCCCTGCAAACGGCCATCGACAGCGGCGACGTCTCGGGCGCCGCCCGGATTCTCGGGCCGCTGTACTGGTACTGGGTCATGCACCGCTACGACGCCCGCGCCGAGGCCTACGTCGCCAAGGTCGCCGAGTTCGGCGACGCGCTGCCCGCGGACGCCCGGTCCGCGTTCACGGCAATTCACCTGGTGAGCATCGAGGGCGGGCCGCTCACCGACCCCGAACGGCTGCGCGCGCTCATCGACGACTGCGTGCGCACGGGCGCGCTGCGGCGTTACCCGATGCTGCTGACAATCGTGCTGGTGATGGCGCCGCTGCTCGGGCTGGATGAGCTGGCCGACCATGAGATCGCCCGGGTGCGCGGCGGCTCGGACCGCTGGGCGATCGCCTGCACCTTCATGATCGAAGCCATGCGGCATCGCGAACGGGGCGACCTGGAGAGCTCCGCGACCGCGATGACCACGGCGTTGCACGCGTTCGAGGAGGTGGGCGATCGCTGGTGGGCGGCGAAGGCGCTGTACGGCCTGGCTCAAATCCACGCCATCGCCGGTGACCACGACCAGGCGATCACCGCCTACGAGGACAGCATCGCGATCGCCACCGAGCTCGGCTCGCAGGACGAGGTCTCAACCCGGCTCGGGCTCGCCACCGAACGCATGCGCGCCGGCGACCTGACCGGCGCCCGACACGACATCGAAACCGCCGAACGAGCGGCCTGGCAGCGTGGCCAGCCGGTGGTGGAGATCGAGGTTCTCGGCGTCCTGGCCGAGCTGTACCGCCGCTCCGGAGAGGTCGAACGCGCCGATCAAGAACTCGACCGGATGGACACGCTCACCCGCAAGCTGCCCCTGGCGGCCGAGAGCGCCGACAATCGGCTGCTCCCCGCTCGGGTGGCCAACCTCCTCACCGCCGGGAACGCCGTACGCGCCCGCGAACTGCTGCCCCGCGCCGTCCACGCCGCGCAAGCGAACATGGACGCCCCCTCGGCCGCTCACCTCCTGGCCCGGCTGCTGTTCCTGGAGGGCGATCCGGCCGGCGCGGCCACCGCGCTCGGCCTGAGCCAGGCCATCCGCGGCACCTTCGACCACGGCGACACCGAACTGCGTTCCCTTGCTGAGGTGCTCGCGGAACGGCTCGGCCGCACCGACTACGACACCGCCTACCAACGGGGCGCCGACCTGACACCCCATGAGGCCACCGACCGGCTGACAGCACTGTGAACCGCCCTGGGTTTGATGGAGGCTGGGTCCTCGAGTGAAGGATGGAAAGATGGCTGGTGAGGATCGGGGTCTGTGCCGACGGCCGCAAAGAGTTGGTCGCGATCACCGACGGCTATCGGGAATCGACCGAGTCGTGGGCTGACCTGCTGCGCGATTGCCGCCGCCGCGGAATGACCGCCCCAGTGCTGACGGTCGGGGACGGAGCGCTCGGGTTCTGGAAGGCGCTACGAGAGGTGTTCCCTGCCACGAGGGAGCGGCGGTGCTGGTTCCATAATAAACAGGCCAATGTTCTTGCCGCGCTACCGAAATCGGCGCACCCGGGCGCATTAGCGGCGATGAAGGACACTACATGGCTGAGGATATCGACAAGGCGCAGCTGGCGGTGAAAGCGTTCGAAATCGACTACGGCGCGAAGTATCCGAAAGCGGTCGGGAAAATCACCGACGACCTCGACGTGTTACTCGAGTTCTTCAAATACCCGGCCGAGCACTGGGTGCATCTGCGCACCACCAACCCGATCGAATCAACTTTCGCCACCGTCCGGTTGCGCACCAAGGTTACCAAGGGGCCTGGTTCGCGCGCGGCGGGAATCGCCATGGCCTACAAGCTGATCGAGGCCGCCCAGGCCCACCGGCGCGTGGTGAACGCCCCACACCTGGTCGCGCTCGTCCGCGCCGGCACCCTGTTCCACAAGGGCAGACTCCTCGAACGCCCCGCCGAGATCACACCCGCCTCGTCAACCGACCCGACCGAAACCACCCGAACGGAGGTCGCCTGAAACTTGCTGATCCACAGGTCTTGACAATATCTCTCCGGGCGACGTCCGCCCGGACGGGCACGCTTCTCGCCTGCGTCGATGCCGACCGCAGCCCAGCCGCTCAGGCGAGCGGATTCGAGGCTACGCAGCCGGGTCGGCTCACGACTTCCGCGCATTATTGCCCCACCGTCGGTCTACGCCCTCTCATGCCTGGACCCGGCGCAGTGGGTGACCTGCTTCGAAACCAGTTGGCGCGGGGTTGCCGACGATCGCCTCATCGCCTTGGAACGGTCGACGCGGACTGTCTTCTCGTCTGTCACTGGCCAGTTGAAATTGGCTGCTGTCACTCGCCGTCTGAGGTGGCGTGATCCGAGTCGATCCGATTCCTCACTGCCCGACCTGCGGCCCACTCGCACCAGCGGCGCGACCTTGACCTACACCACCCCCAGCATCGTCGAACTGGCCGAGGCGTTGAGTGCGATCACCGGACAGCCCCATCCCCTCGCGCGCGCCGTGCGACACCCACTAGCGCCGAGAACGGGGAGTCACACGCGGTAACGTATGACGCTATGAACCCGCAGACAGAGCGCAATCGCTCAGATCATGTGACTGAGGTAACCTGACGTCACATGAGTACCGATCTGTTGGGCAAGAGCGCACTGGTCACCGGGGCCAGCCGGGGTATCGGCAAGGCGGTGGCGGCCGAACTGCTGAGTCGCGGCGCAAACGTGCTGATCACCGCGCGCAAACCGGAGCCATTGGACGAGGCGGCCGTCGACCTGCGAGCGCTCGGCCATCAGGGTGAGGTGGTTGCGCTCGCGGGCAACTCCGGCGATCCGGAGAGCCGGGCAGCGGCGGTCGGACGGGCGGTCTCCGAGTTCGGCTCGCTGGACATCCTGATCAACAACACCGGCATCAACCCGGTCTACGGCTCGCTGATGGAGGCCGACCTCGACGCCGTCCGCAAGATCTTCGACGTCAATGTCGTCGCCGCACTCGGCTACATCCAGGAGGCGTACAAGGCCTGGATGCGCGACAACGGCGGCGCGGTCGTCAACGTCGCCAGTGTCGCGGGCATCCGCTCCTCGGGCGTGATCGCCGCCTATGGCGCGTCCAAGGCCGCCCTGATTCGCCTCACCGACGAACTGGCCTGGCAGCTCGGCCCGAAGATCCGGGTGAACGCGGTCGCCCCCGGCGTTATCAAGACGAAGTTCGCCGACGCTCTCTACTCGGCGGACGAGGAAGCGGCCGCATCGGTGTATCCGCTCAAGCGTCTCGGCGCGCCGGAGGACGTGGCGAAGCTGATCGGTTTCCTGGTCTCCGACGAGGCCGCCTGGATCACCGGTGAGACAGTCCGTGTCGACGGCGGCTTGCTCTCCACCGGCGGCATCTGACTCGTCCCACTGAATTCGATGGCCGTTCGGTGCATACCGAGCGGCCATCGGCCATTCGGGTCGTCACACTCGTGCGGGCCTGCGGTGCTCGTCCTGGCTGCGCACAGGCGGCGCGGAACCGCCTTCGTCGAAACCGAAGCGGGCGTGCAGCTTCTCCAGCGGACCCGGCGCCCACCAGTTCCAGTCGCCGAGCACCTTCATCACCGCGGGCAACAGGAATCCGCGCACCAAGGTCGCATCGACGAGCACGGCCAATGGCAGACCGATACCGAAGGCCTTCATGAAGGTGATGTCGGAAGCGAGAAAGCCCAGGAATACCAGCGAGATCAGCACGGCCGCCGCCGTGACGATGCGGCCGATACGTTCCAGCCCGAACGCCACCGCCGACTCATTCTTGCCGGTGCGCTCGTACTCCTCGAGAATTCGGGACAGCAGGAACACTTGGTAGTCCATCGCCAGCCCGAAGGCGACGCCGAACAGCATCACCGGCACCGTCGGCGGTAGATCGCCGGTCACGGTGAAGCCGAGCAGCCCGGACAGGTGCCCGTCCTGGAAGATCCAGACCAGTGCGCCGAAGGTCGCGGTGAGGCTGAGCACGCTCAGCACGATGGCAACCAGTGGCAGTACCACGCTGCCGGTCAGCAGGAACAACACGATCAGCATCACGATCACCACGAAGCCGAGCGCGGTCGGCAGCGTCGAAATCACCGAATCGATGGCGTCGGCATTGGCCGCGGCGATGCCGCCGATCAGCACCCGCGATGGCGCCGGTACCGCGCGCACGTCGCCGGCCACCCGGTCCAGTGTGTCCGGATCGGTCGTATCAGGAAGCACCGCGAGGTATGCGGCGTCGGTGGCGCCGAAGCGCTTGTGCTGCTCGGTCGGCTGTGCGAGGAAGCCGCCGTGCGAGTAGCTACCGGTGGCGGTGTCCACGCGCGCCACGTTTTCGACTTCCGAGAGCTTCCTCGCGTACGCGTCGAGTCCTGCTGCGCTGTCGGGCAATACAGCGACCAAGCTGTTGGCGTCGGTCGCGGTGAAATCGCGCTGGATGATCTCGGTGACCTGTCGATTGTTCATCGACTCCGGCAGTGCCCGCTCATCCGGGAAACCGAGTTTCACCCCGAGGAACGGCGTGCCGAGCAGTAACAGTAGCGCGGCGACCACCAGGCCGATGGGCACCGGACGACGCATCACGAAAGTCGCGAGGCGATGCCAGAAACCCTCGCCGGGCGCGGGCCGGGGCGCCCGCAGGAACCAGCCGAGCCGGCCGCTATCGATGCGGGTGCCGATCAACAACAGGATCATCGGCAGCACGGTCAGCGACACCGTTGCCGCGATCACCGCGACCGCAAGGCCTGCGTACCCCATCGAACGCACCGCGAGCAGCGGGAAGAACAGCAGCCCGGACAGTGCGACACCGACCGTGACGGCGGAGAAGGCAACTGTCCGACCTGCCGAACGCATGGTCGCGCGCACCGCCGCGGCCGGCTGCGCACCGATGGCGAGTTCGTCACGGAAGCGGTTGATGATCAGCAGGCTGTAGTCGATCGCCAAGCCGAGTCCGAGCAACGTCGCGACATTGGTCGCGGTCGCGGCCAGATCCGTGCACAGGGTGATCAACCACAGCGCGCCCATGGTGATCATGACGGTGACCAGAGCGACGACCAGCGGCAGACTGGCCGCAACCAGGCCGCCGAACACGAACAACAGCGCGAGCAGGGTGACCGGGAAGGCGATGGATTCGCCGAGCACCGCGTCCTGCTCGCTCTGTTGCACGGTCTCGTGCAACAGCATTGCGTAGCCACCGACCCGAACATCGAGCACGCCATGCCTACCGCCGTACTTGTCGGCGAGACCGCCGACTTTTCTATCGACGTCCGCTTCGTCGCCGAGAATGCTGGCGACGATCAGCCCTTTGGCGCCATCGGTGCTGGCGAGCGTGGACGGCTTGCCGTCGGTCCAATAGGACGCGACACCCGAGACATCGGACTCGTTCTTCAGCCGCTGCGCCAACTCGGCCGCGGTGGTGGCCGATTCCGGGTCGTCGACCGACTTCCGGGTCTGCACCAGCAGCACGAAGTTCGGCGCTGCCTGGCCGAATTCTTCGCGCAAAATCTCGGCGGCGCGCGCGGATTCGGCGTCGGGGTCGGAGTATCCGCCGCCGTGCACCCGATCGAACAGCGTCGAGCTGAGCATGCCCATCGCCAGCGCAAACACCGCGAATACGGCCAGGACCTGCCGGCTGCGCCGCCTGGTCAGTTCGAACACTGCCTTACCCCTAACTCCTTATGCCGCAGCGCGTCCTGTGACGCGGCAACAGCTCGCCCGGCTTTCGCCACCAATCTGGCGTTCCCGCATCGGGCAACAGCCCAGGGTGAACCAGCGCGCCGATCACCGTTGACCACCGCGACACCGGGTATCGGGCGCTGGCGTCGGCGCTCGGAGATCGTACAACCGGACCGGCAAATCCGGTGAGCGAGAACACAATTCCCGCAACTGCCGAGCAATGCGTGCGAGCATCACTTCGATACTCGCGGAAAGTAGCTACCACCTGGGGATTTCACTCGACGGAGTGCGGATGGAGACCGACGTGCCCACCGCCGTCCGGGACCCGGATATGAAATGGATCACCGTCCGGTCGGCGAATGGTCACCAGAGATCTTCGGTGTCACACGCCCCACTAAGCTCGGCCCGACGAAAGGACGTGCGCGACCGATGCCCGGATTCGAATCCACCTCACACTGGCAACTACATCGCACGACAGGCGTGGCATGACCGCAGACATCATCGTGTGCGGCCTCGGCCCCGCAGGTCGCGCGTTGGCGCATCGCAGTCTCGCCCATGGCCTTTCGGTCACCGCCATCGATCCGTTCCCGGACCGGCTCTGGTCGGCGACCTACGCCGCCTGGGAAGACGAGCTGCCCGCGTGGCTGGACCCAGCAGCTGTCGGCGCGACGGTCGATGAGCCGACAGCGTGGGGCACGCTGGGCCACCGCATGGCGCGACGCTATGCCGTTCTCGACACACCTCGACTACAGGACTCCCTCGAGTTGGCCGGCGCGGATGTGATCGCCGACCGAGTCGTCGGCCTCGAGCGTCACTCGGTGTCGCTGGCGTCGGGGACGGTGCTGAACGGCGCCCGGGTCATCGACGCCCGCGGCATCGCCCGCTCCGCCGCCTTGGCCGAACAGACCGCATACGGGGTGGTCGTCGCGGACGGCCGCGTCGACCCGCTGTTCATGGATTGGCGCCCGGACAACGGCGCACATCCGGAGGCGCAGCCGTCCTTCCTGTACGCGGTGCCCCTCGGCGGCGGCGCGATGCTGCTCGAGGAGACCTGCCTCGCCGGACGGCCTGCACTCGACGGCGCGGTATTGCGCGATCGCCTCGAGCACCGATTACGTTCCCGCGGCATCGAACTCACCGGAAACGAACCGGTGGAGCGGGTGCGTTTCCCGATTGAGGGCGGTCGGCCGGGGGCGCGAAGGTTCGGCGCCGCAGGCGGTTTCACCCATCCTGCCACCGGATACAGCGTCGCGGCCGCGCTCACCGCCGCCGACGCGGTGGCAGCAGGAGACTCGCCGTGGTCCGCCGCGGAACGGGCGGTCCACCTGCTGCGGGCGGCCGGTCTGCGTGCTCTGCTCGCCTTGCCGCCCGCTGAGATTCCGGTCTTCTTCGATGTCTTCTTCTCGCTGCCACCCGACTTGCAGCGGGCGTATTTGTCCGGGCGAACCGATCTCGGCGGCACGCTCGGTGCCATGCGGACGCTGTTCGCCGGATTACCCACCGGAATGCGGCGCCGAATCGCCGCGGCGACACTGCGGATTCCGGTTCGCTCGCGTATTCGAATTCGTTCCGCCATCATGGGAGCATGAGGGCGATCTGGAAGGGCTCGATCGCATTCGGGCTGGTAAACGTCCCGGTCAAGGTCTACACCGCCACCGAGGACCACGACATACGGTTTCATCAGGTGCACGCCAAGGACGGCGGGCGAATCAAATATGACCGGGTGTGCACGGTCTGCGGAAAGTCCGTGCAATACGCCGATATCGACAAAGCCTACGAATCGCCCGAGGGCGACAAGATCATTCTCACCGACGAGGACTTCGCAAAACTCCCCGCGGCCGAAAAACACGAGATCCCGGTCCTGCAATTCGTGCCGTCGGAGCAGATCGACCCGATCTTGTTCGACAAGAGCTACTACCTCGAGCCCGACTCGAATACGCCGAAGGCTTATGTACTGCTCGCGACAACGCTGGAGCGCATCGACCGTATCGCGCTCGTGCACTTCACGCTGCGGCAGAAGACCAGACTTGCGGCGTTGCGGGTGCGCGAGGGGATGCTGGTGCTGCAGACGCTGCTGTGGCCCGACGAGGTCCGAGCGGCCGAATTCGAGTCGCTCGACGGCGTCGCCGAGCCCAAACCACAAGAGATCAAGATGGCCGAGACGCTCGTCGAGACCATGTCCGACGATTTCGATCCCGGCCAATACACCGACGAGTATCAGATCGAACTCCAGCGGGTGCTCGACGATGCCATCGCCAGCGGCACCGGCAAGGTGGCCGGCCGGCCCGAGTCGGTCCCCGCCGAGATGGATGCCGAGGTGGTCGACCTGGTCGCCGCATTGCAGCGCAGCCTGGAAGCCAGCGGCCGCCGCGCCACGTCCGGCCATGGCAGCAGCGAGAGCGCCGACAAGAAGGCCGCCCCTGCGAAGAAGGCGGCAGCAAAGAAGGCCGCCGACAAACCAGCGAAGAAGCCCGCGAAGAAGGCGGCTGCCCGCAAGGGGGCGTGAGTCGCTCGCACCGAGCGGACAGCCGCAACGGGTCACCCTGTTCGTCCGGCCCAATCCCGCCGAGCCCGAACCCGAGGATGTGCTGCCCGCGGCGGCACTCGGCACCAAGCGTGCCCTGATCCCTCGCAGCCGCCTCGCAGGTGAAGGTCGGGGCGCTCGCTGAACGCACCCCGACCCGGTCTGCTCAGAACATCCCGTGCGGGATCTCGGCGGCATCGGGCACCGGCTGCACGACGTCCCAGTGCTCGACGATGCGGCCGCCGACCAGCCGCCAGACATCGACCACGGCGAGGCCGCGCTCGTCGCCGGGCGGAATCATGTGGTAGTGCACGACCGCGAAGTCGGCATCGGTAATCACGCGTTTGATCTCCAACCGCCCGGCGGCGACCGGAGAGTTCGCGATGAATTCGATGAAGGCGTCGCGGCCGGAGGGATTGCCGGGACTGTGCTCGATGAAATTCTCGTGCAGCAGGTCGCGCAGGACCTCGATGTTGCCCCTCGCGAACTCGGCAAGGCCGTGCAGCACGAGTTGTTTGTTGTCGGCGGGCAGGGTGTTCTGTGTCATGGCGGTAACCGTCGCAGCGGTGCCGTGCGCGTGTCGATTACCAGGGATGTAATGGCGGCCGTCCGGTCGCGCGGTGATACTTTGCCGCATGGATGAGGATCGCCGGGTCGGTGCGCTGCTGCGAGAGTGGCGCACCCGACGCAAGCTGAGTCAGCTCGAGCTGTCGATCCGGTCCGGGATCTCCGCCCGGCACATCAGTTTCGTCGAAACCGGACGGACGATCCCCAGCCACGCAATGATCGAGCGATTCACCGAGCATTTGAATATTCCGCTGCGCGAACGCAATAGGCTGCTGATTGCGGCCGGGCACGCGCCCACCTATCGACAGCGTCCGCTGGATGATCCGGACCTCGCGGAGGCCGAGGCCGCGGTGCGGCGCGTCATGGCCGCGCAAGAGCCCTACCCGGCACTGGCTCTCGATCGCCACTGGAATCTCCTGTTCGCCAATACGGCCGCCGAGATCTTCTTTCACACTGTGCGTGGGGCGCTACTGGAGCCACCGATCAACATGATGCGACTCGGTTTGCACCCCGACGGATTCGCACCCCGGGTGCGCAATCTCGCCCAGGTTCGAGGCTTCCTGCTGCCGCGTCTCGCGCGCCAGGCCGCACATACCGGCGATCCCGAACTCGCGGCGTTGCACGAGAAGTTGAGCCATTACGCCACCGACACCGATCCGGTGCGCATCGACCCGGCCGACGTCGCGCTGACCATCCAGCTGAGCCACCGCGGCATGGATCTCTCGCTGTTCAGCACCATCACGACCTTCGGCGCGGCCTTCGACGTCACGCTCGACGAGATCACCGTCGAGTCCTTCTTTCCCGCCGATGCCGCAACCGCGGACTATCTGCACGCGCTCGCACGCGATACCTCGGATCGTACTGCCGCGTCAGCGGATCCGTCGGGCTCGAGCCGCTGATCAGATCGTCTCCGCCGCGCGCGCCCTGCCTTCCTCGAAGAACACGAGCAGGTCCGCCTCGGCGTTCACTTCCTCGCGCGGGAGCAGCGCACCGAACGGCGCGTTCCAGAATGCGCCGCTGCGCGGCGTCCACGGCCCGACGTAGGCGTAGGGACCGGGATGGGCGTCGTCGCCGGGCGACACACCGTAGTTGACCTCGTTCAGGGTGCTGGACAGATCGAAATGCTCCGGCCACAGCACCGCGGTGGCATCGGGCGCCAAGCAGCGCAGCGCGGAATTGCCGAGGGCGAACCAGTCGGCGATCACCGCGGCCGCCGCCGCGTCGACCATGATCGGGTCATCGGGGTCGACGCCGGTGGTGTCTTTGTACACGCCCTCGGGCGCCTCCGGCTGAAAGCCCGCTTTCGCGGCGACCTCGCGATATGTGCTGTCCAGCGGGATGCGACCCGCGGTGGTGACCAACTCGGTGCCCACCACCGAGACCGGCCATCGCACACCGCCGAAACCGCCGAGCACCGACCGCAAACGAATGGTTCCGAACATCCGATATTGCGGGCCCGCGATCAACAACTCCCCCGCGGCATGCAACGCCAGCCGGGTCTCCCGGTACTTTGCCTCGTCCACCCAACGAATCATTGCCGGTCAGCAGATCGCCCGCGGGTGTTTCGGCACCGAAATCGTCCGAGCGCCGAGTACGTAACTGTTCAGCGGTGTGCCAACCGGCCGAATACAGCGCTCGAACAGGCGAACCCGATCACGGCGAGACCGACACACCAGAACACGGCGACCGTGGCATCGTGCCCGGTGTCGGTGGAATCGAGCAGCCCGCGCACCGTGTCCACGACGGGCGTGGCCGGTTGATACTCGGCGAACCCGCGCAGCCACCCGGGCATGGTGGAGGTCTGCACGAAAGCGCTGCTGATGTAGGGGATGAACATGATCGCGTAGGTGAGCCCACCGGCGGCCTCGGGGTTCTTCGCGACCAGTCCCAGCGCGACCGCGATCCACGAGATCGCCAGGACGAACAGCGTGATCAGCGCGAACGCCGACAACCAGCCGACAACGCCGGTGTGGGGTCGGTACCCGAGAACGAGCGCAACGGCGACCGCGATCGCGATGGCAGCCAGATTGCGGACGACGCCTTCGGCGACGTGTCCGGCCAGCACGGCCTGCTTGAACATCGGCAGGGTACGGAACCGATCGATGCTGCCCCTCGTCATATCGGTCGACACACTGGTGGCGGTGATCGACGAGCCGAAACCCGTGCACAGCAACATGATTCCTGGCACCACATAGTCCAGGTAGGGCCCGCCGACGTCGATCGCCCCACCGAAAACGTAGGTGAACAGCATCATGACCAGGACCGGCATGAGCAGTGAGATGATCAAGGTGTCGCGGCTGCGCAGGGTATGCCGCGCGCAGCGCCGGAACATGACGGCCGTGTCGGTGACAACGTGCGCTATCACCGGGCGGCGGCCTCGACGGTGTCGGCAGTGCGGGCGCTGGCGTCGTCGGTACTCAGCGTCTTAGCGAATTCCATTGCGCGAGTTCTACATTCTTTGTCGAGTATGGATGTGACGCCATGCTCCAGGCGAGCCGTGGTGAGCTTCGTGAACTTCAGGTGCGCGCCGACACCGAGTCGCTCGACCTGCCCGCCCCACATGGGCTGCTCGAACGACACCGAGCACACCAGCGTCGGCAGTCCGGCGCGCAAGCTCTCGAACAGCGTCCCGATACCGCCGTGATGCACGGCGGCGGCGCAATGCGGAAAGACGATGTCGTACGCGAACGGCCCGACGACCTTCACATTCGGACCGGCTTGCGCGGCAGCGACATCCAGATCGCTCCAGCCCGCGCTCACCAGCGCGCGCACACCCAGCCGAGCCGACACCTCGGTAGCCACGGCCAACACGGCTGCAGTGTCCCGGATCGGCATGCTGCCGAAGCCGAAGAACACCGGCGGGTCCCCCTCCTCGATCCAGGACAGGATGCCGGCGTGGTCACCGTCGAGGTCGCCGACCGCCGCACGGGCGGCATGGTCGAGGGTCAGGAAACCGGTGAACGGCCTACGCGCGTCCCATTGTTCGGGCAGCCCGGGAACCAGCGCTCGATCGTAGATCTGCACTTCCGGAACGTGCCTGCGGGCCAGCACCGCGGCGGTGCTCGCCATCGACTTCGGCAGGCCCAGTGTCGCCCGCAGATCGTTGAGGTAGCGCATGAACACCACGCGGCGCAGATTCTCCGCAAACGCCCAGGTCGCGCGGTTGACCGGCGCCGGAGGACGCCACTGCGGCGGTAGCGCGCCGGGAAACGGATAGGCGCCATTGGCACGGCAGGGGAAATAGTGCAGGCTGACCAGCGGCACGCCCATTGCTTCGGCAACCGAACTCGCCCGGTCCTCGGTGACGGTGCTGGCGACGATCAGGTCGGCGCCCGCGCACACGTCGATGACCTCACGATTCATCTGCTCGGCGTAGCCCACCATCTGTCGCGCGACCAGTTGCATCAGGCGCAGGGTGTTGCCCGCTGCCAACGCCCGCTGCCCGGCGTCGGAGCTGTAGAGCTGCTGCACATCCGGCCCGCACGAGCGCGCGGCGAGTCCCGTGCCGGTGACGAAATCGACCAGGTTGGGTGGCGCGCCGAGCAGCACGTCGTGTCCGCGCCGCTGCAACTCGAGTCCCAGTGCCACGACCGGCTGAACGTCACCTCGGGTTCCGGTGAGCGGAATCGCTATTCTCACGGCGCTTCTTTCGATGCTGTTGTGATCCCGTCGGCACTGTGCTCCTATCGAGGTTCGCCGGGTAGTCGACAGAATTGTGGGCTCTCGGCGAACGTCGCGCGTCGGTACAGTGCCCATTGTGCACATCGCTATGTTCATGGATTACCACCCGGCCACGCTCGGTGGTGTTCAGACTGCGGTCGGCTCGCTGTGTCGCGGGCTCGAGCGTGCGGGCCACCACGTAACCCTCTTCGTCGCGCCGCTGTCGGGCAAAACCACTGATTCCCGGCCGAACGTGGTCGAGCTCGAGGCGGTCGCCGGGCTCGAGGCGAACGGCTTCCCGGTGGTGCTGCCGACCAAGCGCAATGCCGAGTTGATCGACGCCGCTTTCGCCGCACACGGCCCGATCGACGTCGTACACACGCACACCACCTACGGTGTCGCCATTTCCGGGATGAAAGCGGCACGGCGACACCGGCTTCCGCTGGTGCACACCGCCCAGAGCCGGGACGACGCCTTCATCGAACACACCTCGCCCGCGCCCTATGCGGCAGCATTGGCGATGCGCGCGTTGCACGGCCGGTTCGTGCCGCATCGCCATCACATGCCGCACCGGTCCGAGAGCCGCGCCGCGCGCCATGCCTGGTGGACGATCGTCGGCCAAGCTCAGGCCGCCGACCGAGTGATCGCGCCGACGCGGCATTTCGCCGACCTGATGGTCGCGCACGGGCTGACCCGCCCGATTCAGGTGGTGTCCAACGGCGTCGACGATGCCCTGCTGGAAAACCACAGCAGCGCGGTTTCCGGACAGTCGGCCGACGGGCCGCTGCGGCTGGTGTGGAGTGGCCGACTTTCCACCGAGAAGCGCCTGCTCGACGCTATCGACGCGGTACGGCGCGCCGACAACTGCACCCTCGATATCTATGGCGAAGGTGATTTGCGCGACGCCGCGACCGCGGCGATCGTCGAGCACCGTCTCGACGATCGAATCCGATTGCACGGCAGAGTCACTCAGGCCGAATCCCTCGACGCCATGTCCGGTGGCGATGCGCTGCTTTTCCCCTCCTACGGCTTCGACACACAGGGCATGGTCCTGCTCGAGGCCGTGGCGGTGGGGCTTCCGATCATCTACTGCGATCCCGATCTCGACGAGTCGGTGCCGACCGGTGGCGGTGTCCGCACGGCGGATGCTTCGGCGGCGGGGATCGCCGCGACCATTGCCGAGCTGGCCGCCGATCGCGATGCGCTCACCGAAATGTGCACCGTGCTCGGCAAATACAGCGACTCGGTGCTGCAGTCACAGCACACGGGCGCGGTGCTGGACATCTATCGACAGGCCGGCGAGACGTCCACGCTCAGCTCCGAACCGGTGATGCCGCACTCTCTTTCGGAAGTGCCCACCGCGCCGGGGCACCTGCCGCTGGTAGGTCATAGTCTGCGGGCGCTGCGCGACGCCCCCGCCTTTGTGACGTCGCTGTCCAACCTCGGGCCGGTCGTGCGGATATTTTTCGGCAAGCAGACCGGATACCTCCTCACCACCCCGGATCTGGTTCGCGAGGCAGGCATCGGCGACGCGGAGCTCAATCGTGAAGACCTGCGTGCGGCAATCGAGGACATCGCAGGTGGATCGGTCAACGTCCTGCGCGGCGACGAACACAAGCTGCGGCGCAGGATGATCGCGCCCGCATTGCGCCAGAGCCGCCTCGCCGAGTACACGAGTTCGGCGGCCGATATCGCCGAAAGCTGGTCGGCGGGACTGCCATCGGGTGCACGCGTGAATCTGATGGACGAGGCCCACGGCCTGATTCTCGACACGGTCTCCTCGACGCTGTTCACCGCGGAGTTCAGCGACGACGCGCGACGCGAGATTCGGGACAATGTGCCGTGGCTGCTCGGCCAGGTCATCCTGCGGACCGCATTGCCGCCGCAGGTGCGCTGGCTGCGCGTGATCGCGAACTGGCGGTGGCGCACGAAGGCGCGCCACCTACGGGGCGCCATCGGGGAGGTGGTGTCGGAATATCGCCGCCGCGACGAGGATTTCAACGACGTGGTCTCCGCGCTCATCCGGCACACCGACAGCGAGACCGGAGCAACGCTGTCCGACGAGCACATCATCGATGAAGCGATCCTGATGCTGGCAGGTGGCGTCGGGTCGATGGCCTCACTGACCGGCTGGCTGTGGCACGAGGTCATGCGCCGACCACACATCGCCGAACAACTCTATGCCGAACTCGATGCCGTCGTCGGAACCGGCCCCGTTCGACCGGAGCATCTCGCCGCGCTCCCCTATCTGAAACAGGTTGTGGCGGAGACACTTCGCTTCTGGGGCCCGTGGATCAGCGCGGGCACCGCCGATGGCGACGTCACCATCGGCGGGCTCACCATTCCGGACGGCGCGGCAATCATGTTCAGCCCCTATATGGTTCAGCACGACAAGCGCTATTACGCCAACCCGGAGGCTTTCGACCCGGCGCGCTGGTCACCGGAGCGCGCCGACGCCATCGACAAGAAGGCCAACCTGTCCTTCGGCGTCGGCCGCCGCCGCTGCCTCGGCGACCACTTCGCCCTGCTCGAGATCACCCTGGCCTCGGCAGCGCTGCTCGCACGCTGGCGGCCGACGCCCGATCCGAACTACCTCGTGCGGGCCTCCAACCGAGACTTCGTCTTGTCACCCTCGGCGCTGCCGGTCACGCTGACCCCGAGATCGTAGTTGCATCGCTCTCGACCTCCGCCATCGAACAAATCGTGGTGCCCATACTCGCGCACCGGCATCTTCGCAGTCAGCACAGCTGCGCGGAGATGACTTGCCCGATGCGCGATCCGCCATCCCCAAATGTGGACATGGGTCGGGTGCGCCGATGGGTACAGTGGCGAAAGGCCGGTCGGAACCCGACCAGTCAACCGGACACGCATCAGATGATTCCGAACGGCGGTGAGATCGCTTGATCCCCAACCTTTCCCCGTACATGTGCTCGATAAGAGATCATTTGGATATCTTGGTCAAAACAACGAGCGAAACGGTGACACGGGTCAAACTGGGAATCGCGGACGACTTGCGAGATAGTATCGGAACCGGCATTGTCGCAACGGATTCAGCGGAAGCGCTACGCTTTGCCCGAGCGTTGAATGTGACGGAGACGGTACCATCACCATATGAGTACGTCGCTCTCGAGCGGTCGCGTTACACCGACGCTCTGATGAACAGGGGCGAGTTACTCGTGAAAAAGGGCGACAAACTCGTTCCGGCTCGACCCGCCACCGAAGGGGAGATCGTCCAATGCGTCCTCCAGAGCGGCCACAAAGAAACGAGCTATGTCGCCAAGGCTACCGATATGGTAGTGACTCAACCGCGCGGTGAAATTACCGTCCACGATCCGAAGAGCTTCGCCGCAGGGTTCGAGGCGACCGACCAAGAAGGGATGTACCGGGCAACCGGCGTGTCTCGAATTATCAAGAACGACACCGGATATTCCATAGCGACCATGACTCCTTGGGGAAGCATCCAAACAGGCGGCCCAGATTGCAACATTGTGATGCGAATGCACAACGGGGATATCAAAACCCCAACCGTCGACACATACTTGCTCGGGAATGAGGAAAAAAAGGAGTACTACAAGCCCCTAACGCCAGAACTTCGGGCACGATTGGAACAGAACGAATGACCTCTTGATCAGATCGCGCCCTGTTCGCGGGCCCGGGGCGCGTCGGAGGTGCGGGAGCGGACGCCGAGTTCGGCATAGATGTGGAACCAGGTGGGATTCGACGGTGGTTTCGCTGAGAAAGAGTTGTCGGCCGCGATCACTACGCCGGACGCTGTAGAGCGAGACTCGATGCGGTGCAATGCATCCTACATTCCGAAGAGTAGGCGTCTAATGGAATGACCTGTCCACTACCGAAATTGGGACAGGGCGGCGGGTGTACCTTCTGTGCTCAGCTGCCGGGTACGGCCTTTCGTGCCATTGCGTTGCCACGCTTGCGTGAGCTGTCAGCATCCGAGGAAGAGCAGTGAGCGACCGTTCGCGCTGACGTCTGGGTCGCGCCGCATGCACCCGCGACGGTTGAGATCACAACACATTCCGGCCTTCATCCCAAAGCCGCGGAACGCTATGGCAGCTCATGTAGAGCAGTCGACCCGGGCTGCGCCACTCCCTCGCCGTTCCTCGTTCGGTCCGAGGGGATCCCCTGCCTCACACCGCAGTTGCCGGACTCGGTTAAGGTTCGCTCAGTCACTGTCCGCAACGTTCTGGAGTCCCGAGTGAGCGACGACCTTGCGATCGAGCTGCGCGACGATCATGTGGCAGTGGTGGAATTCTCGCGGCCACCCTACAACTACTTCGACACCGCGCTGATCCGGTCCCTGGCCGATGCGTACGCGGCGCTGGACGCAGACCCCGCCTGCCGAGCAATTGTCTTGTGCTCCACCGGAAAACACTTCTGTGCGGGAGCCGACTTCGCCGGGCCGGGGATCGGCGATCCACGCGAGCTGTACGCGGAGGCCGCGCGCCTGTTCGAGGTCGGCACCCCGACCGTGGCGACCGTGCACGGCGCGGCGATCGGAGGCGGGCTCGGACTGGCGCTGTCGGCCGACTTCCGGGTCGCCACCCGTGAGACGCGATTCATCGCCAACTTCGCCAGGCTCGGCATCCACCACGGGTTCGGACTTACCGTCACGCTGCCCGCGGTCATCGGCGCACAGAAGTCTCTCGACCTGCTGACCACCGGTCGGGCCGTCGACGGGGCCGAAGCCGAAACCATCGGCCTGTGCGATCGACTGACCACCGCGAGCACACTCCGCGACGAGGCCATCGCACTGGCCGCGCAACTCGCGGCCAACGCGCCACTCGCAGTGCGCTCGATCCGCACCACATTGCGCGGTGATCTGGCTGAAAAGGTCTGTGCCGCAACCGATCACGAGGCCGAACAGCAGGCGGAACTGATGCACAGCGCCGACTTCGCGGAAGGCGTCCGCGCGGTCGTCGAACGCCGCGCGCCGAAGTTCACCGCCTCCTGAGGACTGACCTTCGTCGCCAGGCGCATTCAGCGAATTCACGCCGGAGATGGCTGCCGAGGTGTTGTCGAGTTCAGGTGGAAGTCAGCTGTGCTGGTTCTGCAATTCCGCTACCAATCCGAAACGTTCGGCGAATTCCGACATCTTGTCCAGCTGTTGACCGGGATCGCCCGGCTGGAGTCCGACGACGATTCGGGTCACGCCGCGCGCGGCCGAAGCCTCGACCTGTTCGGCGGTCATGTCGATAGTCCCCCAACGGGTGTACTCGAGCGCCGCGGGATCGCGGCCTGCCTCCACAGCCGTCGCCTTGGCCAGATCCCACTGAATGTCACGTTCGGGCTCGGGCAGCATCCCACCGGCGAAATAGCCGTCACCCCGCCGACCGGTCCGACGCGCCGCCGCTCGGCTGCTGCCACCGATATGGATCGGAAGCTCGCTCGCCCCTTGCGGTTTCGGGAAGCTGCACAGATTGTCGAAGTCGAAGAACTCACCGTGATAGCCGACTCCCTCCGGTCCGCCCGACCACAGCAGGCGCATGACGTCGATCGCTTCGTCGGCGCGTCTGCCTCGGGTGGCGAAGTCCACGCCCGTCGCTTGCGCCTCGCCCGGCAGGAAACCGAGCCCGACGGTGAGCAGCCGCATACGCCCGCCGGACAGTACATCGATCGTCGCGAGCCGCTTGGCCAGAATCACCGGATGCCGGTACGGCAGCAGCAGTACACCGGTACCCAGCAGAATCCTCCGGGTAGAAGCGGCGACGAAGCTCAGACTGTCGAGCGGGTCGAAATACGGCAGCGTCGAAGGCAGCTCATTTCCCCCGTATATCGCACCGGGATACAGCGCGATGTGATCCGGCAGATACAGGCCCTCGAAACCGCTGTCCTCGGCATGCACAGCAAACGCGGTGAGCCGGTCGGGGTCGGTGCCGTTGAACGGCGTGCTGTAGCTGATCGCGAACTTCATGGGCATTCCTCGGATGATCGATGCGGACAAAGCGCGGCCCTTCCGTGCGGCCGGCGATCGCAACGCTAAACGTTGCCGCCGAGGTCAAGGCAACCTCGGACGAGCAGGCCAGACGTTTGTCGCCGGCATCGAACGGATCCGCTTTCGCCTCCGGGTGCGAGCCCGCGCACCCGGAGCGATATGGCGCCGTTCGGCTTTACGCGATCGTGACCCCAATGACCGAACGCGGCATGCATCCGGCGACAAGCTGGATGTATACCGCTCGGCCAGGAAAGGACACGCACATGATGGAGTTCGATGTTCCCGTCATCGACATCTCGTCCTACGTCGACCTGGCAAGCGATGCCGAGCGGGCCGCGGTCGCTCGCCAGGTGGATGCGGCCGCGGGCACGGTTGGGTTCATGCAGATTCGCGGGCACGGCATCGCGCGGTCGGTCCTCGACGACTTCGCCGCCACGCTCGACGACTTCTTCGCCCTCGATCCGGCGATCAAACAGCGGTACCGGACCGCCGTCGAATTCAACCGCGGTTACACGCCGCCGAAAAGCGAGAACCTGAGCTCGAGTCTCGGGGTGGCCTCGGCGACGCGGATGAACGATTACTTCGAAGCGTTCAACGTCGGCACCACCACGGCCGACTACCCGGACCTGGACCTGCCCGCGGCGGCGGGCTATGCCGACAACGTCTGGCCCGCCGAGCTGTCCACATTCCGACAGCGAGTCCAGGCGTACTTCGCCGAGGCCGCGCGCGTCGTGCGCACTCTCACCACCATCTTCGCCGACGCCCTCGACCTGCCCGCCGGATATTTCGACCACTTCACCGATCACTCGCTGGACGTGCTGCGGATGAACAACTACGCCCTGCCTCCGGGCACCGTCGATCTCGACGGCGAACTCAAGGGCATGGGCGAGCACACCGATTACGGCATCGTCACCGTGCTGTGGGCCGACCAAGTCCCCGGCCTGCAGGTACTCGGTGCCGACAGACGCTGGCACGACGTGCAGCCCGCCGACGACGCACTGCTGGTCAACCTCGGCGACTTGATGACGCGCTGGACCAACGAACGGTGGCTGTCCACTCTGCACCGGGTGATGCCGCCGATCGTCGACGGCACTATCGAACGCCGCCGCAGCGCCGCGTTCTTCCACGACGGCAATTTCGACGCGATGATCGAGACGCTGCCTTCGTGCATCGGTGCGGGCAGCAAGTACGCGCCGATCACGGTCTCCGAGCACGTGCAGGCGAAGCTGGCCGGTTCGCGTGCGCTGCAACCGAATACGAACGCACAGCGCGAGGCCGCCCGAGTGCTGTCCGCGATGGACAGATGAGACCCTACTTGCGGAATTTCGCCTCGAGTTCCCGCAACGTGGCCTGCAGATCCGCGGGATCGTTGGTCTTGAACACACCCTGGTAGCCGGTCTCGGCGCGCACGGCCGCCTCCACCTCGGGGTCGTGGTACAGCTTCGCGAGGGCCACCAATTTCGGGTTGTCCTTGTCCGCGGCGCGAGCGGCGAAGATATTGATGTACTGCTTCAGCTCCGGCCGCTCGGGGTCATCGGTGAAGATCACTTCTTTGGTGGTCAGACCGGCGGGGCGCGCGAAGGTGTCATCGACGAATGCCGCGTCCGCACTGTCGAGCGAAGGCGCGGTCAGTGTGGGATCGATGGTGGTCAGGCGCACCTTGGAGGCGGCGGTGTCGACGTCCTCGATCTTGGAGTCCCAGCTCGCGCCGCCATGGAGCACGATCAGGCCCGCCGCGGACAGCGCCAGCAGCGGCCGCACCTGGTTGGCCGGATTGTTGCTGAGGGTGATCTGACCGCCCTCCGGAATGTCGTTGACCGACTTGTGCTTCCGCGAGTAGAGGGTGAGCGGGAAGATCTCGGTGGCGCCGATCGGCACCAGGGTGTCGTTGTTGCGGACGTTGTAATTGGCCAGATAACGCACGTGCTGGAACTTGTTGAGGTCCACCCGCTGCTGCGACAGCGCGGGGTTCGGCTGATTGTAGTCGGTGAAGTTGACGTACTCGACCGTGATGCCCTGTTCGGCGGCCTTCTTCTTGTAGACCTCCCAGTGCGGCAGCGCGATGTCGTTCACACCTACACGGACCACGTCCGGATTGCGCTCGTCACCACATGCGACCGCACCGGCGGCAAGAGCGAACAGCATCGGGATCACCGCAACACGGCGCAGAACTCGCATTTCTCGCAAACTAGACGCCCGTCCAAGAGTTCGCGAGAGTTTTGCTCAGCACAATTCAAACCGTTGCGGCACCCCGCGAGACACCGCTTGGATTACCGGGTTCAGAAAGCGCTCGATCGGGCATGGGTCCGTCGGGCGGATGTTGCGACAAGCATTCGGGAGCACGAGTGAAATTCCATCGGGTACTGGCGATCCCGGTCCTGGTTGCCACCACGGCCCTCACCCTTACGGCGTGCGGCTCCGACGACAAGGCCGCCTCCGACACGGTAGTGCGCATCGGCACCACCGACAAGGACAAGGCCTGGGACGTCTTCGAGCAGAAGGCAAAGGAGCAGGGCATCACCTTGAAGATCACCAACTTCTCGGACTACAAGCAGCCGAACCTCGCGCTGTCGCAAAAGCAGATCGATGTGAATCTGTTCCAGCACCTGCAGTTCCTCGGCGCCTACAACGTCGCGAACAATGCGGATCTGACCCCGATCGGCTCCACCTATATCGTGCCGCTCGGCCTGTACTCCAAGAAGCACAAGACCATCGCCGATCTGCCGCAGGGCGCCGAGATCGCGATCCCGAACGACCCGACCAATCAGGCGCGAGCGCTGTTCGTGCTGCAGACCGCGGGTCTGCTGAAGTTGTCGTCGGACACCAAGGCGCCCTCGCCCGCCGATATCGACAAGGGCGCCTCCAAGGTCAAGGTGACCCCGGTCGACGCGGCGCAGACGGCGCTGTCGCTGGCCTCGGTCGACGGATCGATCATCAATAACACCTTCTTGGACCGCTCCGGTATCGACCCCAATTCGGCTCTGTACAAGGACGATCCGAAGAATCCGTCCGCGGAGCCGTACATCAATGCGCTGGTGACAAGGGCCGAGGACAAGAACAACCCGAGGTACCAGAAGCTCGTCGAGCTCTGGCACTCACCCGAGGTGCAGCAGGCCCATTCCGAGGTGACCAAGGGCACAGCGGTCGAGGTGCGGCGCAACGGTCCCGAGCTGGAGCAGATCCTGCAGCGCGTGCAGCAGACCATCCGCGACGGCAAGTGAGCGAGTATCAGGTCCCCGCGGTCGAATTCCGTTCGGTCACCAAGGCTTTCGGTAAAGGCACAGATCGGCATATCGCGCTCGACAGCATCGATCTGCGGATCGAAAAGGGTGAGATCTTCGGCGTGATCGGCTATTCCGGGGCGGGCAAGAGCACGCTGGTACGGCTGATCAACGCACTGGAGAAGCCGACGAGTGGCACCGTCGAGGTCTCCGGCGCTCCTATCACGGGGGTGCGGGAGGCCGAGGTGCGGCGGATCCGCCGGGACATCGGCATGGTGTTCCAGCAGTTCAACCTGTTCCGATCGCGCACGGCCGCAGGGAATATCGAGTACCCGCTGAAGGTGGCACGCCGGCCGCGGGCCGAGCGCAAGGCGCGCGTCGCCGAACTGCTCGAGTTCGTCGGCCTGTCCGAGAAGGCGCGCAGTTATCCCGATCAGCTCTCCGGTGGCCAGAAGCAGCGCGTCGGCATCGCGCGCGCTCTCGCCACCTCGCCGTCCTTGCTGCTCGCGGACGAATCGACCTCGGCGCTGGATCCGGAGACCACCCAGGAGGTGCTGCGGCTGCTGAAGCAGATCAATCGCGAGCTCGGCGTCACCATCGTGGTCATCACCCACGAGATGGACGTCATCCGCGCGGTGGCCGACCGTGTCGCGGTACTTGCCGAGGGTCGAATCGTGGAGCTGGCCCGCACTTTCGACGTCTTCGCCGACCCACAGGCGACGCCGACCCGGTCGTTCGTCGACACCGTGCTGCACAACCGGCCCAGCGACGAGGAGTTCCGCAGACTCAGCGAGCTGCACGGCGGCAGGCTGGTCACCGTCGACATCGACGACAAGCGCGGGATCGGCGCGGTGCTGGCCGCGGCGACCAACGCACAAGTCCGGTTCGAGGTGGTCTACGGCGGGGTGAGCACGTTGCAGGACAAGACGTTCGGCAGCGTCACGCTGGCTTTGCACGGGCCCGACGATGCGGTCGACAAGGTGGTCGACGAACTCGATCGCCGACGGGCCTGAAAGGAGCAAGCATGCATACCGATTGGGACAAACTGCGGCCGGTGCTGCAGGAAGCGATCGGCACCACCGTCTATCTGGTACTGCTCACCTTCGTGATCGGCGGACTGATCGGGCTGTTCCTCGGGACCGCCCTGTACACCACCCGCAAGGGCGGCCTGCTCGCGAACGCCCCGATCTACTTCCTGCTCAACGTGCTTGTGAATGTGGTACGGCCGATTCCGTTCATCATCCTGCTCGCGGCCCTCGGGCCGGTAACCCTGGAGGTAGTCGGCACCACCATCGGCACCGAGGCTGCCGCCTTCGTCATGATCGTGGCCGCATCGTTCGGCATCGCGCGCATCGTGGAGCAGAATCTGGTCACCGTCGATCCCGGGGTCATCGAGGCGGCACGGGCCGTCGGCGCCGGACCGCTGCGGATCATTCTGACGCTGCTCATCCCGGAGGCACTCGGCCCGCTGGTGCTCGGCTACACCTTCGTGATCGTTGCGATCGTCGATATGTCGGCCATGGCGGGCACCGTCGGCGGCGGTGGTCTCGGCGACTTCGCGCTGGTCTACGGCTATCAGCGGTTCGACTGGCAGGTCACGCTGGTTGCGACGCTGATCATTATCGCGGGTGTTCAGGGCATCCAGTTCTTCGGCAATTTCCTGGCCAGGAAAGTATTGCGCCGCTGAAACATTGATACGCGCGATGGTCGACCGCGCGTATCAATGGTCTCGTCAGCGCGCGTTCGCTGTGCACTCCGAGGTGACGATCGCAGCGCGGCTCGGCGCCGCGCTGCCGAGGGCGGCCAGTAGCGGTGACGGGTCGGGACCGAGCTGCCCGATCGCGGCCTGCTCCGCCTCCACCCGCGAATACCCGAATGCCCAGGTGTAGTGGCCGTCGCGGACCGCGACGGCGCCGCAGCCATTGGCGAAGTGCACGATGACTCTGCACTTCGCGGCGCCGCATTCCGACAGCGCCCGCCGATCCGCGTCCTCGTAACTCCCATAGTTGACACCGGATCCGACGACCGCGCCGCGCGATGTGTTCGATATCGCCAGCGACCCGTACAGGTCGCCGGCCGCGCCTGCGGTTGCGGCCCCGAGCCCGACGAACGCGGTCGCGGATGACACGACCAGGCCGAGAGCCGCCTTGCCCGACACTGACATCATGTTTTCTCCCGTTTATCGAAACAATGTGCAGCGCGATCGTTGTCCACCGCTCACGAATTATGCAAACCTGCTCCTCATCGCGACGTCATTCGATTCCCCAGCGGGACAACATCTCTCCAGTCGGCCGGCCAGTTCACCAGGGCGACGACCAGCATGATCACCAAGTGCAGCGGCGCGGAGACCTCCTCGTAGATCGCGCCGTCGTCGATGAGGTGCGTAGTCACGGCGCCGGTCAGCACCAGAACCAGCATCGCGGCGCCGAGGAATCGAGTCTCCTTGCGCGGCACCACCAACAGCACGGCGGCGATCAGTTCCAACCCACCGACGGCGAATCGCATGTTCGGGTCGAAACCCCACTCGGCGAACTTTTCCGAGTACGCCGGGCCGAAGAAGGTCGGCCCGAGCCAGAACTTCGTGGCGAACCCGATGACGAATTCGAACGCGAGAAACCAGTAGACGGCCTGGCCGAGCCGAGCCGATCGTGAACGTTGCGGCATGTTGTTCCTCCGGAGGAGTTGTCGCCACGCGGCGCGACGACGACGGGTAGATCCCGTCATCGCAATGACCGTGGGAAGCCCGAAGATGTGACAGCCGCAGATTCCGACTCAGAACCAGCGCGCCAGCAGCGTGCTCGGCGCGAGGAGGTCGGACGCATTCGATCGTACGTGCGCCGCGCCTGCGGAACACTCGAATAGCCAGCGAGCGGCGCTACCCGCCATTCGGCGCGGTGGGGTCCGGATACAGAACGGCTGGCACGGACCCGAAGTGGACGGCACGGTCGTCGTCGGCCCATCCTCGAAATCATCGGTGCTCACCAACACCAGCACCAGCACGGCGAAAGACAGCACGGCGGCAAGAATGATCACGACCCACCCCCAGCGCGGTTGACGGTCCCTCGAGAACTCGTGGATTTCCAACCAGAACATCGCCTGCTTCTTCCGACTCCCGCCCCATCATCGCAGGCCCACGGTGCGGCTTCATCACGAGTGGCACAGGTTTCGGCAAATACGAGAAGTACTCCCCTGTGTGGCCTCGCCGGACGATCGACTCCGGAATGCACAACGCCCCGACCACGGGGTCGGGGCGTTGCGAGCGGGTATCCGGTCAGACGGTGAATCCCAGGGCACGGAGCTGTTCGCGGCCGTCTTCGGTGATCTTGTCGGGGCCCCACGGGGGCATCCACACCCAGTTGATCTTGAGGTCCTCGACGAGGCCGCTGCGCACGAGTGCGTTGCGCGACTGGTCCTCGATGACGTCGGTCAGCGGGCAGGCCGCCGAGGTGAGGGTCATGTCCAGGATGGCGACTTCGTCCTGGACGGCCAGGCCATAGACCAGCCCGAGGTCGACCACGTTGATGCCGAGCTCAGGGTCGACGACGTCGCGCATCGCCTCCTCGAGATCCTCGAGGCGCTTGATGTCTTCCGCAGACAGCTCGACCTGTTCAGCCTGTTCGGCGGATTCGGTTACCGGTGTCTCGCTCATGCCGTTTCCCCATTCGTTGGCAATCCATTGCCCATCGGACGCTTGGCTTCCTCGGCGGAGGCTATCCGGACCACCGCGTCCTTGAACGCCATCCAACCGAGCAAAGCGCACTTCACCCGGGCCGGATACTTGGCGACGCCCGCGAAGGCGATACCGTCGCCGATCATGTCCTCGTCGCCCTCGACCGTGCCGCGGCTCGCGACCATCTCGTTGAACGAGTCGACCACCTTCAGCGCCTGCTGCAACGGCAGGCCGATGACCTGATCGGTCAGCACCGAGGTCGACGCCTGAGAGATCGAACAGCCCTGACCGTCGTAGGAGACGTCGGCGACGTCACCGTTGTCGTCGAGCTGCACGCGCAGGGTCACCTCGTCACCGCAGGTCGGGTTCACGTGGTGCACCTCGGCGCCGAACGGTTCCCGCAGCCCGCGGTGATGCGGGTGTTTGTAGTGGTCCAGGATCACTTCCTGGTACATCTGCTCCATGCGCATGTCTTATCCAACCCCGAAGAAGCTCTGAGCCTTCCGCACTGCGGCTACCAGCTTGTCTACCTCGTCGAGGGTGTTGTAAACCGCAAAGGAGGCGCGCGCTGTCGCAGGCACGCCGAGGCGGCGCATCAGCGGCCACGCGCAGTGGTGACCCACTCGGATGGCGACGCCTTCGTCGTCCAGGATCTGGCCCACATCGTGCGCGTGGATGCCGTCGACCACGAACGACACCGCGCCGCCACGGTCGACATTCTCGGTCGGTCCGACGATCCGCACGCCGTCGATGGCGCCGAGTCCGGCCAGCGCCGCGTCGACGAGTGTGTGCTCGTGTGCGGCAACAGCTTCCATACCGATCGCCTCGAGATACCGCACCGCGGCACCGAGTCCGACCACCTGTGAGGTCATCGGCACGCCCGCCTCGAACCGCTGCGGCGGCGGGGCGTAGGTGCTCGCCTCCATGGTGACGGTCTCGATCATCGAGCCACCGGTGATGAACGGCGGGGTCTCCTCCAGCAGCGCACGGCGGCCGAAGAGCACACCGACACCGGAAGGTCCGAGCATCTTGTGACCGGAGAACGCGGCGAAATCGATGCCGAGCTCGCGGAAGTTCACCGGCATGTGCGGCACCGACTGGCAGGCGTCCAGCACCGTGAGAGCGCCGACTTCTTTTGCCCGGCGCACCAATTCGGCCACCGGCGCGATCGAGCCGGTGACATTCGACTGATGCGTGAACGCGACAACCTTGGTGGCGGGCGACAATTCGAGCGAATCGAGATCGATCCGGCCGTCGTCTGTGATGCCGTACCACTTCAGCGTCGCACCCGTACGGCGCGCGAGCTCCTGCCACGGAACAAGATTCGCGTGGTGCTCGAGCTCGGTGATGACGATCTCGTCGCCGGGACCGACATGGTACGGGAACCGGCTGTCGGCGAAGGAGTACGTCACCAGGTTCAGTGATTCGGTCGCGTTCTTGGTGAAAACGATCTCACCGGCGTGCACGCCGACGAACCTGGCGATATCTGCCCTGGCATCCTCGTAGGCGTCGGTCGCCTCCTCGGCCAGCTGGTGCGCGCCGCGGTGCACCGCCGAATTGTGCTGGACCAGGAATTCGCGTTCCGCGTCCAGGACCGCGACGGGCCGCTGCGAGGTCGCGCCGGAGTCCAGGTACACCAACGGTTTCCCATCCCGAACCGTACGGCTCAGGATCGGGAAATCGGCCCGGATGCGGGCCACGTCGAGTGCGGGGACCGTCGCGGTCATATCAGGCTCCTGCGGTAGCAGACTGGGTGAAGCGGACGTAGCCGTTCGCGTCGAGCTCGTCGGCAAGTTCCGAACCACCCTCGGCGACGATGCGGCCACCGACGAAGACGTGCACGAACTCCGGCTTGATGTAGCGCAGGATGCGGGTGTAGTGCGTGATCAGCAGCACGCCGCCGTTCTCGCGCTCCTTGTAGCGGTTGACGCCCTCGGACACGATGCGGAGCGCGTCGACGTCCAGTCCGGAATCGGTCTCGTCGAGGATGGCGATCTTCGGCTTGAGCAGGCCGAGCTGCAGGATCTCGTGACGCTTCTTCTCGCCACCGGAGAAGCCCTCGTTCACATTGCGCTCCGCGAAGGCGGCGTCGATCTCGAGCTCGCTCATCGACTCCTTGACTTCCTTCACCCAATGCCGCAGCTTGGGGGCCTCACCGCGGACGGCAGTGACGGCGGTGCGCAGGAAGTTCGACGTGGACACACCTGGCACCTCGACCGGGTACTGCATGGCAAGGAACAGGCCCGCACGCGCACGCTCGTCGACGGACATCGCGAGGACGTCTTCGCCATCGAGAGTGATCGATCCGGAGGTCACCGTGTACTTGGGGTGGCCGGCGATCGCGTACGACAGCGTCGACTTGCCGGAACCGTTGGGGCCCATGATGGCGTGCGTCTCACCGGAATTGATGGTGAGGTTCACGCCCTTCAGGATCTTGATGGGCTCGCCGGACTCGTCCGGGTTGGCAACCTCGACGTGCAGGTCCTTGATTTCCAGGGTGGTCATCGAATTCGAGTTCCTTTGTGGGGGTAAGTGGTTCGGGATCACACGCCGACAGCGGCGAGCTCGGCCTCGATGGCCGACTCCAGCCGCTCCCGGATCTGGGGGACCGCGATCTTCTGGATGATTTCTTGGAAAAAGCCGCGCACCACCAGGCGTCGCGCCACATCCTCCGGAATACCGCGGGAGCGCAGGTAGAACAGCTGCTCGTCGTCGAAACGGCCGGTAGCACTTGCGTGACCCGCGCCGACGATCTCGCCGGTCTCGATCTCCAGGTTCGGCACCGAGTCTGCGCGCGCGCCGTCGGTGAGCACCAGGTTGCGGTTCACCTCGAAGGTGTCGGTGCCCTCGGCGGCCGCACGGATCAGCACATCGCCGATCCACACGGTGCGGGCGTCACCCTTGGGCGAATGCGGATCTCCCTGCAGCGCACCCTTGTACAGCACGTTCGACTTGCACTTCGGCTGCGAGTGGTCGACGAGCAAGCGCTGCTCGAAGTGTTGGCCTGCGTCGGCGAAGTAGAGGCCGAGCAGTTCGGCGTCGCCGCCGGGGCCTGCGTAGCGGACGGTTCCGCTGAGGCGAACCAGGTCACCGCCAAGCGTGACCGCGATGTGGCGCAGCGTGGCGTCGCGGCCGAGCAGCGCGTGGTGCGCGGTCGCATTCACGGCGTCGTCGGCCCAGTCCTGGACCGCGACGACGGTCAGCTTCGCGCTGTCACCGAGCACGAATTCCACGTTCTCGGCGTAGGTTCCGCTGCCGCGCTGGTCGATGACCACAGTGGCCGTGGCGAAGTTGGCCAGCCGGATCTGTAAGTGACCGTAGGCGGTCATACCCTCGCCGGGACCGGTGACCGTGACGATCACCGGTTCCGCGACCTCGGTCTCCGCACCGACCGACACGATGGTCGCCGACTCGAAGCCCGAGTACGCCTGGGCGGCAACGCGATCCGACGGCACGCCGGCCTCGCCGAGGCGAGAGTCGGTGCGCGCCACGGTCTCCACGTTCACATCGGCGACCGAGCTGACCTCGACTGTGGCCTGTCCGTCGCGCACCGCGGTGCCGTCGTGCAGGCCGCGCAGTCGACGCAACGGCGTGAACCGCCACGCCTCATCCTTGGACGAGGGCACCTCGAAGGCGTTCACGTCGTAGGAGGTGAACACCTCACCCTTGTTGGTCGCGGAGCCGGCGCCCGGGTTCTGAATCGGCTTGGCCGTAGGGTTCTCGCCCTCGACCGCTCCAACAACGCCAGTCGCCATCAGCCGACGGCCCCTTCCATCTGCAGCTCGATGAGCCGGTTCAATTCCAGTGCGTATTCCATTGGCAGTTCCTTGGCGATGGGCTCGACGAACCCGCGCACCACCATCGCCATGGCCTCGTCCTCGGTCATGCCGCGGCTCATCAGGTAGAACAGCTGGTCCTCGGACACCTTCGACACGGTGGCCTCGTGGCCCATCGTCACGTCGTCCTCACGGATGTCGACGTAGGGGTAGGTATCCGAGCGGCTGATCGTATCGACAAGCAGCGCATCACATTTCACGGTCGACTTGGAGCCGTGCGCGCCCTTGTTGACCTGAACGAGACCGCGGTAGGAGGCCCGGCCACCGCCGCGCGCCACCGACTTGCTGATGATCGTCGAGGAGGTGTGCGGCGCCAGGTGCAGCATCTTCGCGCCGGTGTCCTGGTGCTGACCCGGACCGGCGAACGCCACCGAGAGCACCTCGCCGCGGGCGTACTCGCCGGTCATCCACACGGCCGGGTACTTCATGGTGACCTTGGAGCCGATGTTCCCGTCGACCCACTCCATGGTCGCGCCCGCTTCGGCCTTGGCCCGCTTGGTGACCAGGTTGTAGACGTTGTTCGACCAGTTCTGGATCGTGGTGTAGCGGCAGCGGCCGCCCTTCTTCACGATGATCTCCACGACCGCGGAGTGCAGCGAGTCCGACTTGTAGATCGGCGCGGTGCAGCCCTCGACGTAGTGCACGTAGGCGTCTTCGTCGACGATGATCAGGGTGCGCTCGAACTGGCCCATGTTCTCGGTGTTGATCCGGAAGTAGGCCTGCAGCGGGATGTCTACGTGCACGCCCGGCGGCACGTAGATGAACGAGCCACCCGACCACACGGCGGAGTTCAGCGCGGAGAACTTGTTGTCGCCGGCCGGGATCACGGTGCCGAAGTACTTCTGGAACAGCTCCGGCTGCTCCTTCAGTGCGGTGTCGGTGTCGAGGAAGATGACGCCCTGCTTCTCCAGGTCCTCACGGATGGAGTGGTAGACGACCTCGGACTCGTACTGTGCCGCGACACCGGAGACCAGGCGCTGCTTCTCCGCCTCGGGGATGCCGAGCTTGTCGTAGGTGTTCTTGATGTCCTCGGGCAGGTCTTCCCAGGTCTCGGCCTGCTTCTCGCTGGAACGCACGAAGTACTTGATGTTGTCGAAGTCGATGCCATCGAGGTTGGAACCCCAGTTCGGCATGGGCTTGCGACCGAAGATGCGCAGTGACTTGAGGCGGTAGTCCAGCATCCAGTCCGGCTCGCTCTTCTTCGCCGAGATGTCGCGGACAACCTCCTCGGAGAGGCCTCGCTGCGCGCTGGCACCGGCCACATCCGAATCGGCCCAGCCGTAACCGTATTTGCCCAGTGAAGCGATGGTCTCTTCCTGAGTGAGCGGTTGCACCTGGTCGGTGGTTGTCGTCATTCGGCACTCCTTCCGGAGTCGTTCGTACGTCCCGCTGCGGGCTGTGCAGCGGTTGATGGAGAAGCTGACTTCATATCGGCAATAGGGGGAACGAACAGCGGCACGTGGGTGGTGCACGCACAATCGCCGTTGGCGATCGTCGCAAGTCGTTGCACGTGGGTTCCGAGCAGGTCCCGGAAAGCCTCCAGTTCGGCCTCGCACAGCTGCGGGAATTCCTCCGCAACATGGGAGACCGGGCAGTGGTGCTGGCAGATCTGCACGCCCGCGCCCACTTTGCGAGTGGTCGCGGCGAAACCGGCGTCGGTGAACGCCTCGGCGATCTCGTCTGCCTTCGCAGTGGTCGTCTCCGGCGTGTGCTCACCGACAGGCTCGATGCCTGCCACGATGGTGCGCGCCCGCTTGCGTGCGAACTCGGTGATGGCCTCATCGCCGCCGATCTCACCGAGCTGCCGAATAGCCGCGCCGGCCAGGTCGTCGTAGGCGTGCCCCAACCGGCCGCGGCCCACGGAGGTGAGCTGGTACTGCTTGGCGGGCCGACCGCGACCCTTCTGCTGCCAGGGCGCCGACCGGCTGGCCCTGGCCTGACCGGAGTCGATGAGCGCATCGAGATGGCGACGGACCCCGGCCGGGGTCAAGCCCAGCTTGGTTCCGATGGCGGTCGCGGTGATCGGTCCGTCTTCCAGCAGCAGCTGGACGATGGCTGCCCGCGTATGCCCCTCACCGCTCGGGACGAGGGTCGCAGGCGCGGCCGACGACGCAGCACCGGTACGGCGACCGGCCCTGGAGTCCTCGTCATGCGGCAAACCCACGGTTTTCACAACACCAGTGTGGCGGAATTCCTTCCCGGAATCTAATAAGGGTGCCCTGACCCAGAGGGCTCGTGACCTGCCGATGAATCCCGTCGAGCCCGACGATCACGCGATTCTTCGACAGCCAGATGTTCGCTACGAGATTTGGAGCTCGCAACTGTGATCGATCGCACTGCGTCTCGCTGCCGAACATCCGCGCAATCAACTGTGAAAACAGGGATTCGACCGAGTGGGAATCACCGGTATCCGAATATTCGCCGACGCCTGTGCGATCACTCGAATGACGATCGCCATGACACTGGCCACAGCATCCAGCGCGGGCTTCCCATCGGTGGCTGGTGCGACCGTGCCCTACGCGGCACCGACCGACCATTACGTCACCGGCGACATCGTCGAGTGCTGCGTGAACTTCGCGGCGGGTTGGGTGGAGCACAACGACGCACACTCGACCACGTCACCGCCTACGTGCACCACTCGCAGTGCCACCCGATCACCCCGACGATCCAGCGCCGGCTGCCGAGATCTAGCGCACCGCAACGAGTTCGAGCGGCGTTTGCAACAGCGCGTCGATGGCCTCGTCCCAGGTGTACGTCGCGGTGATGACCAGCGACGGGTCGAAACGGCCGGTGGCGACGAGATCGAGGACGGCAGCCCCGCCGCTTCGCTCAACGCCTTCAATCCGAACCCGTCTACCCGCACCGGGCGAGCAACTCCGCCGCCGCGGAATCGATCCACCGCCTCGATTCCGAAACCATGCCGCCAATTCTGCTCCACCGACGCCGGCCAACAGCTCGAGATAGTCGGCTGCCGTCCGCCACGGTGAGGGCACCCGTATTCCTCTAGGCTTCGTCTGGTGGCGGTACTCGACAGCGCGCGGCGCAGCACAAAGGCACTCGGACGCCGGGTACTCGGGCTCGACGCGCCTGCCGCCGATCACACTGTCGCGGTTCTGCATCGCGACGAATCAGAGGTCCCGGAGCTCGACCGCCGGGAGATGGCGCAGCTCGATCGGATCCGCCTGCTGGGCGCGACCGGGACGGTGCTGATGGTGATCAGCGCGCTCGGCGTCGGAGCCCAGCCGGTGCTGCAGAATCCCACCTCGGGCATCCGCATCATCGCAATCTTCGGGCGCGCGCACACCGGGTCGCTGGCGGTGTGCATGGTCGGCACCACGATGGTGGTGCTCGCGTGGCTGCTGCTCGGCCGTTTCGCGGTCGGCGGTCTGGGTGGCTCGCCCCTGCACCGGCTGACCCGCTCGCAGCTCGACCGCACGCTGCTGCTGTGGATCCTGCCGCTGTGTATCGCGCCGCCGCTGTTCAGCAACGACGTGTATTCCTATCTGGCACAGAGCGAGATCGCCGCGCGCGGCATCGACCCCTATGAGATGGGGCCGGCCCAGGCACTCGGAAACGACAATGTGCTGACCAGAAATGTCCCGAACATCTGGCGCGAGACGCCGGCACCGTACGGCCCGCTGTTCCTGTGGATGGGACGCGGCATCGCCGCGCTGACCGGCGACAACATCATCATGGGCGTCTGGATGCACCGAATCCTCGCGCTGGCCGGCGTCGCGCTGATCGTCTGGGCGCTGCCGCGGCTGTCGGCGCGCTGCGGGGTGGCGCCGGTGAGCGCGCTGTGGCTCGGCGCGGCCAACCCGCTGGTGCTGTTCCATCTCGTCGGCGGCGTGCACAACGATGCGCTGATGCTCGGGCTGATGCTCGCAGGCCTGGAGCTCTGCCTGCGCGCGATCGACATCGAACCGTTCGACGGACGGGCCTACGCGCTGTTGATCGGCGGGGCGGTGGTCATCACCTTGTCCTCGTCGATCAAGATCACCTCGATTGTCACCATGGGATTCGTCTGGGTCGCACTGGCCCGTAAATGGGGCGGCGGTATGCGCTCGCTCGTCATCTCCGCCGCGCTACTCGGCGCAATCGCGCTCAGCACCACAGCTTTGATCAGTTCACTGAGCGGCCTCGGGTTCGGCTGGATCTATACGCTCAATACCGCGAACGCGGTGCGCAGCTGGATGTCGCTGCCCACCGCGGTCGGCATCGTCACCGGATTCGGCGGCGTGCTGCTCGGCCTCGGCGACCACACCACAGCGATGCTGAGCATCACCCGGCCGATCGCGGCAGCGGTCGCGGCGTTTGTGACGGTGCGCATGCTGGTCGCCACCGGAACCGGGCGACTGCATCCGGTCGGAGCGCTCGGCGTCTCGCTCGGCGCCATCGTGCTGCTGTTCCCGGTGGTGCAGCCCTGGTATCTGCTGTGGGCGATCGTGCCGTTGGCAGCATGGGCGACCCGGCCGATATTCCGCGTGCCCGCCATCCTGTTCTCGGCGATCGTCAGCGTGCTGCAGATGCCACGCGGCGGGGAGTTCGAGGTCTTCCAGATCGTCGGCTCGGCGATCGTCACCGTGATCGTGTGCCTGCTGTTCATCGTGATCACCCGCAATGCGCTACCGTGGCGTGGCCAGTCGGGGGTGTCGGCTCCGTCACAGCAGCCGACGTCCTACGGTGTCTCATCGTGACCGCAGCCTCCGGACCCGCCGTGCGCATCGACGGCGTCGTCAAGCGTTACGGCGAGACCACCGCGGTCGACGGGATCAGCTTCGATGTCGAGCAGGCACAAGTGCTCGCGCTGCTCGGACCGAACGGCGCAGGCAAGACCACCACCGTCGAAATGTGCGAAGGCTTCGTGACGCCCGACGCCGGGTCGGTGCGAGTGCTCGGCCTGGATCCGATCGCCGACTCCGATCGTCTTCGGCCGCGCATCGGCGTGATGCTGCAGGGCGGCGGCGCCTACCCTGGCGCGCGGGCGGGCGAAATGCTCGACCTGGTCGCGGCCTATTCCGCCGACCCGATCGACCCCGATTGGCTACTGAAAACCCTCGGCCTGCAAGACAACCGGCGCACCCCGTACCGCCGTCTTTCCGGCGGGCAGCAACAACGGCTCGCGCTGGCGTGTGCGCTGGTCGGCAAGCCGGAGATCGTGTTCCTCGACGAACCGACCGCAGGCCTGGACGCCCAGGCCAGGCTGATCGTGTGGGAGCTGATCGACGCGCTGCGCCGCGACGGGGTCACCGTCCTGCTCACCACGCACCTGATGGACGAGGCCGAACAGCTCGCCGACCAACTGGTGATCATCGACCACGGCAGCATCGTCGCCGCCGGTACGCCCGCCGAGGTGACCGCGCACGGCGCCGCCGGACAGCTACGCTTCTCCGCCCCACCGAAACTCGATCTCGAACTGTTGAAAACGGCACTGCCGGAAGGTTTCTCGCCGCGCGAGACGACGCCGGGCTGCTACTTGGTCGAGGGCGAGATCAATCCACAGGTGCTGGCGACGGTGACCGCGTGGTGTGCCAGGGTCAACGTGCTCGCCACCGACATCCGGATCGACCAGCGCCGCCTCGAAGACGTCTTCCTGGAACTCACCGGACGGGACCTACGCGGATGAACCAGCCCGATCTCGTCGGAAACCGGTTCGCACCCGGCACCTTCACCCCCGACTCGCGCCCCAACGGCTGGGCCTCCATGATGCGTGCGCAGACCAGACTCGAGCTGATCCTGTTGTTGCGCAATGGCGAACAACTGCTGCTGACCATGTTCATCCCGATCACGCTGCTGGTCGGGCTGTCTCTGCTGCCCTTCGGCGATCTGGGCGAGGACCGGGTGAACAAGCTCGTGCCCGCGGTCATGATGGTGGCTGTGATGTCCACCGCGTTCACCGGGCAGGCCATCGCGGTCGGCTTCGATCGTCGCTATGGCGCGCTCAAACGTCTCGGCGCGACCGCGCTGCCCCGCTGGGGCATTGTCGGCGGCAAGTGCGCGGCGGTGCTGATCGTGGTGGTATTGCAGGCCATCCTGCTCGGCGTCATCGGCTTCGCGCTCGGTTGGCGGCCCGATCTCGCCGGACTCGCGCTCGGCGCGCTGGTGATCGCACTGGGCACCGCGACTTTCGCGGCGATGGGGCTGCTGCTCGGCGGCACCCTCAAGGCGGAAATCGTGCTCGCGCTCGCCAATATCCTGTGGTTCGTGATGCTCGGTGTCGCCAGCATCGTCTTCGCCTCCGACGACCTGCCGACCGCGGTGAACGTGCTGGCCAGGCTTGTCCCCTCGGGTGCGCTCGCGGTCACTCTCGAAGACGCTATGCGCAGCACTGTCGACTGGTTCGGCATCGCGGTCCTCGCCGCGTGGGGCGCGGTGTCCGCGCTCCTGGCAACCCGTTTCTTCCGCTTCGACTGAGTTGCACAACGACACCACGTAGTAGACCGGGTGAGTCGTCCCAACCGGCAGCCGCTACCATCGTTCGCGTGCTGTATCGCGCATTTTTGCGTCTCGTCGACAAGCTTCCGCTCCCCTCACTGAAGGTGCAGCGTTGGATCGCGGCCGCCGTCATCCTGTCGCAAGCAGGCATTGCGGTCACCGGCGCGATCGTGCGTGTCACCGCTTCCGGTCTCGGCTGCCCGACCTGGCCGCAATGCTTTCCCGGCAGCTTCACCCCGATCGGCGTCTCCGAGGTCCCGGTCCTGCATCAGACCGTCGAGTTCAGCAACCGCCTGCTGTCGTTCGCGGTGACCCTGTGCGCCGCACTCATCGTGCTGGCCGTCACGCGCGCCCGCCGCCGCCGCGAGGTGCTGGTCTACGCGTGGTTGATGCCGGGCGGCACCGTCCTGCAGGCGATCATCGGCGGCATGACCGTCCGCACCGGCCTGCTGTGGTGGACCGTCTCTGTGCACCTGCTCGCGTCGATGCTCATGGTCTGGGTTTCGGTGGTGATGTTCGCGAAGGTCAGTGCACCCGACGACGGCATCGAAGTGATCCAGGCCCCCACCCCACTGCGCTGGCTCACCGCACTCAGCGGCGTCGCCCTCTCCGCCGTGCTCATCGCGGGAACTCTGGTAACCGGCGCCGGTCCGCACGCGGGCGACAAGAGCATCGAGCGCCAGGTCGAGCGCCTGCAGGTCGAGATCGTCACCCTGGTGCACCTGCATTCGCAACTGCTTGTCGGTTACCTGGCTCTGCTGATCGGCTTGGCCTTCGGGCTGTTCGCTGTCGGCATCACTCCCGCCGTCCGCTCGCGGCTGTTCGTACTGCTCGGCCTGGTCGGCGCGCAGTCGCTGATCGGCATCGTCCAGTACTTCACCGACGTGCCCGCAGCCCTCGTCGCGATCCACGTCGGTGGCGCCGCCGCCTGCACCGCCGCCACCGCCGCCCTCTGGGCGTCGCTGCGCACCCGCGAACGCGTCTCGGCGTCGCTACCCGACGCTGCCGTTCGGTCTGCGTAAGCCGGGTGCCGCTGGTGGACACCTCGGTGTCGATTTTGAAACCGGTTGCCTGTCACCGCTTTTCGAGGGTCAGAAATGAGCTTCGCGACGCGCGGGTGGTCGCGGCGCGCATATCGACCGTGCAGCCGGACACGGAGCGCAGACCGACTACATGGACGCTGTCGACACCGCGCAACGCGCGGCAGCCCAGATATTGAACGTCGATTTCTTCGATACAGGCGCGGTGACCAGGGGGAACGGCACGTGCTCGGCGGATCCGTTGGTCAACGAATTCCTCAGCCCGCACGGGGAGTGTTTCGGATTGACTTGGCATCCAACCGAATACGGAGACACGGTCGTCTCGACCGCGCTGCAGCAGTGGATAGTCAACCAGCCGTAGGAAGTCCAGTGGTGCGGTGATGCACCCGCCCCGGCACCAGCCCAATCGATCGTGACGTCCACCGAATCCGTTGCGCTGGTGCCCCGGCGCAGCCTACGCGGCTCCACCAGCCGGCCCGCGCGACCTCGACTGATCCGGGCTTCATCATCTACCGGTCGTACCGACTCGGGCGCTTACTCCACGAGGTGTGGGCGTCGACCGCTGAGCCATCAGCATTTCGATGTCTCGTATCAATGATCCTATTGGTGCTCCGATGAATCGCTACCTACCGTTGTGCTGGCGACGAGCTGACGATCCGGACACGAAATGTCAGCACGTCGACAAATCCACGATCAGGAGGCAAATGATGTCGAAGATCCTTTTCGTCATGACCGGCGTCGACTACTGGACTCTTGCCGACGGCACCAGACATCCGACCGGCTATTGGGCCGAAGAGGTGGTCGCACCATACACAGCGTTCAAGGCCGCGGGTCACGAGATTGTGGTCGCCACCCCGGGCGGTGTGGCACCGACGGTCGACAAGGGCAGCCTGGCGCCCGAGGTGAACGGTGGTCAGGAGGGTGCAGCCGCGATTGCGGCAGTGCTCGACGCGGCGACCGAGCTGCGGCAGCCGATCCGGCTGGCGGACGTGGACCTCGCCGACTACGACGCCGTCTATTACCCCGGCGGACACGGCCCGATGGAAGACCTGGCCGTGAACGCCGAATCGGGCGCGCTGCTCAACGCGACGCTGGCCTCGGGCAAGCCGCTCGGCGTTGTCTGCCACGCTCCAGCCGCCCTGCTCGCCACCGCCGCCGACGGCAACACGCCGTTCGCGGGCTATCGGGTCACCGGTTTCACCAATGCCGAAGAGACCCAGGCCGGCTTCGCCGACAAGGCCAAGTGGCTGCTGCAGGATCAGCTCGTCGACCTGGGTGTCGACTTCCGCGAGGGCGAGCCGTGGGCTGCGCACATCGAGGTCGATCGCACCCTCTACACCGGCCAGAACCCCGCATCGTCGGCGCCGCTGGCGGCGGAGCTGGTCAAAGCACTGGGCTGAATACGATGGCCGCCGACCGGACCGACGAGGTGCTCGACGCCACGGCGCGCTGCCTTGCGCGCTACGGCGTGCGACGCACCACGATGGACGACATTGCCGGTGAGATGGGTGTGTCGCGGTCGGCGGTCTATCAATACGTGCACAACAAAGAGGACGCGGTCCGCCGCCTGAGTGCGCGCCTGCATGACCGAGCACTGCGGCGGGCACGGCAGGCCGCGGCCGGGCACGCTCCCGTCGCCGATAGGGTGCACGAAATCCTTACGGCCAAGCTCGATCTCGCCACCGGACCATTTGCCGACTCGCCACACGCCGCCGAATTGCTCGATGAGCACACACGATTGAGCGGCGACATCTGCCGTGGCTTCACCACCGAGCTGCTCACATTGCTCACAGCAGTGTTCGCAGAGTCGGCCGCGCCGAGACCCGACGACGCGGCGCAGATCTGCCTGGCCGTGCTCGTCGGACTGATCGCCGCGGACCGCACCGAACTGTTGCGCCCCGCCGTCGACGCCGCGGTTTCGGGGCTCGGTGTACCGGCCGGTGGCGAGCTCGCCGCGACCACTCCGGTCCGATCGCGGGTACGTGGCTAGCGAGCCGGTGCGCCTGTGTGCTGGAGCCGATTCACTATCCAGCCCTTTATTTTCCGTGGCGATGCCTTCCCCACAGTCGCGGACGAGGCGTGGCTGCCGCAGGCACCGCTCGGGCATATCCGGGGCGGTCGAAGTGTTGCTCGCAATGGTGAAATGCGCCATCCGCGCCTCCCCACCTCACCACGTGCGCGCGACATTCGATGAATCAACGACTTGATCAGGGAGTTACCCTATGACCGCACAGACAAAGTCTCGCCCGGCCGACGCCTCGGGCACCTTCGCGCTCGGCGGCGACCTGCCGATCAATCGCCTCGGATACGGCGCCATGCAGATCACCGGTCCCGGCGTCTGGGGCGACCCCGACGACCCGGCCGAAGCCGTTCGCGTCCTGCGCCGCGCGGTCGAGCTCGGTGTCAACTTCATCGACACCGCGGACTCCTATGGACCGTTCGTCAGCGAGAGCCTCATCCGGCTCGCCCTGCATCCCTACGCCGATGACCTGGTGATCGCCACCAAGGGCGGTCTGACGCGGTCGGGCCCTGGCGACTGGCGGCCGGTCGGCAGGCCCGAATACCTGCGCCAGCAACTGCATTTGAGCCTGCGCCACCTCGGGCTCGAACAGATCGATCTCTACCAGCTGCACCGTATCGATCCGGCCGTCCCGCTCGCCGATCAGCTCGGGGCGCTCGTCGAACTGCAGCAAGAAGGCAAGATCCGCCACATCGGGGTCTCGGAAGTGACCGTCGAACAGCTGAAGCAAGCTCGGGAGATCGCCGACATCGTCTCGGTGCAGAACCTCTACAACCTCGCCAATCGCAAGGCCGAAGACGTGCTGGACTACGCGACGGCCGAAAACATCGCCTTCATTCCCTGGTTCCCCATCGCAACCGGCGAGCTCGCCCGGCCCGGCGGTCCGCTCGACACCTTCGCCGACGACCACGGCGCGAGCCCGTCCCAGCTGGCGCTGGCCTGGTTGCTGCGCCGCTCCCCTGTCGTGCTGCCGATCCCCGGCACCTCCAGTGTCGGGCACGTCGAGGAGAACACCTCGGCCGCGACGATCACGCTCTCCGACGAAGAGTTCGTGGCTCTCACCGACGCAGTCTGACCGACGTTCGCCGGGGCGGCGGCGACCTGACGCCGCCCCGGCGAATGGCCGCCCGCCTACTGCGCGCAGTGCGACCTGCGGTCTACTACCTGGGATCAAATCCGCAGCCACCGGGAGCACGCATGGAAATCGGGTTCAGCACGTTCCTGACCGACGAGGGCATCAGCCCGGCCGAGTTCGGCACGAGCGTCGAAGGACGTGGTTTCGCGGCACTGTTCCTGGCCGAGCACACCCACATTCCGGTCGCGCGGCACACGCCCTACGGCTCCGGCGAACTGCCGCGCGCATACTTCCGTTCGCTGGACCCCTTCGTTGCACTGTCTGCCATCGCGGCAGTCACCGAACGAGTGCGAATCGGGACTGCGATTGCTCTTGTTGCCCAACGTGATCCGATCATCCTGGCCAAAGAGGCGGCCACCCTCGACCGGATCAGCGGCGGCCGATTCGAGCTCGGAGTCGGCGCCGGGTGGAATCTCGAGGAGATCCGCAACCACGGCACCCGTCCGGGTTCACGGACCCGGCTGCTGCGCGAGCGGGTCCTGGCCATCAAGGAACTCTGGACGCGGGAGCAGGCGGAATTCCATGGAGAATTCGTCGATTTCGATCCGGTGTTCCAGTGGCCCAAACCATTACAGCGCCCGCATCCGCCCGTCCTCATCGGCGGCATGGGCCCCACCGTGCTCCAGCGCGTGGTCGACTACGCCGACGGCTGGATGCCGTTCGTGTCCTCGATCGGTGCCATCGATAGGCTCGCGCACCGCATCGCCGAGCTCGATAACCTCACCGCGCACCTGGGTCGCGCACCGAGAATGGTTTCCGTGGTCGTGACCACCGATGTGTCCGCGGACGACGCCGCGCTCGTCGTGGACCGACTGGCCGAACTCGGTGTGCACCGCGTGATCTTCAACCTCGACGCGCTGCCCACCGCGCAAACCCACGCGCTGCTTGACACCTACGCTGCTTCCTGCGCGGATCATCTGCGTCCTGCCGAGTAGCCCTCCGCGAGGTGAGCGCGACTCACGCATCTGCCGGTCGCGCACCACAATCCGCAGTTAGTGTGGACAGCATGCCGGTCACTGTCCTCGTGCCAGATGAGTATGGAGTCGGGATGCTCTCGGAGGTAACCGGCATCCGCCCACTGCGCTTCGAGCCGGGCAGGCCGCTCCCCGCAGGCGCCGAGCTGGCCGAAGTCCTGGTCCCGGCATTCCTCACCCGGCCGGATTCGATCGATCTCGCCGGTCTGCCGAAACTGCGGCTGGTGCAGATGCTTACCGCAGGCGCCGACGGCTGGATCGGGCAACTGCCCGACGGTGTGCTGCTGTCGAATGCGCGCGGCGCGCATGGGGCCAGCGTTGCGGAATGGGTGCTCGGGGCGTTGCTGACGATCATCGCGAATTCGGCGGATTCGCCGACACCAAGCGTGCGTGCCGATGGAATCACCATCAGACGGATACGTTGGCAGGCAAACGAGTTCTCGGTATCGGGGCGGGTGATCTCGGCATCGAACTGCGACGCAAACTGGAAGCGTTCGACGCGACGCTCACTCTGGTCGGGGTCAAGGCCCGCGAAGGTGTGCACGGTGTCGATGAATTGCCGGAATTGCTGGGAGGTTCCGACGTCGTCGTGCTGATGGTTCCGGTGACCGGCAAGACCATCGGACTGATCGACGCGAAGTTTCTCACTCGAATGGCCGATGACGCGATTCTCGTCAATGTGGCGCGCGGACCGGTCGTAGACACCGAAGCACTACTGTCCGAGCTCATCTCGGGCCGGCTCCGAGCTGCCCTCGATGTCACCGATCCCGAACCACTGCCGTCCGACCATCCACTGTGGACCGCACTCGGCATCCTGCTGACACCCCACGTCGCAGGCAACAGCCGCGGCAGCACCGAACGCGCCTATGCCGTCGCCACCTGGGAGATCGCACGATTCGCGGCCGGGCAGCAGCCGAAAAATCTTGTCCACGGCGAGTATTGACCGAATAACCCGAAGTTTCGCCGGCATCGACGGCCAACCGCCGATGACGGCAAATCAGTCGGCGAAATCATCGGCGCAGACGACGCTCACTCGGCCGTATGGGAAACGTAAAGACCTGCTGTGGGAAGCGTTTTCGGTGTCAGCGAGGTCTAACGTGAAGAAGTCGAACCGCGGTGGGGTCGGAGGTGTTGGTGGCGACGGACGTGATCGGCAAGATCGCACGCGTGACAGCGGCGATCAGGCCGGACCATCTCGGCGAGGTAGTGATCGAGGTGCGGGCGGGGACCGAGCGATTCCTGGCGCGCTCTGCTGACGGGGAGACAACCATTCCGAAGCACACGCAGGTTCTTGTTGTCGGGAGCCTGGGCGGGCGAACGGTAGAAGTCACTCCCTGGAAATGAAGGTGCAGAATGGACATCCTCGTTGTGGTCGTCATCGGGATCGCTGTTGTGGTGCTGTTGTTGTCGGCCGGATTGTTCCGGCTCGCCTGGCGAGTCGCCGAACCCGATGAGGCGCTGATCATTTCCGGATTCCGGGCCGGTGAGGGGCAGGCCTTCGGCGAAAGCATGGGATTTCGAATCGTCACCGGACGCGGTTCGCTCGTCGCACCAGGATTGACCAAGGTACGCCGAATCTCGTTGGAGGCACATGAAAGCCAGATCACGGTGCCGTGCGTCAGTCAGCAGAAGATCAGCCTGGAGCTCGCCGGCGTGGTGGTGTACAAGGTCGGTGACGACTATCGATCCATCGCGAACGCGGCACGCCGGTTCCTGGATCGCCCTGCGGAGGAACTCGAGACCAAGGTGCAGAACGTCTTCGTCGGCCACCTGCGCGCGATCGCGGGCTCGATGACCGTCGAAGACATGATCAGTGATCAAGACAAGTTCTCCGAACAAGTACGCGACCGCTGCTCTCAGGAGATGGAATCCTTCGGTCTCGTCATCGACAGCTTCCAGATCCAGTCCATTGCCAGCGGCTCGAATTACATCGCCAATCTCGCGGTTCCGCATCAGGCGGCGGTAGAGCAACACGCGCGCATTGCCAGGGCCAACGCCGAACGCGAGGCGATCGAGCAGGAGCAGGCCGCCCAAGCGAAAATCGCGCTCGCGGTGCGCGACACCCAGATCAAGAAAGCCGGGTATCAGGCGGAAGTCGACAGCGCCAGCCAAGAGGCCGCCCAGCAGGGACCGCTCGCCCAGGCCACCGCACGGCAGGCCGTCGTGGAGGTCGCGACACGAGTCGCACAGCTCGAAGCGCAGCAGAAGGAACAGCAGCTCCAGGTCGAAATCCGAAAGCCCGCCGACGCCGAAGCCTATAAGCAGACAACGCTCTCCCAGGCCACCCGCGACGCGCGAATTCTGCAAGCGGAAGCCGATGCCCAGGAGACTCGGCTGCGCGCGGAAGCCGCTGCGGCGCAGACGAAGATGCAAGCTATGGCCGAAGCGGAATCGATCAAGGTGCGTGCGGCAGCACAAGCCGAGGCGACCCGGCTCACGGGCCAAGCCGAAGCCGACGCTATCAAAGCCCGTGGCCTGGCCGAGGCGGACGCGGTGCGCGCCCACATGGCCGCGGAAGCGGCAGGCATCCAGCAGCGGGCCGAGGCGATGAGTCAGAATCAGGAAGCCGTCATCGCCCAGCAGATCGCCGAAAAACTCCCCCAGATCGTCGCCGCCGCAGCGGCGCCCTTCGAGCACGTCGACAACTTCACGGTATTGAACGGTGCGCAAGGGGTGACCTCGGCATTAGCGGAGATCATCCAGCAAGCCGGAGCTCTCACGTCCATCGCACGCGAATCATTGCTTCCCGCAATGAATCTCAACGGGGTATCCGTCAAGGAAAACGGACAGGTGGATATAGACCTGCCGAAGTAAGCATCCATGAATCGGCCCCTGTGCGTCGCCAGGACGCGTGGGACATCGGTCCGCTATCGCGTGTCCCTGATTCCCTGGACTATTTGGCTTGATTCGCTGAATTGCTTCGCCGGTCTTGGACACGGCACTGAACAGCGCGTACATGGCGTCGACACTCATCAAGCAGCGCGTCGGGGGGTGCCCCCAGATTCAGTGACGCACCTTCCCTGGTCTGTCGGTGACGTCGTCCCCGCCGATAGCCTCGCTGGCGCGGCTACCCTCGCCGCGCGAAAGGAAGCATAGATGCGTAACCACGTTCGTGCCGGAATGCTCGCCGGCGCAATCCTGCTGGCCCCCTTGGCTGCCGCCGTACCTGCGTCGGCCATCCCGCTGCAGCCGGCCGAACCGGTCGAGCAGTCGGGTCCGATCGCCAGCCCTGGCTGCCCCGGCGGCGCCCCGCAATGGGACTGCCTGCTCGAATCGCTGTCAGCGAGCGGTTCCGGAAAGTAGGTTTCGAGGTCCGTCCTCCCGGACATGGAATCCGGGAGGGACGGATACGCCGGACGCACCGACCGTAGGGTTATTTCTTCCTGGCGCGGTAGGCCGCGACGGCGTTTCGGTTTCCGCACGCGGTGCTGCAGTAGCGGCGAGATCTGTTGCGGGACAGGTCGAGAACGAGGCCCGCGCACGCACTGTCGGCACAGAGGGACAGTCGGCTCAGCTCGTCGGAGCGAATCAGATCGATCATCGCCATCGCGGTCTCGACGGAGATCCGGACGGGCATCGGAGCTTCCGCGGGCACCGCGTGAATGTGGTAGTCGATGTCACCGTGCCGGACGAGTTGCGGTACCGCTCGATGCTTCGCCAAAGTCTCGTTCACCAGCTGGACTGCCGTATCGCGGTCGCTGGTGAGCATCCGGCGTAGCGGCGCTCGCAGTGCGCGCACCGCTCCCAGCTCCGCAGCGTCGCCGGTGTGCACGCCGGTATAGACATGTTTGACGAAAAACTCATCGAGCTGGGCGATCTCAGTCAATGTGTCCGGCTCCTCCGCCGAGTTCACCAACTCCACCGCGGCAAGCAGCGCCGCTTCGGTGTCATGAGCAAATGTCATGTTGACATATTACCAATGCGATTCTAGCGTCATTACTCATGGCTACGATGACTCATGACAGTGCCGTGCAGCGGCGACTGCGCTCCGGACTGATCTACGCGGTGCTGTCGGCATCGTCGTTCGGGCTTTCCGGGCCACTGGCACGCGGCTTGATGAACGCGGGCTGGAGTTCGGCGTCCGTGGTGGCCGTCCGGGTGCTCGTGGCCGCTGCCGTGCTCGTGCCGATCGCCGCGGTGCAGCTGCGCGGCGACTGGCAGCTGTTGCGCCGCAACGCCGCCCTGATCACCGCCTATGGAATGCTCGCCGTTGCCGGCACCCAACTGGCGTATTTCAACGCGGTCGCCCATATGGAAGTCGGGGTGGCACTGCTCATCGAATACACCGCTCCGATCGCCGTGGTGAGCTGGCTGTGGTTGCGCCATCGCCAACGCCCCGGCGCGGCGACGGTCGCGGGCGCCGCGCTCGGGACCGCCGGTCTCGTCCTGGTCATCGACCTGCGCTCCGGCCTCACCACCGACTGGGTCGGCATCGCGTGGGCCCTCGCCGCCATGATCGGGGCCGCGGCCTACTTCATTCTCTCCGCCCACGGCGACGGCACGCTTCCAGGCACCGTCCTCGCCGCGGGTGGACTCCTCATCGGCGGAGTCGGCCTGCTGGCTGCGGGCGCGATCGGCATCGTCCCCCTGCACGCAACCACGAATCCCGTTGTCTTCCAAGACTTCACCATCCCGTGGTGGCCCCCGGTCCTGGCCCTGGGCGTGGTGACCGCCGCCCTCGCCTACGTCTCCGGCATCGCCGCCACCCGCCTCCTCGGCTCCCGACTGGCGTCCTTCGTCGCTCTCTTCGAAGTCCTCGCCGCCCTCACCTTCGCCTGGGCCCTCCTCGGCGAGGCCCCCCGCCCGATCCAACTCCTCGGCGGCGCACTCATCCTCACCGGCGTCGTGGTCGTCCGCCGGGGCGAGCCCACCGGCCCCTCCGACTCCTGACAGCCGGCGGGCCTCGACGCCCGCCGCAGGTCAGCGTGGCGCGGCGACCTGGACCTGCCGGCGACGGCATCGCCGGAATCCTCGAGGACCAAAGATTAAGGCGGATAATGCGCTGTCATCGGTGGGCGTCGGGGCCGAGCAGGCTGGCGAGATTGCGCATGGCCTGGAGTGAGGGCTGTAGTAGCGACGCAGGTTCTCGGGTTCGAGGTGGCGGGACTCTGCCATTCGGTCAGGCTCGCGCCGGTCTCGCCGAGGTGTGTGAGGCCCGAGTGCCGGAGTTCGTGTAGATCCCATCCGGTGCCGGGACGGCGCGTTCGACCTCGACCAAGCCAGCACCGCGGCAGCGACGAATTCTTGGAGCAGGCCACTGGTGGGAAACTGTTCTCGAGTTCTGTCAGGGGTCGTGCCTACCCTGTCGTCATGGTGAGTGTGAAGGTCGTCGACGAAACGTCATCCGGGGGTCGCGACGACGGCTGGATGTTCGAGGTGACCGAGGAGCGGCTGCCACTGCGGGAGATCATCCGGCGGCGGATATTCCAGGAGGTCGCCGAGCACAACGCCGCCGCGGCAGGCGCTGTCTTTCGTGGTCTGGTACGGCCGGCAGATGCCGAGGTGGTGCGCGGCGGGTTCCGCACGACTGGTCGTGTCGATCCGGAACGTCAGTGCGAGGCGGCGTTGCAGGCTTTCGGGCGCAACGGTTTCGTGGTCCTGGTCGGCGATCGACAGATCGAGGAGTTGGACGAGGTGGTCGCGCTGCCACTGGGTGTGGAAATCACATTCCTGAAGCTCGTCGCATTGGTGGGTGGCTGAATGTCGAGGTCCGAGTACGAGACCGCGGCGCGGGCCGCCATCGCCGCGGACGATATGGACGCCTTCTTCGACGCATATCTGCAGGCGTATCAAACGGAGACCGACAAGTACGTGTGGGGTGCGGTATCGGATATGGCACGCGTCTTGCCGGACGAGACCTCCGAGCGGTTGGCTCGCGTCTGCGCCGCCGCGGCCCCGGCCGCTTCCGAGCACATCCGACACGGGATCAAGTATCTGCAGGGGAGCATCGTCCCTTCCAAATACAAGACAGCGGTCCTCGATGCCATCGCAGCGGACGACATGGACGGGTTGTGCACCGCGCTGGTGCGAGCACACCAGATCGTCGAGTCCTCCCATTTGGCGGCCGACAATGTCGTCTTATGGCATGCCCTGTTCGCCAAGGTGCGTGAACTGCCGACCGAGACGGTCGAACGGCTTGCTCGCGCTTGCGCGGTTGCGTTCCCTACCGCTTCGGAGCGCGAGCAGCACTCTCTGCTGCTCTTGGCGTCGACCATCGCCCCCACCTTGCCGATCCTGGTCGAAGAACGGCGAGCAGTGCTGGAAACCCTGTCGAACCACCACGGCAGGTTAAGCCTTTTCGCGATCGACTCGTCTCTGGCCCTGGCGGAACTGGCGTCAGGACGTATCTTGAGCCCTGAGGTCGTCGCGGTGTACCGCCGCGGAGCCTGCGAGAGGTACCTGGACTCTCGTGTTGCAGAGGTCGCCCGGCAATGTCCCGAACCAGTGGTCAATGTGGGTGAGCAATGGGCGGACCGGGCACTGGAGTTGGCGTGCTCGTCTCCGGGTTGGCACGACCTCCTGGCCTTCGCCATAACCGCCACGATGGGAAGACCGAACGCCAAGTGGGAAAAGACCGGTCGAGCGCTGCTGGCGAAGGTGGATTCCTTCGACGAGAAGGTGCTGTCGTTGTTGGAACTGGTGGGCCGACCCAGGACGTTACCGCTGCGGCATCGTCTCGCCGAAGATCCCGGCCTCAACGACGAGTACGACCCGTTCAACGCGAACGCGGTGCGCGGTCTGCTGTGGCTGCTGACGTATCGGCCCCCGCAGCCGACGACTGCCCGCATCCTGGGCGGCCTGGTGGAAACGTCGCTGCGCAAAATCAAGGGTCTGGGACCACGTAACCCGAAGATGGCCAACGCCGGTGTTTACGCTCTGAGCCAGGTGAGCGGCGAGGCGGCGCTGGGTGAGCTGGCCCGCCTGGCCGCCACGGTGACTTACAAGGGCACGTTGAAGCTGATCAACGCCGCGCTGGAGACCAAGGCACACGCGCTCGGGCTGACCCGCACTCAGATCGAGGAGATGGCCGTGCCCACCTACGGCCTGACGTCGGTAGGCACGGCCGAATTCGCCTTCGACGCCGCGTCGGCGACGGTGACCGTGGAGGGCACCAAGGCGGTGCTGTGCTGGTTCACGAGCAAACCGGTGAAAAGCGTCCCGGCCTCGGTGAAACGCGACCATGCCGAGGAATTGAAAGAACTCGAGGCGACGGCCAAGGACATCGGCAAGATGCTGACCGCCCAAGTCGAACGGCTGGATCGCCAGTTCCTGGAGCGCCGCACCTGGGATTACCCCTCGTGGCGGGAGTTTTATATCGACCACCCCTTGGTGGGCACGATCGCCCGCCGTTTGTTGTGGACAGTCGACGGGGTCACCTGCGGCTACGCAGCCGGCGCGCTGCGCGACGTGGCGGACAACCCGGTGGGTGGTGACGTCGTGGAGCTGTGGCACCCGCTCGGTCGCTCGACGGAGGAGATCCTCGCATGGCGAGAGTGGTTGGAATGCAAGAATATCCGGCAGCCGTTCAAACAAGCCCATCGCGAGGTCTACCTACTCACCGACGCAGAACGCGACAGCGGCACCTACTCGAACCGCTTCGCGGCGCACATTCTGCGCCAACACCAGTTCCACGCGTTGGCCGCTGTCCGGGGATGGCGCAACAAGCTCTTGCTGGATGCCGACACCTCCGTGCCGCCACCGACCCGTGAACTGCCGCAGTGGGGTGTGCGCGCGGAATACTGGGTGGAGGGCGACCGCGGCGACGTCGACACCACGGAGTCCGGCAGCTACCTGCGCCTGCGCACCGACCAGGTGCGGTTCTACCCGATCGACGCATCACAGAACTTTGCCAACAGCGCTTTCCATGGCGGCTTCCATGGGTCGGCCGAGCCACTGCCACTGTCGGACGTGCCCGGACTGGTCCTGAGCGAAGTACTGCGCGACGTGGACCTGTTCGTCGGTGTGGCCAGCATCGGCAACGATCCGACATGGTACGACGGTGGTCCGAACGGCAGGTTCGCCAACTACTGGACCAACTACAGTTTCGGCGACCTGAACCAGACTGCACAAACCAGACGTGACCTGCTGACCAGGCTGCTGCCCCGACTGGCCATCGGCCACCAATGCACCGTGGAAGACAGATTCCTGCACGTGCGAGGTACTAAGCATGCGTATCGGATCCACCTGGGCTCAGGAAACGTCCTGATCGACCCCCACAACCGCTACCTGTGCATCGTCCCCTCGGCACGAACAACCGAACCGGACTCGTTCCTGCCGTTCGACGGTGACCGGATGCTGTCGGTGATCCTCAGCAAAGCCCTGCTTCTGGCCAACGACACAAAAATCACCGACCCGACCATCCTGAGCCAACTCCCATGACAATGTTTCAGGCGTGACAGCTGGTAGAAGGCGATCTCGGTTCGTACGACGCCGACCTGACGCGCCAAGTACTCCACCAGTCCGGGACCTCGCTGCGACCACGAGGAAACCGGCCACGCTCGGTATAGAACCGAAGCATCAAGCAGCAGGCGGGACCGGAGCCGTACCGTGGTCGCCGCCGATTGCGCGCGGACGTCACTGAGCCGCCGAGGCCGCCCTCTTCCCGGATGGCGAGTACTGGGCTAGCTCCATACGGCCACTACTTTCCGACGCGGGCCGCAACACAGTCATCGATCAGTAAGCGATGAACAGGATCTCGTCGCGCGAGTACTCGTGGCCTGGATGGTTCGCGGCCAGGTGAGCCTTCGTCTTCTCGACGAGATCGTCCTCGTCGGTTCCGACGATGGCTTCTCCGCAGGGGCAGTTCAGGTTTCGCTTCATCAGCTGTCCTTCCTTCTCGATCGAGAGTCTAGGCGTGCGGTCCCACCGCGGCGTTGCGCCACCCCACCGACCCTGGCCCACCGACTCCACCGCCGACAAGCATTGGGCTTGCAGCCTGCCCGTAAGCGGTCGATCGAGGGTGGCCACTACATATGCGGCGGCCTCGGCGATGCGGGCCTGGTTGTATCGGCTCGGTAGGCAATGGTTGCACCGGTGCTGGTAGCGAGTGCGTACACCCCCAGGTGAGCGTCGAACTTCCGCTCCAATTCGACACGGTGATCGTGCTGGTCGTCGGTAGGAGCAACGGAGGTGGCAGCAGCAGGCGCCTGCTCCGTCACACAGCCGACCCAAGGGCAGGAATGCGGCCGCCCCGGGGAGCGTGCGACGGTTGATGGTCGGTTGCGACAAGGTCATAGCCTTCCCTCCACTAGCCGGCTGCGACGTGATCGCGGTCGAACACAGCGATCATCCAGCGATCCCACGAATACCGGAAACGCCCGTCGACCGCACCGCCGATCGAAGAGGAATACTTTCGGTCACACTGGGATCTGTGAAGCGCGTCCTCGCAGTCGCCGTCCTAGCGCTGACTGTTGGGCTGGCCATCGATTACGGGCGCACCGATGCTCACTCCGGAGTCGCGGTAGCGCTCGCGGTAGCCATGGTGGTACTGCTGCTCGATCATCTCGCCCGCATGGGCAGCCGCTGAAGGAACGCATTCGACACGGCCGGTGCGTGCGTACCGGCGAAGGCGAGTGCCGCCTGAATTCCGACACGGTTGATCGGCGAACGCTGGCGTCGGATGTACCCGTTCGAATGTCGATGGGAGGCGCACGCCTCGGCCTTGCCTGAAGCGGGACCGGGATCCCCTGATCAGTGGGCGTTCTGGATCCAGTCCCGGTAATGCGTGGGTGCCAGGCGTGCGTCCGGTCCGGCGGTGAGCACATCGCCGGTGATGGCTGCGAACATGCCGGCCGTGTCGTCGGTGATGACGGTCCGGTTGTCGTGCTGCGCCGCCAGGGTGATCCTGCCGAGTTCGTCGAGGGGGAATACGTCCGGGCCTGCGAAATTCCGGATCCCTCGCAGCGGGGTGCCAGTGGAGACCTCGACGACCGCGTCGACGACGTCAGCGGCGGCCATCGGCTGGAGGCGGGTGGCGGGCAGGCGGACGGCGTCGCTGTCGGAGGTCCAGGACAAGACCGCGTCCATGAACTCGAAGAACTGGGTGGCGCGGACGATGGAGTACGGCGTGGGCCCCTGCCGGAGCAGGTCCTCCTGCAGTGCCTTGGCCCGGTAGTAGTCCAGCTGGGGCACCTGATCCACTCCGACGATCGAGAGGACGACCTGGTGCCGGACACCGGCGCTCTCTCCTGCCGCGAGCAGGTTGTGCATGGAGGTGCGGAAGAAGTCCAGGGACGCCTCGTCGAAGGTCGGCGAGTTCGCCAAGTTGATCACGACGTCGGCGCCCTCCAATGCCTGGTCCAGACCATTTCCCGAGATCAGGTCGACACCGGTGGACGGTGCCGCGGGGACGGCCTCGTGTCTGGCTGCGGTCAGCTTCTGCACCACCTGGGAGCCGATCCGTCCGGTACCACCGATGACTATGAGCTTCATGGTTCTCACCTTTCACGGCATGCCACCCGGGCAAGCCGGGGGTTCATAGAGGTCGATCGCACTGATGTCCGAAGACGTGGTCACTGCGGCGGCCCGAAGTCGATCCGGCCCTTTCCCGCGAACGTGGGTACGAGTGGTCGACTACCTTGCCGCGGTTACAGCATCCCACCAGCAAACAGGTGGCGGACTGTGTCTGTCAGAAGTCGATGAATACTGGCAGGAAATACGCTCCGGGCTGGAGAAAGCCGACATCCCGCTGCATCACGTCGTTCTGGGTGGATCGGGTTCGAAGGGGCGGGCATGGGCTTTGATCCGTTCCTTCGGACGGCCGCCTCGCGCCGTGGTGACAGCCATGGTGTCGCGAGGTATCCAACTCGATGAGGTGCCATTGCTCTGTGATGAGCTTTCCTCGGGTGCGTTGTGCCTGGTGTGCCGGCCCGACGCTCCCGCGACCAATAGACTGATCAACATTCCGACTCATTCACTCGCGACGGATGCCATGGACATGTTCCAGAAATCGGCGTAGCGGCCGCCTCGGCGCAGTAGCTCCTCGTGGTTGCCTTCCTCCACGATCCGGCCGCCATCCAGGAAGGCGACGCGATCGGCGCGTTGGATGGTGCGCAGTCGGTGCGCGACCATGACCACTGTCCGGCCTGCCATCAGGCGCTCGATACCCGCGTGGACGGCCGCCTCGTTGACCGGGTCCAACGCGGAGGTCACTTCGTCCAGCAGCACGATCGGCGCATTCTTCAGCAGAGCTCGCGCGATCGAAACACGTTGGCGCTCACCGCCGGACAGCAGTGCGCCGCCCTCGCCGACATTCGTCGCCCAACCGCCGGGCAGTCGCTCGATCACTTCGTCCAGCCGGGCCGCGGTCGCTGCCGCCCGCACCTCGGCTTCGTTTGCGTCCAGGCGGCCGAGACGCACGTTCTCCTCGATCGTGCCGTCGAAGAGATAGACATTCTGGAAGACAATGGAGAACTGCGACATCAACACCTCGGTGCTGATCGCGCGCACGTCCACCCCCCCACGCGCACCGCGCCCGTGTCCACGTCGTAGAACCGCGCGAGCAGCTGCAGCAACGTGCTCTTACCCGCACCCGACGGTCCGACAACGGCAAGCCGCTGTCCCGCTGACACCGACAACGACAGGTCATCGATCACCATGCGGGCGTCGTGCCGGAAGGTAACGGACTCGAACTCGAGGCCATGGTGCATCGGCTGGATCAGTTCGCGGGCTACCGGGAGCGGCGCGGTGCGCAACACGGTGTCGAGCCTGGCCAGCTCAGAACGGGCGGCGCGCAGTTTGCCACCCATATCCGCCAGCGATAGCAGCGGGTCGGCGCAGCGCGCGGCCAGCACCAGAATCGCCAAAACCTCTGCCGTGCCGATGCCCCCGCCGAGCGCAAGGTAGGCACCCATGCCCAGCAGCGCGGTGAACAGTGCCTGCACCGTGAGCGTCAGACCCACCACACCGGGCAGCGCGGACAGGGTCGAACGGCGGGACGCACGGTGGAGTCCGGACAGCGCGTCGTCGAGCGACCGGAAGCGTTCGGCAGTCCGGCCGCCCGCGCGCAGCACCGGCTGCGACTGGATGTATTCGATGACTCGCCCGGCGGCCTGATCACCACGTTCGATGCGCTCGGTATCGGTAGCGGCCATCGCCCGGCCGGTCCAGATCTGGATCGCCGCGACCACCGGTGCAGCGACCAAGGCGGCCGATCCCATCTTCCCATCGAAGGCGAACATCACGACAACGATCGTCAGCGGCGTCACCGCGGCGGAAATGAACGGTGCCAGCAGATGCGCGATCACGCTCATCGCCTGCAGGATTCCCCGGCTCGCCAGTACCGACACCTCGCCGACACGACCAGTGGTAAACCAACCGATCGGCAATCGGGCCACGTGATCACCGAAACGGTGATACACACCCCGCAACATCGCCCCCGCGGCGCGGAAACCGGCCAGATCACTGCTGTAGCGCAACAGCGCGTAGACCGCGACCGCGACGCCGAATGCGATCAGCCAGGGCCAGGCATCCGCGGGTGTACTCCCGAACAGTGCCCGCAGCACCGGAACCAGCAAGGCGTAGGACAAACCCTCTGCCACGGCGGTAATCGTCATCAACGCCATGGTGCGACGGATCGGCTGGGCGTACTCGTGTCCCAGCACGTGCAGCAGCATTCGAATCATCGGAGCTCATCTCCTTGCAGTACAGGGGCTTCGATCTCATCGGTGATCGCGGATCGGTGCGATCGCCAGAACTCGGCGAACTGTCCGTTGCGCGCCAGCAGTTCGGCGGGCCTGCCATGCTCGACGATCGCCCCGTTCTCCAGCACCACGACGGTGTCGGCGTCCGCGACCGTCGCCAGGCGATGGGCAATGACGAGAATCGTCCGATCGCCCGCCAGCGTCGAAAGCGCCTGGCGCACAGCTCGTTCGGTATGCGGCTCGGCGAAGGCGGTCGCCTCGTCGAGCACCAGCACGGGCGCGTCGGCCAGCAGTGCGCGGGCGAGCGAGATCCGTTGTGCCTCACCACCCGACAGTTCGACGTCGGCACCGATCACCGACTCGTATCCGCGCGGCAGCTCGAGAATTCGATCATGGATGTGCGCCAGGCGGGCGGCGCGAACCACGTCATCGAGGTCGGCTTGGGGCACCGCCAGCGCGATATTGTCCGCAACCGATGCGCGCAGCAGGCGAACATCCTGGAAAACGAAGGAAACCGTCCGGTAGAGCTCACGGCTGCCGAGCTCGCGTAGATCGACTCCGCCCAGCGCGACCGAACCGCTGGACGGATCGAAGAACCGTGGCAACAGCTGAACCAGCGTGGATTTACCGCTTCCCGACGGACCGACGATCGCAGTGACCGTGCCCGGCTCGAGCACCAGGTCGATCCCGCGCAGCACCTCGCGATCGGCAACGTAGCCGAATCGAACGTCACGCAGTTCCACCCGGTGCCCCTGTGGTGCGACCGGGCGCGCAGGCTCCGGCAGCGACGCCACAGCAAGCACGTCCCGGATCCGGCCGACCGCACGCCGAGCGGCCTGCAGATCGTCGAAACCGTGGCCCAGAGCCGCAATCGGAGCCGTCAGTCCCAGCCCCAGCAGCAGGAACGGCAGCAGGTCCGCCGGGGCCAGCGAACCGTTCGTGATCACAACCGTGCCACCGATCAACACGACCAGCAACACGAACGGCGGCGACAGCACCAGCGCGAGTCCCGCCGCGATCCCGGCGAGACCTAGCACCCAGCGAAGAAAGGAGTCGGTGAAATCGTTTGTGGCCGTGCGAAATTCTCGGTGCGCGCGCTCACCGCCGCCGAATGCTTTGACCACCGCGATCCCCTGTACGAACTCGATGGCCGCATTCGAAATCTGCCCCATGGCCGCATCGAGATCCACCTGCTCGCGCTGACGCTTCGGGGTCATCATCAACGGGATCAGCGCCACCGACAGCGCTATCGGGATCATCGTGATCAGCGTGAGCCGCCAGTCGATGGTGAACAGGTAGATCAGCGATACCAACGGCACCACGAAGGCGGAGACGAACTCGCCGGGGACGTGGGCGATGAGCGGGTGCACGGCACTCACGTCCTCCCCCACTACCTTCGCCAACTCGCCGGTTCGGCGCCCGGCGAGCCAGCCGATGGGGACGCGACCCAGCCGGGCGGCGAGTTTCCGGCGAAACGACAGTTCCACCCGTCCGTCGAGAAGATGCCCGACTCCCGACGATCCGGCCGTGAACAGCAGTCGAACGAACAGGCCGACCGCACCCGCGATTACGACGATCCAGACGTGACCGTGATCGATCGGGTTGGGCGACAACAGAGTTCGACCCAATTCGACGACGGCCAGCAGCGGGGCCAAACCCGCGACAGCACCGATGACCTGGAGGATCACCACGGCGGCGAAACTCCCCAGGTAAGGGCGCAGCAACCCCGCAACGCTCTGTCCCGTCGCGGAATCGGCCCCCGATATTGGTGTGGACCGCTCTCTCGCCTCGGCGAGGTCAGTGGTGGTCATCGCTCTCCCTCTGCGTGAATGTCGGCGCGGTTTCTACTGCGTCGGTATGCCCGAGCGCTTCAGCAGATGGCTGCGCAAGTGGGCGAGGATTTCGGCGCGTGCGGGCCGGGCCGCGGGGACCACTCCCGGCATGCTCAGGAAAGCGTGCACTGCTTCCGGATAGCGGGTCAGCGTTACGTCGACTCCCGCCTGTCGCAGGCGGTCGGCATAGGCCGAAGACTGATCTTCCAGGGTGTCCAGACCCGCGGCTTGGATGAGGGCTGGGACGAGTCCCGCGAGGTTGTCACTCTCCAACGGCGAAATCGTTCGGGAGTCGAACGATTCGGGAAGCGCGATGCGCTGCACCGCGCGGCAATTGGCCGGCGTCGCGGTCGGGCTGTCCGCGTTCTCGGTGAACGAGGGGTACTCGAAGGCGCGCTCGGTCCAGTCGAGCTGCGGATTGATCAGTACCTGGGTCCGCACCGGCAGCCCGAGTTCATCCGCCCTTATCGCGGTGAGAGCAGCGAGCGTAGCTCCCGCGCTGGCACCCAGCAGGGCGATCCGAGTGGGATCGGCTTCCCACATCGGGGCCAGCTCGACGAGGCGGAGTGCAGCATCGTAGGCGTCCTCGACCTGTGCGGGCACGCGGTGCTCGGGCGCCAGCCGATAGTCGACCGAGGCGACCACGGCCGGAGTGTTGGCCGCCAGGTGACTGAGGAGCCAGTCGTCCTGGTCCGGTGCGCCGCCGATGAATCCGCCGCCGTGGAACGCGACGATCAGCGGCAGTGCCGAACCCCCCCGCTCGGGCTGGTACACGCGGACATTCAGCCGACGACCAGGGAGATCGAGGGCGTGTGTAGTGATTTGTGCGCCACGATCGGGCTTGCCGGTGACGAGCCCGACGACTGCGGACCGGCGCTTGCGGTACTGCGCTTCGCGCAATTCGATGACCTGATCCGGGATGATCGAATCCCAGTCCGGTTCGGTCATGAGTGCGGCCAGAATCCGAACTCGCAGTGGAACTTTGCCTCGCATGATGTGCCCTCCGGCTCTTCGTGGTGCTCGTCGGCCGCTGTCTTCGTGCGGTGTAGCGCTACCCTGGCAGCTGTGACCGTGGGTGCGCTTTCGGAAATATGCGGTCCGGCAAAATCGCCCGTGGTGTGGATGCGTACGGGGCATACCGGTTACATCGGGCCGGAGCTCGGTGTCGACCCGCATTCCCCCTCCGTCGCGGTGCTCAGCATCGGCCTGGACGGGCCGTTCGTTCTGGAGACCGCCGCACACGGGGACATACGCACCGGCAGCTCGTTCGCCCCTGCCCGGGCGGTACACCGCGTCGTCGCCCCCGAGGCGTGGATTCTGCTGCTGTTCGTCGACACCGCGGGTGCGCCCGCCACCGGCATCGCAGAGGAGATGACGGCGACCGTCGGGCCGTACGGACTCGGCCACCGACGGGAACGGGAGCTCATCGAGCTCTGCCGTGCAGATGCCGTGGATCCGGACCGAATCTTCGCTCAGGCCATAGCCGGTCACGCACCGGCGGCCGACCCGCGGATCGAACGGGTCGCCGCCGCGATCCGCCAGGACCCGAATCGCACCTTCCGGGCCGAGACGATCGCCGCGAATCTGGGCCTGTCCACCACTCATTTCCTCCGCTTGTTCACTCAGCAGTCCGGTACCACGTTCCGCGGGTATCAGCGGTGGACCCGCCTCATGCACGCGCTCCGGGACGTCGCGACCGGCCGCGATCTCACCTGCTCGGCCACCGACGCAGGTTTCGCCACCCCATCTCACTTCAGCGAAACCTTCCACCACATGTTCGGAATGTCCGCCAGCGGAGTGCTCCGCTCCGGTATCCGCTTCGATCTCGGAACCTCGCCTGCGCCTTGATATTTCGATCGTCGCTAATTCCGCGCGCCGCATTGGGCCGGGGCGTGGCGCAGGGCCGCGGCGAGTTCGGGGTTCTGCCGCTGGGACACCTCGGCGGACAGGATCGCCCGCGCTCCGCGGAATGTGCCGGGCCACTGGTGCGATTCGACCGACACGCCCGCTCCCAACAGGCGGTGCGCTGGCTCGTCGACACGGAAAAGGTGGTCCTCCCGACCACCTTGACCGAAGCGCCGCGGGAACGCACCCGCGTGGTGAACGCCCCCGCTGCCGACGTCATCGCCGAATTGAAGGCCACCGGAGCGGGCGACATCCTCGTCAACACCAGCCCGACGATCACCAAGGCACTCCTCGCCGCGGACCTGCTCGACCGGCTGTACCTCTTGGTCTGCCCCGAGATCGCCGGAGATGGGCAGCGACTGTTCGACGACGGCCTGCCGAGTTCGAAGTGGGCACTCACACACCAGGAGACCGGCGAGCTGGGCGAGATCGCCATGGTCTACGACCGCGCACGCTAACGGCCGCGGTGTGCGGCCGTCCAGCACAGCGACTACGTCCTCACAGCCGTCAGCGGCTCGGGTTGCGGACGCAGTAGACCGCTGGTACCGCGACGGTTGCGGGCACGCCGGCATGGGCGCGCATTGCGAACGCGGACGCGCTCGCCTGGCCGGATGTCCTGCCGCACAACCGATCAGCGGCTGAGGCGGATGTATCGAGCGGCCGGCCGCTATCCGACGAGTGTCCGGCTGCCGAGCACCGTAAGTATTGCGAGGCGTTCGGCGTCCTCGGTGCCGGGCTCGGCTGTGTAGATCATGATGCGCAGGTCGCTGCCCGCCACGGTGAGCACGTCGCAGTCCAACGTCAAGGAACCTACCTGCGGATGATCGATCGTCTTGCGGGCGGCCTCGCGGCGGCTGACAGCGCCGGAATCCCAGAGTGCGGCGAACCGGGCGCTCTCGGCGCGCAGGTCCGCGATGAGCTTTCGCAAGCGCTGGTCGGCGGGATATTGGGCGGCGGCGGTGCGCAAGTCGGTGACGAGGGCGGTTTCGTATGCGTGCATAGCCTCCGGGGTGCGACGGGCGGGGGTGCCCGAGCCGAGAAAATGTCGCCACACACCGTTGCGTTCATTGGTGTGGCGGGCCGGCGGATCGCCCATCAACGCTACGTGCGGTGGGTTGGTCAGCAGCAGCGTCCAGGATGCGTCGTAGACAGCGACGGGTGTCCCGGTCAGGCGGTCCAATACGCGCTGGACGCTCGAGGTGATGTAGGTGGGCACGGTTTCGGGGTCCGGCAGCGCCAGCCCGGCCAGCAGGAACAGGTGCGCACGCTCGGCCGCGGACAACCGCAGGGCCCTGGCCAGCGACTCGACGACCTGTGTCGAAGGGTTGGCCGCGCGGCCTTGTTCGAGGCGGGTGACGTAGTCGACGGAGATGCCGGCCAGTAGCGCGAGCTCCTCCCTGCGCAGTCCGGGAGCGCGGCGCTGCCCACCCACGGTCAACCCGGCGGTCTCGGGTGAGACCTGATCGCGCCAGCGGCGCACCGCCTTCCCGAATTCCGCTGTCGCCATGTCCTTCAGTGTGCCCGGCCGAGCGCCGAACTGCCTGGTATCAGCAGTCCCAGGAAGACCGGACGACTGGTCGACCCCGGCTGCCCGGCGCGACTATGAAGCCATGACAACGACACTGATCACCGGAGCGAACAAGGGCTTGGGCTTCGAGACCGCCCGTCGGCTCGTCGCGGCAGGCCACACCGTTTACCTCGGCAGCCGGGACGCCGAACGCGGGCGCCACGCCGCCGAACAGCTCGGTGCACGATTGGTGGTCATCGATGTCACCGATGACGCGTCCGTCGCGGCCGCGGCGAAAACGATCGAAGCCGATGGCGGTGTGGATGTGCTCGTCAACAACGCGGGCATCGCAGGCTTCGAAGGACAGACGCAGGACAAGGGCGTGGTCGGCGCCGCCGCGTTGACCGCCGACATGATGCGGCCAGTGCTGGAGACGAACGTCCTCGGTGTGGTACGCGTGACCCACGCCTTCCTGCCGTTGCTACAGCGATCCGCCGCGCCGGTCGTGGTCAACGTCAGCAGCGGCCTGGCCTCGCTGACCCGGGTCACCACCCCGGACACACCCGCACACGCATACCCGGGAGTCGCCTATCCGGTATCGAAGGCCGCAGTCAACATGATCACCGTGCAGTACGCCAAAGCGTTTCCGAACATGCGGATCAACGCGGTGGAGCCGGGCTACACCGCGACAGATCTGAACGGGCGCCTGGGCACGCAGACCGTTCAGCAGGGTGCCGAGATCATCGTCCGCATGGCCCAGGTGCCCCCCGATGGACCCACCGGCGGCTACTTCGACACCACCGGCGCCTTGCCGTGGTAACCACCGGGATCGGCGATTGACAGCAAATGCCGTACCTGCCAACGTATCGAAGGACATCGAGGTCCTGATTCGGCTGACCTCGGTATCGTCGAATCGGAGAGTGCTCGATGGGGTTTCTCGAACCCGACCTACCCGTGGTCGATATGACGGAGTGGAGCAAAGGCACTCGGAGTGCACGAATCCGTCCCATGGCCAGGCATTGGGCCGAGGTGGGTTTCGGGACGCCGGTCGCGCTGCATTTGTTCTATGTCGGCAAGGTCGGTCTCTATATTCTCGGTGGCTGGCTGATCATGCTGTCCACCAAGGGCATCGACGGATTCACCGATGTCGGCGACTGGTGGTCGGAGCCGATCGTCTTCCAGAAGGCTGTGCTTTACACGCTGCTGTTCGAGGTGGTCGGACTCGGTTGCGGGTTCGGTCCGCTGAACAACAGATTCTTTCCGCCGCTCGGCTCGATACTGTATTGGTTGCGGCCGAGGACAATTCGGTTGCCGCCGTGGCCCGGTCGTGTTCCGTTGACCAGTGGCACCACCCGCACCCCAGTGGATATCGCACTGTATGCGGCGTTGCTGATGACGACGTCGGTCGCATTGGTGTCCGCCGGCACCGGTCCGGTACCGGCGCTGGACACGACAGTGGGGTTGATCCCGGTGTGGCAAATCGCAGTGATCCTCGGCCTGCTTGCGGCAATCGGGTTGCGCGACAAAGTGATCTTCCTCGCGGCGCGCGGCGAGGTCTATGCCACCCTGGCAGTCACTTTTCTATTCGCCTCCACCGACACGATCGTCGCCGCGAAGGTCGTTTTCGTGGTGATCTGGATGGGCGCGGCGACCTCGAAGCTGAACAAGCACTTCCCGTTCGTGGTGTCCACGATGATGTCCAACAGCCCGGTGTTCCGGCGAAAGTCGCTCAAGCGCATGTTCTTCGAGAACTTCCCCGACGACCTGAGGCCGGGTCGGTTGTCGCGCATTTTCGCGCACGGCGGCACGGCCGTCGAGATGGGTATTCCGTTGGTGTTGTTCTTCTCGCACGGCGGCCCGCTGACGGCGGCGGCCGCGGTCGTGATGGTGGGATTCCACCTGGTGATTCTGACGGCCGTCCCCATGGGGGTGCCGTTGGAATGGAACGTCTTCATGATCTTCGGTGTGCTGGTGTTGTTTGTCGCGCACGCCGATCTCGGTCTCGGCAGCCTGAACAACCCCGCGCCGGTGGCGCTGCTGTTCATCGTGATCGCGGGCATTGTGATCGCCGGGAACCTGTTCCCGCGCACAATCTCGTTCCTGCCCGGCATGCGGTACTACGCAGGCAACTGGGATACGACGATGTGGTGCATCAAACCCTCGGCCGCGGAAAAGATCAGCCGCGGCATCGTGGCGATCGCCAGTATGCCGCAAGCCCAGTTGGAGCGGTTCTACGGGAAGGACCGGGCCCAGATTCCGATGTTCATGGGATATGCCTTCCGCGCCATGAACACCCACGGCCGCGCGCTGTTCACCCTGGTTCATCGAGCCATGCCCGCCGGCCGTGAGGGCGAGTACACACTCACCGACGGTGAGCGCATCTGCAGCACCGCGGTCGGCTGGAACTTCGGCGACGGACACATGCACAACGAGCAACTCATCGCCGCGATGCAGCAGCGTTGCCACTTCGACCCCGGCGAAGTACGCGTCGTTCTGCTCGACGCCCAGCCGATCCACAAGCAGACTCAGGAATACCGTCTTGTCGACGCCGCGACCGGCGAATTCGAGCGCGGCGTGGTGCATGTCGCGGACATGGTGACCCGCCAGCCGTGGGCCGACGATGTGCCCGTGCACGTACACCGTGGCAACCAGAACGACTTCGCCTGATGGCGGCCACGATGACAACAGCGTGATACTTCGGGACATGGAGTCCGTTTCATGATCGACGTGGATCTGGCACGAAATCCGCGCACCGCGCCGCGGGATGTGCTGGCCATGGCCACGCCCGGTTTCTGGCGGATGGAGGTCCACACCGCTCCAGCAGCGGGTAACCGCCCGACGGTCAACGACGGGATGCCGTCCGGCGCAATCAATCAGCCCGGTCCTGATCGCCGATAGCGGGCACCATCGAGCGCGGTTTACTGTCGAAACCATGGCGACCCCCGACTTCATTCACACCATCCGGGCCGACGCGGGCAAGCAGCTGTTGTGGTTGCCCGGTGTCAGCGCTGTTGTCTTCGATGACGAGGACAGGGTGCTGTTGGGGCAGCGGGCCGACACCGGCACGTGGGCGGTCCTTGCAGGGATGCCGGACCCGGGCGAGCAGCCAGCGGCGTGCGCGGTTCGAGAAGTGTACGAGGAGACCGCCATTCGTTGCGTCGCCGAGCGTATCGTGATCGTCCGCGCCATGCCGCCGCACACCTACCCGAATGGCGACATCTGTCAGTTCATGGACATCACGATCCGGTGCCGCGCCGTCGGCGGCACGGCGCGGGTCAACGACGACGAGTCGCTCGCGGTCGCCTGGTTCGACGTGTCCGCATTGCCGGAACTGCCCGAGCACGATCTGCTGCGCATCGAGCGGGCACTGTCCGATGGGCCGGTGTGGTTCGAACCGGCACCCTGAACGCGGGTCGTCGATCAGTGTGCGGCGGCAGCCCCGTGCAGTACGAGATCGACTGCGCCGCTGAGGTAATCCGACGACATGGGCTGATCACGGAGCAGAATTCGGAACCAGATCGCGCCGGCCAGCAGGTCCATGATCATCGCCGGATCCGCCGTCGCCGGCAGTTCGGCACGGGCGATCGCGCGCTGGAACATCGGCTGCTCGCGGGTGAGGCGTTCGGCAAAGAACGTGTGCGCCACCGCAGCCAGCTCCGGCCTGCGGGGTGCCGCGGCGAGAACGGTGGCGACGATCGGTGCGGTCCGTTCTCCGGTCAGCAGTTGGGTGATCTCCCGGGCCAGCGCGAGGAGGTCGCCGCGCAGGCTGCCGGTGTCCGGCATCGCGAAGGCGAGCAGGTCGGAGTGGACCAGCGCGGCGGCCAGCACCGCATCCTTGGACGGCCACCACCGGTAGATGGTGGTCTTGTTGACGCCGGAGCGGCTTGCGATGGATTCGATGGTCAGACCGTCATAGCCCTGTTCGGCCAGTAGCTCGAGGGTCGCGGCAAAAATCGCCGACGCTTGCCGTGGCCCTCCCCGGGCGCGTTCTTCGCTCACCCCGCCAGGATACAACGCAACGTTGCGTTGCATCTAGCATCGGTATATCTTCAAACGCAACGCAACGCAACGCAACGTTGCGTTGTCGATAGGAGCGTGGAATGAGCTTTCCCTTGGTATTCGTGCACGGCATTCGGCTGAGCGGTACCTCATGGTCGGTAGTACGCGAGCAGCTCGGCGCGCACCCCTCGGCGGCAGTCGACCTGCCTGGGCACGGTGCGCGGCGCGGCGAACGGTTCACGCTGGCCGCCGCCATCGACGCAGTCGCCGAAGCGGTGGACAACGTCGGCGGCCACGCCGTGGTGGTCGGGCATTCGCTGGGCGGATACGTGAGCATCGCCGCAGCGGCCCGGCATCCAGAGCGAGTGGCCGGGCTGGTGGTCGCCGGGGCAACCTGCGTGCCGAACCGCGGCTTCACGGCTCCGTTCACGCTGATGCATCGCGTGCTCTCGCGGCAATCCGACGGCGGCGAACGGGCCAGCGGCCGCCTCTTCGACTCGGTGCTCCCACCGCGGGTGGCCGAAGCGATCAAACACGGTGGGATTGCCACCGAAGTCATCCCTGACGTGGTCCGAGAAAGCCGGCATTTCGACCCGCTCACCAACCTCGCCGAGTACCCCGGCCCGCTCTGGCTGATCAACGGCAGTCGCGATCACTTCCGCACCCACGAACGGCGATTCCTTGCCGCGAGCACCGACGGCCGACTACTCATCACGCCGCGGGCAGGTCACTACTTCCCCCTGGCCCAGCCGACCGAGTTCGCGCAGTGCGTCCTCGACATCTCCTACGCGGTGGCCGGACACCACAGCAGTCGGTGAAGCCCGGCGGAAACTCCGAGGTGCGCGCCGATGCAAGGGAAGGGGTCCGCCGCTTCGTACGCTGGTTCCGGTTGATCACGTACCGCTTCGATGGAGAAGGGGCTACACATGATTCACGACACCACGGACCAAGGTTTCCGCGTGGACAGATCTCGGCGATCACCGGCCCGTCTCGCGGTCCCCGTACTCTGCGCCTCGCTGCTCGGCGCGCTCGGCGGAGTTCCTGCCTCCGCCGAGGCACGAGAGGTGAAGGAGTGCACCGACACCGGGTTCGTCCAAGAGATGCTGGACGGACTCAATAAAGTACGATCTCACCACGGAGTCCCCGCGCTGAAGATCAGCCAAGAGCTGGCGGACTACGCGAAGACGCGCGCGGTGTTCCACGCGGAGAACGGCTCCGTGTCCCACAGAGAACTGGATACGAGGTACGGCGAAAACGTATTCCTGGCCAGCAGCGATGATTCCAGGCCGACGCCCGCCGGTGATGCCGTCATGCATTGGAAGAATGAGCAAGAGCGCTACGAGTACGAAGCCGACCGCCCGGCGCCGGGGACCGAGAATTTCACGCAGATGGTGTGGAAGGCCAGTACCACAGTTGGTGTCGGCCGAGCCTGCGTGCTTGCACCGGAATCCGAGGATCCGGGCTGGACCTACATCGTGGCGATCTATCGGTCACGCGGCAATATCCCCGGTGAATATCGCGACAACGTATTGCGGGGAACCGACTAGCGAGGCCGAGTCGTCATGAACGAATCGCGCAAGTCAGGTCGACCGGATCGACTACCACAGCGAACCGATCGCCGACCTCCCAGGCCGGGTCCCGAGTACTGCGCTCGCAGTCGGCGTCGAAGGTGTCGAAGCCCGGCCCGCTGAACCGCACGGTCAGTTCTGCGACTTCGTCCGCTTCACCGCTGATGTGCATCCCGTCGACAGAGATGACCTCGGCCGTCCCGGCGACCCCAGCCGCATCGAATCGTTCCGCCAACCGCCGCTCGAACAGGACCTGGAGATCCGGTTCCTGTCCATGCAAAGCCCTTACCCCCGCCTTATCTCCGCATAGGCAATCACGAACCGTCATCTCGGGGCCGGACGGTTCGCCACATCGAGTGGGTCACGATTGCGACGGAAAGGTCGGGGCAACATCCGACCGGTATTGACAGCCGAGAGTGCGGGTCACACGTTCGGGTCCAGCGATCGGTGCCTGTCGATCTATCCGCCGTAGAACTTCTTGGCGCGCTCCTGGATTTCTTCTATCGACAGGTCCTCTTTGTGGGTGCATACAATCCAGACGTGGCCGAACGGGTCCACCAGCGTCCCGCTGCGGTCGCCGTAGAACAGATCGCTCACTGCGCTGAATTCTCGGGCACCCAGCTCCAGCGCCTGAGCGAAGTGCTTGTCGACGTCCTCCACATACAGCCGGAGACCAACCGAGGCCTGGGACTGCGCTGGGCTCGTCAGCGGATGCCCCTCAGAAGGCTCGGTGAGAACCAGCGAAGAATCGCCGATCCTCAGCTCCGCATGATCAATGCGACCGCTCGGTGATTCCCCCCGGTAAAGCTCGACGGCATCAAAAGCCCTCTTGTAGAACTCGATTGCCGACCGCGCATCCGCGACTGCCAAGTACACGGTCATGCTGTGCTGCCCGTGGGGAATCGGACTAACCGCCATGGGGACTCCTTACTTCGGTTCCGGTCGTTCGGGTGGGTACGTCTCGAAGGAGCTATACCTTCAGACGTACAACGGAGGAGAAGGTGGGAACACAACCGGCAACGCTGTCAATGCTCGGTGAAATGGGCCAGGGCGCCACACGAGCTCCTCTTCGGCAACCGCTAGTTTCAGTTCCGGGAGGATGTCCAGGAGTTGATCGATGACGTCCTGCGCGAGCAGCAGCCCGTACGGCCGGGCGTGAGCAGGACAGGCATGTGGGCCGGTGCTGAACGCCAGATTCCATCCGTTGTCCAGGAATTCGCCTGTGTTCATCTCCGGATCCGTATTACAGGCGGCCATACTGATGATTACCGGCTGATTCGCCGGCAGCCACACGCCCTCGATCAGAATTGGCTGGCGAGGATAGGTAACCATTCACCGCCGCAGGATCGGTGTTGCACGCTGCGAGGCTGATCACGACCGGTTCGTGCATCGATAACAGCAGATCGCCGAGTATTTGTGGCTGCCGCGGATAACTGAAGCAGGAGTTCGCCAATGGTGGATCGGTGAACAACACCTCATCGATCGCGTCCCGGGTGGACAGGGCTCCCGCGAGCAGCTCACTGCCGAATCTGTCATCGGTTGCCATCAACAGCAACGTGTTGACGATGAGGTTCGATGTGGGTTCGGTGCCCGTGGCATACAACATCGCCATCTGTTGCACCATCTCTGCTTCGTCCAAGGCGGAGGGATGCTCCAGCAGCCAGGACGTCACATCCGTGGCCGGGGCTTCCCGCTTGGCCGAAATCACCTCCAGCATCGCCGAGGTGAACATCCGATTACCCGCCTCGGCCGATGCAGCGTCGTCCGCATTGCGCAGCGTCACCAGCGCCGCGAACACTTCCTCCCCCGCCTCCGGCGAGAACCCCAGCAAATCGTTGAGCACCTGGGCGGTGAGCGGCACCGCATACTGGCTGAGCAGGTCGGCCGAACCGGACTCGCAGAAACTGTCGATCAGCGCCGCCGCGGTGCGTTCGACCGTACCGCGCAGCGCATAGAGATCGATTTTGTCGAGACTATCGGTGTCGGCACGCCGGTACCTTGCATGTTCTTCGCCTGTGGTCCGCGATGCGTTGGGCTGCCACTCCATCATCGACAACACCGGGCAATCCGCCGGAACCGTGGACTGCCAGACTCGCGGATCGGCTGGAAAATGTAGGGGGTCGCCCAGTATGTGTAGTGCCTCGCGATAGCCGATCACCAATGTCGCAGGCACACCGGGCGCTACCTCCACCGGCACGAGCGAGCCATGGTTGCGGCGCATGTCCCGGTAGGCGCCATGCGGATCAGCCGCGAACTCGCCCGAATAGAGCGTCACCTGCGTGGGCCGACGAGGTCAGCCGGCGCTGACAGGTGAACGATCCGACAGATCTGCTGTGTCGTTGAATGCGCCAGGGACGATGACATAGTCAAAAGACCGCTCCTCACAACGATTAGAAAACTGACGACGAGATCCGCTTATCGGCATGGTCTTTCACACGCGGATGCGGCCGCGTCGGACGCGGTCGCGGATTGCTGCCGGAACGCTGCCGGGTTGCCATGAATCCCAACGGTTTCCGTGTGGTTGTACGGTCTTGGTACCCCTTGAACTCCCGTGCTCATGCGGCTCGTTTCGGCGGGCGCGGTTATCGAACTCATGTCCGAAACCGGCCGGTGACTCAAAACTGTTCGACCGCAGCGTGTTTCGATATCAACGGCTTGATGATACCCATCTATCCTCGAAACCGCAGCCGAAGACCGGCTGAACGGTCGGTATCCGTTGCAATGCACGGCCTTTGCCGAGCTCGGCGGTCCCACGGGGTGGCAGCTGGAACGAAGCTCCCCGATACCCGAGGACACCTAGTAGTACCGGTTGCACCGGCCACAGGCATGGTTCGCGCATCTGCGATGTTCAGGTGCTACTACGGATTCCGCGTCCACCACGCGACGCCCCTCGGGCCACACGACATCGATGGGAACGCCCCACCCGCGATCTTGTGCACAGCCGGTCTGTGACCAGATGATCTTCTGCCGATGACAATGATGTGTCGGCACGTCCGGTTCACGCCGGCGGCGTTACCGCTTCCATGAAGCACACTGCTGTTCGGCGCGATGATGCGAGTCAGTACCTGGAGCGATACAGCTGACGCCGACGAGGTCTGCCGTGCTGTGCTCGGCGAGGATCTGCCGGATTGCTTCATACACCGACTGGACCGTGATCTCAGCAGGTTGGTCCTCGCGATTGCTGCGATGAGGGGCCGCGCACTTACGTTCGGACTGGCTTCGGTACGGATCCTCGCCGAATGGGTCCGCGCTTCAGTCCCACTTCCGGGCAGGGAAGGCGTCGTCGGCTCGATGGTCGCCGAGGTACCGGATCACCTCGCGCACTCCTGGCGTGAACTTCAGGACTCGGTCGAAGAAGGCTCGAGCGGGCTCGAGTACACCCACTGGCCTGCTCAGACCACCGAACTCACGTGGCACCCATTCGCCGAGCCCGAGTATCCGATGGGACGAACCTCAGGATTCGTTGCGCGCCTTGGGGAAACGGGTCTGGCGAGCCACCCAGCCTGCCATCTTCGCCCAGTGACCCTTGCGGGGCGTCGCGATGGAGGTGAGTTCGCGGTTCCATTCGTCGGCTTCGGTGAGGCCGTCGACGGTGGCGATCAGGTTCTTGGCGGTGTCGAGGTCGGGGACGACCTGGTCGCCGAGGATGCCGTCGGAGCCGACGAGGGTGACTCGGACGCCGAGGCGGCCGATCGGCTGGAGAACGGCCGTTGCAGAGCCGCCGTGCTCGGCGACGAATCCCTTGACGGAGTCCACTAGGGAGCCCGACAGCTGTACTGGGGCCGGGGCGGCAGGAGCACTCATGGACGTTAGTTTACTGACCGGTACGTTCGGGTCCAGAGGCTATGGGTGTAGAACGGATCTCATGCGCGCGATTCAGGTTTCCGAGCACGGCGGCCCCGAGGTCCTGGAGTTCGTCGAAGTTCCGGATCCGCAGATCGGTCCGGATCAGCTGCTGGTCGATACCGAGGCCATCGGGATCAACTTCATCGACACCTATGTCCGGACCGGGCGATACCCGCAGACGGTGCCTTACATCCCGGGGGCCGAAGGCACCGGGATCGTGGCCGAGGTCGGCGCTGATGTGACCGAATTCGCAGTCGGCGACCGGGTCGCCTGGGCGGCGGCGCCGGGTAGCTACGCCCAGCGGGTCGCGGTGAACGCCGCGGTCGCGGTCGCGGTACCCGACGGGGTGGCCCCGCCGGTCGCCGCGTCGGCCCTGCTGCAAGGGATGACCGCGCACTACCTGATCGAATCGATCTACAAGCCCGAACCTGGTGAGACGGTGCTGGTACACGCGGGTGCGGGTGGTGTCGGCCTGATGCTCACCCAGCTCGCCGCCAACCGTGGAGTGCGAGTCATCACCACGGTGTCGTCGGATGCGAAGGAAAAGCTGTCCAGGGAGGCCGGCGCGGTGGAGGTGCTGCGCTACAGCGACGATCTCGCCGAACAGGTACGGGCGCTCACCGGCGGTGCCGGTGTCGCCGCCGCGTACGACGGGGTGGGCGCTGCGACCTTCGAAGCCAGTCTGGCCTCGTTGCGCATTCGCGGCACGCTCGCGCTGTTCGGCGCTGCCAGCGGGCCGGTGCCGCCATTCGATCTGCAACGTCTCAATCCCGCGGGCTCATTGTTCGTCACCCGCCCGACCCTGCTCCACTACACCCGTGATCGCGCAGAACTGCTGTGGCGCGCAGACGATATCCTCTCCGCGATCGCCGACGGCTCGCTGCATGTCAGAATCGGTGCGACCTACCCGCTTGCCGACGCTGCGCAGGCGCATCGCGATCTCGAAGGCCGCAAGACCACCGGCTCTATCGTGCTGCTGCCATAGGCGAGTGCGCGTGAATTGGGCCGTCGCCTCAGCATCCTGCGGTCACGAGTCCCAACATACTGCGGTTATGCGGGTCGGAGCGGCGGGCTGGCGAGACCACACAGTGCCAGGCTCGCGAGCCGAATAATGGCTATCTGGAACGCTTCGCTTTTCGGCGCGAACCCGCCTTCGGTCACGGATATCACCACGCTGGCGCGACCTTCCGGGCTGCTGAGCATCTCGGACGAATAGCCTGGCATGCGGCCGTCGTGCCCGAGACCGACACAGTCCGAAGGGAAGTCCCACTGGAACAGTCCGAGTCCATACCCCAGGGCCGAACTCAGCCGGTGGATATCGCGCATCTCCTCCATCAGGGCACGCGACAACAGCCGTCCGCTCGCCAGGGCCGACACAAACGTCGTGAGATCCTCTGTCGTGGAGATGATCTCGCCGGATGCACCCGCCCAGGAGGGATTGAGTCGGGTGATGTCGAAGAGCTTGCTTTCACCGTCTTCGGTATAAGGCAGGTAGCCATGCGCGTGCGGCCCGAGAATCTCCATCGCCTGCCCCGGCAGCTCGGTGCGCCACAGTCCGAGGGGCAACACGATGCGGAGATTGACCTGCCAGGCGTAGGGCGTCCCGGTGAGCTTCTCGATCAGCAGACCCGCGAGCACGTAGTTCGTGTTGGAATACGACCAACCTGTCCCAGGATCGAATTTCAGCGGTTCGGCCGCAACGAATCGCACGATCTCGTCAGGGAGGTAAGTGCGGAATACGTCGTCGACCAGGACCGGGTCGGCGGCATCCGCCGGGTCCGAGGTGCGGGTGTGACTACCCAGACCGCTGGTGTGCTGCAAGATCATTCGCACAGTGATGCGGCGATCCAAGCCGAATTGCGGCAGGTACCGTGCGACCGGGTCGTCGAGGCCGAGCTTTCCCTCATCGACGAGCTGCAACAGCACCGTCGCGATGAACGTCTTGGTAATGCTGCCCACCCGGAATCGCCCATCCACCGGAACACCTTCCGGGCGGCCGATTTCCGCAACACCAGCGCTACCGGCCCACTCACCGGACCGATCGCGTACTCGGAGTTGGACCCCGGTTGCTCCGGCCGCGACGAAGTCGTTCATCGCCTGCTGCAGAGCGGCTCGATCTGCTCCGCCGGATTCGGCAACGGCATTCGTGCCCGCCGATCCGGTCAAGGCCACGATCGCCGCCACCGCGACGATCCCCGCGCGAATCCTCATGCACCCCCTCAACGACATCGGTAGCGCTGACCCTGCCATCCCGCTGCTGTTGCGGCAAGCGGCTTTTCGGCTGTGCGCGAGCGCCATCCCGCCGTCACCACCCGGCCGCGCCGCTGCTATCAGCTGAAGTCATAGAACAGACGCTGCACGAGAATCGTTCCAGCAATTATGCCGCGCGCAACCCAGGTTTCGAGTCGATCCAGAAATAGAACGCCGATCGCAGCGGCGACGAGAGCGGCGCTCAGGTGGAACGCAGCGTTGGCTACGAACAGCATTCACCGCACCGGCCGTCCAGCGGCCGATTGTGCTACGCACGCCAACCACAATCAGTAGTCGCGCCCGGTGAGGCCGCGGTAGATGAACTTGGTCAACCCCTCGATGGCCTGCTCGTCGGTCAGCGTGACGGTGCCGTCCTCGACCGCCTGCAGCAGTGCCTGCGTCACCAGGAACATCATCGCCAGACTGGCATCGGTCGTGCTCGGCAGCCGTAAACCCTTGTCGGCGAACCCATCCACGTGGTCGGCGACGTCCGCACGCTGCTCGATGCCGAACCGGCCGATCATCCGTGCGAAGTCCTCGCTGACGATTGCCGCCTGACTCATCGCGCGCAGCACGGGCTCATGCTCGCGAGCGAATTTCCAGTACCCGGCGACGTGGTAGCGCACGCCGTCCGGATCGCTGAAGTCCGGATTGTGGTCCGGTCCCTCTGCCCGCACGTCCCCGGCGTCGGCCATGTCCTTCAGCAGTGACTGGAGGAGTTCTTCCTTGCTCGCGAAGTGGTTGTAGAACGACCCGGCCGCGCGACCCGCCGCCGTGGTGATGTCGGAGATCTTCGTGTTCAGATAGCCGCGCTCAGCGAAAACCCGCAGCGCAGCGGCCTTCAGCGCCTGCTCGGTTTCCGCGGACTTCTCTCGGCGACTTGTCGACACCGACATCACCTCCTTGACAGCGAAAGGTACCAACTCCGATACTGAATCGACATTCAGTGAATCATAATTCAGTTCAGGAGACATCGTGCAGACCCAGGTACTCATCGCAGGCGCCGGACCGACCGGCCTGACGCTCGCCCTCGAACTGGCCCGCCGCAACGTCCCGGTGCGCATCGTGGAGCAGGCGCGCGAGTTCTTCGCCGGCTCCCGCGGGGACGGAATCCAGCCGCGCACCCTGGAGGTGTTCGACGATCTCGGCGTGCTGGACGCGGTGCTGGCCGCAGGCACCCCGACGCCGGTCATGCGCGCCTACTTCGGCGGCGAGTTCGTCGGCGAGCGGCGGATGAGTGAACCGACCGAGCCGACTCCCGCGATCCCCTACCCGAACCTCTGGGTGCTCGGACAATCCAGGACCGAGGGCATCCTGCGGGATCGGTTGGCGGAGTTCGGTGTTCACGTCGAGCTGAGCACCGCGCTGGTGTCGTTCGATCAGGACGACTCGGGAGTCACCGTCACGCTCGCACACGACGGCGCCGACGAAACCGTTCGCGCCGCCTATCTTGTCGGGGCCGATGGCGGCCGGAGCACCGTACGCAAGACGCTGAACATCCCCTTCGAAGGCACGACCGATGACTCGATTCGAATGCTGCTCGGCGACGTCCGCGCCGATGTGCTCGACCACGAGTACGGCTACTGGTTCGCCGACGCGGAGCGGCCGATGGAGGGAATCGCGATGTCCCCCTTGCCCGGCGGACCGCATTTCCAGTGCGCCGCACCACTCGGCGCCGATGTCGAACCGACCCTCGAGGTCCTGCAGGGGTTCGTCGACCGATACTCCGGACGCACCGACATCGTCCTGAGCGACCTCACCTGGGCCACCGTGTGGCGGCCGAATATCCGCCTGGCGCAGCGCTTCCGCGCGGGCCGGGTCTTGCTGGCCGGCGACGCCGCACACGTGCATCCGCCGACCGGCGGACAGGGCTTGAACACCGGCATCCAGGATGCTTACAACCTCGGATGGAAGCTCGCCGCGGCGGTGCACGGCGACGAATCACTACTGGACAGCTACGAATCCGAGCGCAGGACGGTGGCCGCACGGGTACTCGGCATCAGCAGCGAACTGCTCGACAAGCTGGTCGACGGCGACGAAGACGCCATGCACCGTGGCGAGGAAACGCGGCAGCTGGATATCAGCTACCGTGATCCGGCCGACCACGGTCCGCTCGTCGCGGGTGATCGCGCGCCCGACGCGCCCCTGAAGGACGCGACCGGGCTGCCGATCCGACTGTTCGACCTTTTCCGCGGACCGCACTCGACACTGCTGTGTTTCGGAAAGACCGCAGAGCATTCGAATGAGCCCGGTGTGCACACGTACACGGTGGTACGTCCGGGAGACGGGGTCCCGGGAGCGGCTGCCCTGGATACAGATCATGCTTCCGGTGCGACGTCACTGCGCTACGTCATGGACGTCGAAGGTCAGGCGTTCGAGGCATACCACGCCGGCGAGGGCACCGCGGTGCTGGTCCGACCGGATGGATATCTCGGTCGACGTAGCTGAACCCGTGGACTCGGTGTACAGGTGTCGCGGCGGATCGGCGCTAGCCGAAGAAGCTGCCCATGGTGTCCCAGCCGAGCACCGAGTCCACCGCAAGACCGCAGAACACCACGGCCAAATAGTTGTTCGACTGCAGGAACAGCCGCAGCGGCTTCACCGACTCGCCCCGGCGAACACCGGAGTACAGCTGGTGGGCCATGAGCAGGAACCACGCCCCGGCCACCAGCGCGACGGCGGTGTAGATCACGCCGGTCGCGGGTGCGAGGGCAAGGGTCGTGAGCACGGTGAGCCAGGTATAGATGACGATCTGCTTGGTCACCACCCGCTCGGTCGCGACCACCGGCAGCATCGGCACACCGGCCGCGCGGTAGTCCTCCTTGTAGCGCATGGCCAGCGCCCAGGTGTGCGGCGGTGTCCAGAAGAAGATGACGCCGAACAGGGCGATCGCGGGCCAGCCGATGCTGCCGGTGACCGCGGACCAGCCGACCAGGGCGGGCATGCAGCCCGCCGCACCGCCCCACACCACATTCTGCGAGGTCCGGCGCTTGAGGCCGAGAGTATAGACGAAAACGTAGAACAGGATGGTCACGACGACCAGTACGCCGCTGAGCAGATTCGCCTGCCACCACAACCAGGCGAACGATCCGAGGCCGAGCACCACACCGAACACGAAGGCGTGCGAGGTGGGCACCGCCTCCCTGGCAAGCGGTCGCTTGGCGGTCCGCTTCATTACCTTGTCGATGTCGGCGTCGGCCACACAGTTCAACGTGTTCGCGCTCGCCGCGCCCATCCAGCCGCCGAACAGCGTCGCGAGGATGAGGCGGATATCGATGACGCCCCGATCGGCGAGCAGCATCGTCGGAATGGTCGCGACGAGCAGCAATTCGATGACGCGCGGCTTGGTGAGCGCAATGTAGGCCAGCGGTTTCCGCACCGTTCGCGACAACAGACCATCACCCGTGAACCGGTCGGCCAGCGCCGTCGCGGAGGAGCCGTGCGCACCATTGCCACCCGGCTGTTGCCCAATCCGCACTGTCTCTCCTCGCACGCTGTGCATCGCATCCGGCAATGGAACTAGCAGCGCACGACCTGCACGGCGCGGCTACTACTACAGAGGATGGTAGACCCACGTCGGTGGTGTTCTCCCCATCGCCCCCTCGCGCGGCCGCGCACAAAGACGGGCGCGACCGGTCGGTACCCGGCCGCGAAACGACGCGTTCGACGGTGCCGAACGGCGGCCGCCGCGACCGGAACGCCCGACTCTGGACCCGGTAAGCCGGGTTCCCGCCCAGCCGGTCACCGGGCACATCTAGGGTGGTTGGGGTACACCGGTGCGTGCGCATTCGCCGCTGCCGCGCGTCAACGCCGCCAGTAACCACCACAGTCGACGAAACCAATGTCAGGAGAACCTCGGTCGTGTCAGTCACAGACGACATCCGCGCCCTCACTCAGCCGAACTACCCGGACGACTGGACGGATCTGGACACCAAGGCCGTCGACACAGTACGGGTGCTCGCCGCGGACGCGGTGCAAAACGCCGGAAACGGTCACCCGGGCACCGCGATGAGCCTGGCGCCGTTGGCGTACACCCTCTACCAGCGCACGATGCGCCTCGACCCGAGCGATCCGAGCTGGGTCGGCCGGGACCGTTTCGTGCTGTCCTGCGGGCACTCCAGCGTCACCCAGTACATCCAGCTCTACCTGGCCGGCTTCGGTCTGGAACTGGACGATCTGAAGCACCTGCGCAAGTGGGGCTCGCTCACCCCGGGCCACCCCGAATTCCGCCACACCGACGGTGTCGAGATCACCACCGGTCCGCTGGGCCAGGGTCTGGCCTCCGCTGTCGGCATGGCGATGGCCGCGCGCCGCGAGCGCGGCCTGTTCGATCCGGATGCCGCGCCGGGCGCGAGCCCGTTCGACCACTTCATCTACGTGATCGCCTCCGACGGCGACTTCGAGGAAGGCGTCACCTCCGAAGCGTCGTCACTCGCGGGTACCCAGCAGCTCGGCAACCTCGTGGTGATCTACGACGACAACAAGATCTCCATCGAGGACGACACCACGATCGCATTCACCGAGGACGTCGCCCTGCGCTACGAGGCGTACGGCTGGCACGTCCAGACCGTCGAGGGCGGCGAGGACGTCGTCGCGGTCGAGGCCGCGCTCGCGGCAGCCAAGGCGGAGACCGGCAAGCCGTCGATCATCGTGTTGCGCACCATCATCGGCTACCCGGCCCCCACCAAGATGAACACCGGCGCCGCGCACGGTGCCGCACTCGGCGCCGACGAGGTGGCCGCCACCAAGAAGATTCTCGGCTTCGACCCGGAGCAGAGCTTCGAGGTCGCCGCCGAGGTCATCGCGCACACCCGTGCGGTCGCCGCGCGCGGCAAGGAGGCCCACCAGGCCTGGCAGCAGCAGTTCGACGCGTGGGCGCAGGCCAACCCCGAGAACAAGGCGCTGTTCGACCGGCTCGCCGAGCGCAGGCTGCCGGCGGGCTGGACCGCGAATCTGCCGACCTACGAGGCCGATCCGAAGGGCATGGCCACCCGCAAGGCGTCCGGCAAGGTGCTCGCCGCGCTGGCCCCGGTGCTGCCCGAACTGTGGGGTGGCTCGGCCGACCTCGCCGAGTCCAACAACACCACCATGCCCGACACCCCGAGCTTCGGCCCCGAGTCGATCTCGACCGGGATGTGGAAGGCCAACCCGTACGGTCGCACGCTGCACTTCGGTGTTCGTGAGCACGCGATGGGCTCGATCCTCAACGGCATCGCGCTGCACGGCCCGACTCGTCCGTACGGCGGCACCTTCCTGGTGTTCAGCGACTACATGCGCCCCGCAGTACGGCTGGCCGCGCTGATGCGGATACCCGTCACCTACGTGTGGACCCACGACTCCATCGGTCTCGGTGAGGACGGCCCGACGCACCAGCCGATCGAGCACCTCGCCGCACTGCGCGCCATCCCCGGCCTGAACGTGGTCCGCCCCGGCGACGCCAACGAGACCACTTACGCCTGGCGCACCATCCTCGAGCGCGACAGCAGCGAGCACACCTCGCACTTCTCGGTGTCCGAGCTGCCGCACCAGGACGGCCCGTCCGCTCTGGCGTTGACCCGCCAGGACCTGCCGATCCAAGAGGGCACCAGCTACGAGGGCGTCCGCAAGGGCGGTTACATTCTCGCCGAGGCGTCCACCGGAACCCCGCAGGTGATCCTGATCGCCACCGGTTCGGAGCTGCAGCTCGCCGTGGAGGCCCGCACTACGCTGGAGGCGCAGGGCATCGGAACCCGCGTGGTCTCCATGCCGTGTGTGGAGTGGTTCGACGCGCAGGACAAGGCCTACCGGGATGAGGTGCTCCCGCCCGCGGTCACCGCTCGGGTTGCCGTCGAGGCCGGTATCGCGATGCCGTGGTACCGGTTCACCGGTGACGCGGGTGAGATCGTGTCGATCGAGCACTTCGGCGCCTCGGCCGATCACAAGACCCTGTTCCGCGAGTTCGGCTTCACCACCGACAATGTCGTTGCCGCCGCGCAGCGCACGCTCGAGAACGTGAAGGGATAAGCGCTCATGGCACAGAACGAAAACACTGCAGCTCTTTCTGCGGCCGGTGTCTCGGTGTGGCTCGACGATCTGTCCAGGGACCGGATCCAGTCCGGCAACCTTGCCGAACTGATCGCCACCCGCAATGTCGTCGGCGTCACCACCAACCCGACGATCTTCCAGGGTGCGCTCAGCCAGGGCCACTCCTACGACGGCCAGCTCAAAGAGCTTGCCGCCCAAGGCGCGGACGCCGACGCCGCGATCCGCACCATCACCACCGACGATGTTCGCGCCGCCTGCGACGTGTTCGCGGAGGTGTTTGCGGCATCCGGCGGTGTCGACGGACGGGTCTCCATCGAGGTCGATCCCCGGCTGGCGTTCGACGCGGAGAAAACGACGGCCCAGGCCGTCGAGCTGTGGAAGATCGTCGACCGGCCGAACCTGTTCATCAAGATCCCGGCTACCGAAGCGGGCCTGCCCGCCATCTCCGCGGTGATCGCCGAAGGCATCAGCGTGAACGTGACGCTGATCTTCTCCGTCCAGCGCTACCGCGCGGTGATGGGCGCCTATCTCGACGGCCTGGGCAAGGCCAAGTTCGCGGGCCACGACCCGGCCAAGATCCATTCGGTCGCGTCGTTCTTCGTGTCCCGGGTGGACACCGAGATCGACAAGCGCCTCGAAGCGATCGGCACTCCGGAGGCACTGGAGCTGCGCGGCAAAGCAGGCATCGCCAACGCCCGCCTCGCCTATGCCGAATACCAGGACGTGTTCGACGGCGGCGCGCACACCTCGACCTACACGCACCTGGCCGCGTCGGCAGGCGCGAATCGGCAACGGCCGCTGTGGGCCTCGACCGGTGTGAAGAACCCGGAGTACTCCGACACCATGTATGTCACCGAACTGGTGGGACCGAACACGGTGAACACGCTGCCGGAGAAGACCCTCGAAGCGGTCGCCGACCACGGCGAGATCCGCGGCATTACCCTCAGCGGGACCGCCGCGGCCGCCAAGGAGGTCTTCGACAAGCTCGTCGCGGTCGGCATCGACCTCGACGACGTGTTCGCGGTGTTGGAGCGCGAAGGCGTCGACAAGTTCGAGAAGTCTTGGGCGGAGCTGCTTTCCGCCACCACCGAGGAGTTGAACGCCGCTGTGCCCGATACGGCCGGCACCGGAAGCAACTGATCGGGATGGCCGGCACAGCGGCAGGAAAAACGGCAGCGGCCGTCTGGAAGAACCCGCTTCGCGACGAACGGGACAAGCGCGTCCCCCGCATCGCGGGACCGTGCAGCATGGTCATCTTCGGTGTCACCGGTGACCTGTCCCGTAAGAAACTGATGCCGGCCATCTACGACCTCGCGAACCGGGGGCTGCTGCCCCCGGGTTTCGCGCTGGTCGGCTTTGCGCGGCGGGACTATGCGGACGAGGATTTCGCCCAGGTCGTCCTCGACGCGGTGAAAGCACACGCGCGCACGCCCTTCCGCCAGGAGGTCTGGGACCACCTGGCCGAGGGAATCCGGTTCGTACGGGGCACCTTCGACGACGACACGGCCTTCGCGACGCTCGCCGATACCCTCGCGAAGCTGGACAAGGATCGTGGCACCGGCGGCAATCACGCCTTCTACCTCTCGATTCCGCCGAACATGTTCCCGGTCGTGCTGGATCAGCTCTCCGAACACGGGCTTGCCAAGCCGTCCACCACCGACGCCAACGGCCGCAAGCCATGGCGTCGCGTGGTGATCGAGAAGCCCTTCGGGCACGATCTGGAGAGCGCTCAGGAGCTCAACGCACTGGTGAACGGAGTCTTCCCGGAAGAGACGGTGTTCCGGATCGACCACTACCTAGGCAAGGAGACAGTGCAGAACATCCTGGCACTGCGCTTCGCCAACCAGCTCTACGATCCGATCTGGAATGCCAACTACGTCGACCATGTCCAGATCACCATGGCCGAGGACATCGGATTGGGTGGCCGCGCAGGCTATTACGACGGCATCGGCGCCGCGCGCGACGTGATCCAGAACCATCTGCTCCAACTGCTCGCGCTGACCGCGATGGAGGAGCCGATCAGCTTCCAGCCCGACCAGTTGCAGACCGAGAAGATCAAGGTGCTCTCGGCTACGAAGCTGGTCGAGCCGCTCGACGAGACCACGGCACGCGGGCAGTACGCCGCGGGCTGGCAGGGCGGCGAGCAGGTCGTCGGTCTGCTCGACGAGGAGGGATTCGACCCGCAATCGCGCACCGAGACCTACGCCGCGATCACCCTGGAGGTCGACACCCGGCGCTGGGCGGGCGTGCCGTTCTATCTGCGCACCGGAAAACGCTTGGGCCGCAGGGTCACCGAGATCGCGGTGGTATTCAAGCGGGCGCCGCACCTGCCGTTCGACCAGACGATGACCGAGGAGCTCGGCCAGAACGCCCTGGTCATCCGGGTACAGCCGGATGAGGGCATCACCACCCGATTCGGTTCGAAGGTGCCGGGGTCGGGGATGGAAGTGCGCGACGTCAATATGGATTTCAGCTACGGCGAGGCGTTCACCGAGTCCTCCCCCGAAGCCTACGAACGTCTGATCCTCGACGTGCTGCTCGGGGTGCCGTCCTTGTTCCCGGTGAACGCGGAGGTCGAATTGTCCTGGCGCATTCTGGATCCGGTGCTCGAGCACTGGGCCACCGACGGTAAACCGGAACCGTACGAGGCAGGCACCTGGGGTCCGTCGTCGGCCGACGAGATACTCGCCCGCACCGGGCGCGAATGGCGGCGGCCATGATCGTCGACATGCCGGAGACCACGACATCCGAAGTCACCAAACGCCTGGTGAGCCTGCGGGAAAGCAACGGCGTGATCACCATGGGCCGAGTACTGACCCTGGTCGTGTGCACGCTGGACAGCTCGGAAGCCGAAGACGCCATCGACGCCGCCAACGACGCCAGCCGCGAACACCCGTGCCGGGTGGTCGTTTTGGCCCGTGGCGATCGCGAAGCCGAGACCCGCCTCGACGCCCAGATCCGCGTGGGCGGTGACGCGGGCGCGGCCGAGGTGATCGTGCTGCGGCTGCAAGGCGAGCTGATCAATCATGAGAGCAGCGTCGTCATCCCGTTCCTGCTCCCGGATACCCCTGTGGTCGCCTGGTGGCCGCGCGGCGCACCGGAGTTCCCCTCCAAGGATTCGGTGGGGCGCTTGGCGACCCGTCGCATCACCGATGCGACCTTCGCGCCCGACCCGCAGGAGACGATCAAGAAGCGGCGCGATTCCTACGCCACCGGCGATACCGATCTGGCGTGGAGCCGGATCACCTACTGGCGGGCGCTGCTCGCGGCCACCATGGACGAACCGCCCTACGAACCGGTCGAATCGGTGACAGTGTCCGGGCTGCGCGAAGAGCCCGCGCTGGACATGCTCGCCGGCTGGCTGGCCGCACGTTTGGGCTGCCCGGTGCGTCGCCGCACGGGTGAGCTGCGGGTGGAGGTGCATCGGCCGTCGGAGTCGATCGCCATCGCACGGCCGCAGACCGGCCGCACCGCGACGCTCATCCGCACCGGCGACCCGGTGCAGCGAATCGCTTTGGCCCGCAGGGAAACTCGCGACTGTCTCGCGGAGGAACTGCGTCGGCTCGATGCCGACGAGATCTATGCCGAGGCGCTCGCCGGAATCGAGAAGGTGACCTATGAGTGAGCGTATCTCGGCCGAATCTCCTGCCGACACCGTCGAAGTCCATCCCGACACCGAGACGTTGGTGACCGCGGCGGCGACCACGTTCGTCGACGTCGTGACGGCCGCCCAGGCCGCGCGTGGTTCGGCGTCGGTGGTGCTGACCGGCGGCGGTACCGGCATCGCGCTGCTGGAACTGGTGCGCAAGTCGCCCGGTGCCATCGACTGGTCGAAACTCGATGTGTTCTGGGGCGACGAACGCTTCGTCCCCGCAGGCGACCAGGAACGCAACGACCTGCAGGCCCGCCGGGCCCTGCTCGACCACGTGCCGGTCGATCCGGCCCGGGTCCATCCGGTTGCGACCTCCGACGGCGAATACCCCGACCCCGTCGAGGCCGCCGCCGAGTACTCCGCCGCGGTGCACGCCCATCTGGCCGAACACGGCGCGTTCGATCTGCACCTGCTCGGTATGGGCGGCGAGGGCCACATCAACTCCCTCTTCCCCGACACCGACGCGGTCCGTGAACAGCACGAACTCGTTGTCGCCGTGACGAATTCGCCGAAATCGCCGTCGGTCCGGGTCACCCTCACGCTGCCCGCGGTCCGCCACACTCGGCACGTGGTGCTGGTCGTCGGCGGCGCGCCCAAGGCAGAAGCGGTCGCAGCCGCGTTAGCGGGCGCCGATCCGGTGGATATTCCCTCCGCCGGCGCCAAGGGCCTCGAATCGACCACCTGGCTGCTCGACGCGGATGCGGCAGCGGGGTTGCAATAGTCCGCATGCCCGAACCGCCGCATAAGAGTTGCCCACGAACTTCTCCATAGTTTTCGGTTCGTTCCCGGAAAAATACCGGCGAATGGTCGACTGAGCGGCTCCGAGTCCGGGATGATCGTTCGATGACCGAGCAGGGAGTCGACCTCGACGAGCGGTTTCGCACCGAGATCGAGGCGCTGACAGCTAGTCCGAGCCGCCCGGCCGGGGAGCTGATCGACCCGGGCGGCCGGGTTTCCGGTGCGCGGTGCCTGGAGCTGTTCGAATCGCAGGCGACGAGTAGGCAGCTCGATCTCGCGGCGCGAAGGCTCGGCGGCGTGCGACGCGGCTACTACAGCATCGGATCGTCCGGTCACGAGGGCAACGCGGCCGTCGCGGCAGCGCTGCGCGCGACCGATCCCGCGTTGTTGCACTATCGTTCCGGCGCGTTCTTCGTGCACCGCGCACGGCAGGTGGCGGGGCTCGACCCGATCCGTGACGTGCTGCTCGGCGTCGTTGCGGCGGCCGCCGATCCGATATCGGGTGGCAGGCACAAGGTGTTCGGCAGCAAGGCGGCGGGCGTGATTCCGCAGACCTCGACGATCGCGTCCCAGCTGCCGCGCGCGGTCGGACTCGGGTTCGCGATCGGTCGTGCGGCCCAGCTCGGGGTCACCAGCGAATGGCCGTCGGATGCTGTCGTGCTGTGCAGTTTCGGTGACGCGTCGGCCAACCACTCCACTGCGACGGGCGCGATCAATACCGCGATTCACACTGCTCACCAAGGGATTCCAATGCCCGTCCTGTTCGTCTGCGAGGACAATGGGATCGGCATCAGCGTGCCGACCCCGCCGGACTGGATCGAACACGCCTACGGCCTGCGTCCCGGCCTCGAGTACTTCTGCGCGGACGGCTGGGATGCGCTCGACGCGCTGACAACCGCGCAGTCCGCCGCCGACTGGGTACGTGAAAACCGCAAACCTGCCTTCCTGCGCCTGCGCACGGTGCGGCTGCTGGGCCACGCTGGATCCGATGTCGAATCCGCCTACCGCCGCCCCGCCGACATCGCCGCCGACCTGCTGCGCGATCCTGTCATCGAGACCGCCCGACTGCTCGTGACGGTCGGTGTGGCGACACCCGATGAAGTCATCGACCGCTACGACGACGTCCGTACCCGCGTCGAGGCGATGGCCGAATTGGTGGGGCACGAACCCAAACTGAGCTCGGCAGCCGCGGTCATGGCGCCGCTGGCACCATCGCACCCGGATGTGGTACGAACCGATGCGCTTCGCCAGGAAGCAATCGACACTGCAAACCGGGCTGCCCGGCCGGCCCAGGTGCCCGGCCAGGAATCGAATCGAGTTGCGGTGGTCAACGATGCGATGACGCTCGCGCAGGCCGTCAACCACACCCTCGGTGCGCTGCTGGCGCGAGATCACGATGTGCTGGTCTTCGGTGAGGATGTGGGCAGGAAGGGTGGCGTGTACGGCGTCACCAAGGGATTGCAGAAGGCCTTCGGCGCGCGGCGGGTTTTCGACACTCTGCTCGACGAACAGAGTGTGCTCGGTACCGCACTCGGCACCGCGCTGGCCGGCTTCCTCCCGATACCGGAGATCCAGTATCTGGCATACCTGCACAACGCGGCCGATCAGCTGCGCGGCGAGGCTGCCACGTTGCAATTCTTCTCCCATGGGCAGTACCGGAACCCGATGGTGATCCGGATAGCCGGCTACGCCTACCAGAAGGGTTTCGGCGGGCACTTCCACAATGACAACTCGATCGCCGCGCTGCGTGACATCCCCGGCCTCATCCTGGCGTCCCCGTCCCGCGCCGACGACGCCGCGGCGATGCTGCGTACCTGCGTCTCCGCCGGGCGGGTCGACGGCCGGGTATCGGTCTTCCTGGAACCCATCGCGCTGTACCACACCCGTGACCTGCACGAGCCCGGCGACGGTGCCTGGCTCGCGCCGCCCTCGGCCGATCATGTCGCGATCGGCCGTGCTCGCGTCTATGGCGACGGCACCGACCTCACCATCGTCAGCTTCGCCAACGGCGTGCCGATGAGTCTGCGCGTTGCTCGGCGACTCGCCGAAAGCGGTATATTCGCCCGGGTTCTCGACCTGCGGTGGCTGGCGCCGCTCCCGCTCGAAGACCTCCTCCACCATGCCCGCGCCACCGGCCGTGTTCTCGTCGCCGATGAAACCCGCCACTCGGGCGGCGTCTCCGAGGCGCTCTGCGCCGCGCTCGTCGATGCCGGTTTCGACGGTCGCATCGCGCGCGTCACCAGCGAGGACAGCTTCATCCCCCTCGGCCCTGCCGCCGAGACGGTGCTGCTGGACGAGGACCGCATCGAAGCCGCCGCCGGAAAACTCCTTGCCGAGCCATAACACCGTCTCGCTAGGCTGAATCGCGTGCCACTAGTCGAGGTCACCTACGCCCCGCACGTCCCCGAGTCCATTCTGCGCGACCTCGGAAAGCATCTGCCTCACATCGTGTCCGTGGCCGTGGAATGCCCGGAAGAGCCCTACGACCGCGACCTGCGGCCCGGCGATATCGAAATCCGCTTCCGCCAACTCGGCCCCTTCGACCAGAGCGGCCTCGACGCCGTCATCGAAGTCCGCTCCAAATGGTTCCAGAGCCGAGCCGACAACCGCCAGGACCGCTGCGACCTGCTGCACGATCTGGTCTCGCAAGCCACCGCTCTCGAAGACTTCGGCGTCTACCTCACCCTCCCCGTCGCCGCCTGGACCCAAACCGACGACTGACCGGGCCCGTCCGCACCGCTTGTCGGGACCTGTCCCTTTGGCCCGACCGGCGGTGCGGATCCCGACGGAGGTGCGCTCCCCGACGCAACCCGCGAAGCCCGGGAAAGCCGCGGTCTGCTCGCAACACGATTGCGATTGGGCGATTCGGATTCGCTTGGTGCGGACTGGAAATACAGTGGGCAGAACGGTAACCGGCAGTGGAAGGGCACGGCGATGACCACGATGTCCATGCTCGGCGAGGTACGGCCCGAGCACGATCGCGAGACCGACGGCGATTTGGTGTTGCTGCACTACCTGCGGTCTTTTCGTAGGCCGGTCTTGGAGGTGTGGTCGGCGTGCACGGAGTGGCGGCAGTTGGGGCGCTGGTTCGGGACGGTGTCGGGAGCGGGCGGGGAGCTGACGATCGAGCCGATCGACGGGCCCGGGATCGGGCCGATCACGGTGCGGGTGGACGAATGCCGGGCGCCGCACGAATTGGTCGCGCAGATCGACGGCTGCGTGCTGGAGCTGCGCATGACCCAGGTCGGCGTTGTCACGAATGTCGAACTCATCCGCAGGCATGTGTGCCCCGCCGACGCGAGCACGATCGGTCCACGCTGGCAGTACCTGCTGGACCGCCTGACCGCCTACCTGGACCGCCAGCCGCTCCCCCAGTGGCCCGAATATCCGGAACTGGCCTGCGAATACAAGTAGGCGAAAATCTCGCGACAGCCGAGTGCGTGGCTCGGTCGCGAGCCGCACGCACGCGCGCGTCCACCGGGCGATCAGAGCACCTCTGATGTCGACTACGCCTGGGCAGCTCCGCGGCAAATGACCTGTCCAGTCGGATTCATTCGCCAGGGCTGGTCACCGCGGTGCGCGCGGACTCGGACCGCCGATCGCTTTCCGGATCGTCAGTCGGGAACCGGTACCGGAGCAAGCTCGCGCAGATGAGCGGTAATCCAGTCGTTGACCTCCGTCGTCCGCTCCAACTGAACCAGGTGGCCCGCGCCGCCGATCTTGGTGACCCCGCGCAGGTTCGGGACGTTTTCCCGTAGCGTGGCCAAGGGGTCGCGGCCGCTGAAGCCCTCCATGTCGGGGTCGCGGTCGCCGTAGAGGAAGTAGGTCGGCGGGGTCACCGTGGCCTCCGCGTAGTCGGCGGTGAGTTCCCAGTTGCGGTCGAGTGCGCGGTACCAGTTCAGGCCGCCGGTGAAGCCGGTGCGCTCGAAATCCTGTGCCAAGACATCTAATTCGTCATCCGAAAGCCAGCGCCATGGCAGCGGCGGGGCCTCGGGCAGCACATCGAGGTAGCCGGTGCCTTCCGCCGGGAAACGCCAAGTGTCCAGGTAGTGGTAGTCGGCGCTGAGGGAGTAGTAGACGCGGGCCAGGAAATCCCGCGGGTCGGCACCGAGTTCGGCATCGGCGACGCCGGGCTTCTGGAAGTAGTCCAGATGCAGGAAGTGTCGCTGCGCGGCTTTGGCCCACAGTTGCGACGGCGGACGCGACGGACGCGGTGCGAACGGGTTGTTCAGCACGATGATGCCGCGCACCCGTTCCGGCGCGCGCAATGCCAGCTCCCAGACCAGTGCGGCACCGAAATCCAAGCCGACGAACACAGCTTGTTCGGCGTCGATATCGTCGAGCAGGCCGAGGAGATCGCCGATCACCTCACGATTCGTGTGCGCCGCCACATCGGCGGGCGCCTCGGTACGTCCGTAGCCACGCAGATCGGGTGCGATAGCCCGGTAACCTGCTGCAGCGACCGCCGCTAGCTGGCGATTCCAGATGAACCACGTGTGTGGGAAGCCGTGGCAGAAGATCACCGGATGCCCCTCGCCTTGTTCGGCGACGTGCATTCGAATGCCATTGGTCGCCACGAACCGATGGGTCAACTCCACTGCGGCCTCCAAAACATAGAACGCGTTCTTGTTTCAAGGTAATGTCCCGAGATCGTGAACGGAATACCTCACCTACTCGGCGGCCACGTAGCCGTCGTCACCGGCGCCAGCCGCGGAATCGGCAAAGGCGTCGCGCTGGAATTGGGCGCAGCAGGTGCGACGGTGTACGTCACCGGGCGCTCGGCCGCGGCCGGCAGGCTGCCGGGGACGGTGCACGAGACGGCCGCGGAGATCGATGCCCTCGGCGGCCACGGGATACCGTTCGTGTGCGACCACCGCGACGACGATGCGATCCAGCGCCTGTTCACCCGCGTGCGCGATGAGCGAGGCCGGCTGGATGTGCTGGTGAACAATGTCTACAACTCCCCCGCCGCTGCCCGCTGGCTCGGCAAGCCGTTCTGGGAGGTGCCCCCGGCCGCATGGGACGAGACGTTCGATGTCGGCGTCCGATCTCACTACACGGCAAGCGCATTCGCCGCGCCACTGCTGATCGAGTCGGCGGGTTTGATCGCCAATATCTCCTCGCCGGGTGCACAGCGCTACATGCACAATGCCGTGTACGGCGTGGCGAAGACCGCGCTGGACCGGCTCACCGCCGATATGGCCCACGACCTCACCGACACCGGCGTCACCGTAGTCTCCCTGTGGCCCGGAATCGTGAATACCGAACTCCTGCAACTAGTCCCGGCAAACGAGCAGGGCAGGCGCCTGGTCACCCTCCCGGGCGAGGGCACCTTCGACCTCGACGCCGCCGAATCCCCCCGCTTCCCCGGCCGGGCGGTCGTCGCCCTCGCCACCGACCCCGACCGCCGCGCCAGGACCGGCCGAGCCTGGCGGGTTGCCGATTTGGCCGAGCAATACGGCTTCACCGACGTCGACGGCCGCATCCCGCGCGCCGACTGACTCCGTGACGAACACACCTCACCTGGGCATCAATCCCTCGGAGCTCGCCGCAAGAGCGCGGTCACGCCGTGCACTGTCCCAGCCGTAATGCTCTGCGGCCGTACACCATCCGTACAGCAAAGCGAGCAGATCGGCTAGCTCGAGGTCCGCGCGCACTACGCCATCGGCACGAGCGGCGACCAACAGCTCCGACAGTGCTCGACGCATCTCCGCGGCGACTTCGGCGTGCCCATCCGCTGATTTGACGTCCACTCCGGCCGCGAGTAGCGCGTTCCCCAAGTCCTTCTTCGCGGCGGCATCGGCAACGACGCTGTCGATGATCTCGAACGTGCAGACGCCTGATCCACGGCCGAGTAGCCCAACCTGTTGCCCCGACTACCCGCGCGACTCGCATCCGCCCGACAGTGCGACAACTAGTCATCGATTGGTGTTGCGTCTCGGGCGATTCCGAGAAAGCGCTGCACCGAGCGCAATGGGGCGGGCTTGGCACGCCAGGTGAGGTAGACGTGCGAAGGCGGGGCGTCCGGGATGTCGCGGTAGACCACGCCGGGATGCGGTGCACGGGTCCGCGCCAGGATCGGGACGCCGCCGATGCCGCGATCCGCCGCAACGAGTTCGATCCATTCGTCGAAATTCGTGCAGGTGATGATGGCGCGATCCGGGTACGGCGGATCCCATGATCCGGCATGGATGGTGCCTGAGACCACGTTGACGACCAATGGGTAGCTCGCGAGGTCGGCCCATCGAAGGTCCTCGACATGGGCGAGTGGAGAGTTCACCGAGACTGCGAGCATCCGATCCTCGGTTCCGATCACCCGGGACGCGAGGTGACGTGGGAGCCGAATCTCGTTGCGGTGGATCGCGATATCGATCGACCGGTCCGCCAGCGCGGCCATCGGGTCTTCGACGCGGTGCAGCGAGATGCGGCCGCCGAGCGCCTCGTAGCGGGTGCGGGTCTGCGCGAACCAGGTATCGGGGAGCAGCCAGGAGAAACCGACGTCGAGGGTGGCGCGCGAGCGGAGTTCGTCACGGACGGTATCGATGTCGGCGATGATCCGCCTGCTGTGCGCCAGCAGTTCCGCGCCTTCTTCGGTCAGTTCGAAGCGGCGGGACGAGCGCTCGATCAAGCGGCATTCGACTCGGCGTTCCAACTGCTGGATGGTCCGGGTGAGCGCGGGCTGACTGAGGTGCAGGCGTGCTGCGGCACGGGTGTAGTTCGCCTCCTCGCACAGCGCGAGGTACGCCCGGAGGTGCCGCAACTCGATATCCATGCATCGAGCGTATACATCGTGCGTAGAAAGCATTTCACGGCCGGGTCGGCGGTCCGTACGGTCAGCAGGTGTGACCGATACCGCCGTAGCTCCCACCACGCGCAGCAGCATTGCACCGGCACTCGCCGCAGGCGCCGGCCTGGCCGCGGCGGTGGGAGTGGGCCGCTTCGCCTATACCCCGGTGATGCCCGCCATGGTCGATGCGCACCGGATCAGCGCACACGACGGAGCGTTGATCGCCGCCGCCAATTACGCGGGCTATCTCGTGGGTGCTGTGCTGTTGGCTCGACGGCCGGACCTGAACAGCCCCCTGTCTTTTCGCCTCGCCGCCGCGACGCTGGTGATGAGCGAAGTGCTGCTGGCGATACCGGGACCGGCGGTGCTCCCCGCTGTGTTGCGACTGATCGCCGGGGTGGCGAGCGCGGTGATCTTCGTCGGCTGCGCCGGGGCGATCGCCCGACTCGGCGGGCATGGACACGCGGCGGGCATCGCGTTCGGCGGCGTCGGCCTCGGCATTGCGCTGACCGGCCTGCTGGCCCTTGCCGCACGACCGGTACTGCCCTGGCAAGCACTCTGGTCCGGCGCGGCGGTATTGACAGCGCTGCTGTTGCTGCCGGCGCTCCGGCTCGACATCCATCCGGGCTATCGGTCCACCGCAGTAGCAGGCAGACGCCGCTCGACTCCGGCTTGGCGTGCGTTGCTCGTCGCCTACTCCCTCGAAGGTGTCGGCTACATCGTGATCGGCACTTTCCTGGTCGCCGCCGTCAGCGCGCACAGCGGCCCGACCGTCGGCTCGGTGATGTGGGTGATCGTCGGTGCGGCCGCGGCGCCCGCCGTGCTGTGGGGCATGGCCGCCCGACACTGGAGACCCGCGACAGTGTTGGTCGCAGCGCTATCGGCGCAATGCGTGTCGGCAGGGCTGCCCGCCCTGTCCACCGCGCTCTGGTCGGCCATCATCTCCGCGGTGCTGTTCGGCGGCACCTTCATGGGCATCACCATGCTCGCGATCCGAGTGGGCACCGAGCTGTCGGACCACCGAGCAGCGGCAACGCTCACCGCGGGCTACGGATCCGGACAGATGATCGGCCCGCTCGTCGTGGCGCCGGTAATCGGCGACGGCTACACCGCGGCATTCGTGATCGCCACGGCGGTGCTGATCGCGGCGACGGCGGCAGCCGTTATCGTTGCGCGGATACCCGAACCCTCACCACCACCGAACCCGTGACGATCGATCCACCTCGAGATCTTCGGCGCAGCACAAATCGCCGCAGCTCACTCGAATCGTGAGCTGCGGCGTTGGGCCCGAAGGACCGTCAGGCGAACTTGATCTCCAGGCCGATGCCGAGGATGGCGATGAGCCAGACCAGGCCGGTGAAGATAGTGACGCGGTCGAGGTTCTTCTCGACGACAGTGGATCCCGACAGGCTGGACTGGACGCCACCGCCGAACAGGCTGGACAGACCTCCACCCTTGGCGCGGTGCAGCAGCACCAGCAACACCAGCAGCACGCTGGTGACGATCAGGAGGATATCCAGGAACATCCGCATGTCGGACAGTCTATGGGGTAGCCCCTGCCGGACCTAATGCGGCTCCACCGCGACGAGGTGGGTGATGTTGTCGTCGCCGTTGGTGAACGCCGCTACCGCGCGTTCCCGCAGTTGATCTTGGGCGGTGAGCCGCACCTGATGCTGATGCATGTGTTCGGCCCAGGAGCGCACCACGAACGCCTCCACATAGCGGTCGAGCACACCGACGTCGCGATACAACCGCCACTCCATCGCGCCGGTGCGCTGCCGCGAGCGCCCGACGAAGGCCATCGCGGCCATGAACTCGTCTACGTTCTCGGCGGGCACGTCATAGGTCCGCAGTACCAGCACCGGGCCGTCGGCCGGATCCGGCTCGACCACGAGCTGCGGCTCGGGCCAAAAGGCCGACGGCGTCAGGTCCAGTTCTTCGGCGTTGTGCCGGATCGGCAGCCAGAGCGTGCTCACCGCGCAACAGGCGAGCAGCGCGGCGGAAACGAGCATGGTCGACATCGAGCCGACAGCACCGGCGACCAGGCCCCAGACCAGCGACCCGCTCGCCTGACCGCCCATGAACACCAGCATGTACACCGACAGCCCGCGCGCCCGCACCCACGCGGGCAACAGCAACTGCATGGTCGAGTTCAATGTGGCCATCGCCAGCAGCCAGGCCAGCCCCGCGCCGACCAGCAGGACAAGCACCACCGGCACCGAGTGCAGCAACACCGTGGCCACCGTCGCGGCACCGAACAACACCGCGGCCACGGCCAGCCGGTGCGTCGGGGTCAGCATCGACCGCAATCGCGACAACGCAAGCGCGCCGAGCACCGCGCCGATGCCGAGGGCGCCGAGCATCAGCCCGTAACCGGACGCGGACAGACCGAAATGGTCGCGCGCGATGACCGGAAGCAACGCCCACAACGCACTCGCCGGCGCGATGAAAAGGATCGCGCGCAACAGCACGCGGCGAATCGCGGGAGCCGCTCGAATAAAGCGGGTGCCCGCCTGCAACGCCGCCAGCGGGCGCTCGGTCGGCAGGCTCTGATCGGTCCGCGGGCGGCGCCACAGTGCGAGCGCCGCGACGATCCCGCCGAACGACACCGCGTTGAGCGTAAACACCACGGTCGGCCCGGACACCGTCACCAGCACACCGGCCACCGCGGGACCGACCGCCCGGCCGATGTTGATATTCATGCTGCTGAGTGCGGCGGCGGACGTAATCTGTTCGCGCGGAACCAGTTCCGGCTGGATCGCCTGCCACGCGGGCGCGGTGAGCGCCTGCCCGCAGCCGAGCAGGAACAGTAGCGTCAGCAGCACCGCAGGCGTGGTGTGTCCGGTCGCGGTCGACACCGCGAGCAACGCGGCGAGCAACGCCATCGCCGACTGCGCACCGAGCAGCAGTCGGCGCCGATCGACCAGATCGGCGAGCACCCCCGACGGGATGGACAGCAACATCACCGGCAGCGTGATCGCGGTCTGCACCAACGAAACCAGCGTCGCCGCATTCGGCTCGTCGACCAGAATCCACTGCGCACCCACGGTCTGCATCCAGGTGCCCAGGTTCGATACCAGCTGGGCGATCCACAGCGCCCGATAGACCGGCGATCGCAGTGGCGCCCAGGTGGATAGCGGGATCGTTGCGTCGGCGGTGGTCACGGTGCTGAGTTTAGCGGCGCTCGCCGAGCGCACCGGGGCAGAAACATTGCACCACTGATCCATCCTCAGCGTGCACCTCCACGGCGCTCCAGCTGCTGATCCGGGCGGCCGAGTGTTACTTTCAACTCCGCACGGACAGGATTGCGCCTATTCATCGGTCAGGCCGGACGCATGGCGGCTGGGCACGAAGCAGTGGATCGGCCGCGATTCGGGCTGCGGTCTCGGGGTCCGGCAGGTAGGGGCAGGCGGTCAATAGCCACTCGCAGCGCAGCTCGGGGATGACGACCTGGGGTCGGTCCCATTCGTTTTCCAGTTCAGGACCCCAATTCATGGGTGCGGCACCGGGTGCGAGGGCAGGACCGTCGAACAGACCCCTGGCACGCAGGAGGTCTATGGTGACGCCGAGGTAGTCGTTCCATCGGGAGTATGAGGTAGCCAGGGTCCGAGGATCGGGGACGTCGAGCTTCAGCAGCCAGATGCCGTGCGCCCACTGGTCATCGCCGAGCAGCGAATTCGCAGTCTGCCGGATTCGGTTGCGCCGCAGCGCCCGACCTGGCCAACACCAGATGGGCGGCGCGCTATCGCAGACGATGTCCCGACCCTGCATCTCCGCGACCATCGCCCGGAACGCGGGCCGCCAGTTGACGATCACTCGATCCCATTCGGCCAGGTAGCGCCCGTCGGATCGCACTGCGGCGACGACTTCCGGCGCTTGCAACGTCCACAACCGCATCAATGCCCTCCAGCAATGACCGCCCACTCCGGGCGGGCACGATGCCCGCTCCAGCGGATTCCACCGACATCCCGCTTGCCTGAGGCGCTGTTTGCCCAACCCAGCGATCCAACGACGGTAGCCCCTCCGCAATGTGTGGGCATGCCATTTTCGGCGTGCCCACAGGCAGCGCAGCGCGACATCGAGTGAATCATTCTGTGCACCAACGTGTTACATTACCGCCAGGCAGGCCGTCAGCTGCCGAGTGAAGACCTCCTCCGAGGTCCGCGCGATCAGATGCAGCCTGCTGTCGAACTGCCGGAACATCGCACCGGCCGAAAGCCCTGCACGCCCGCAGATCTCTTGCACCGTGGCGCGCTGATAACCCACTTCGCCGATCGCGACGATGGTAGCGCTTGGCTACCGTCGCGGCGCGGCGTTACTGCTGGGTGCGACGCGGACGCGGATTCGGCGCTACCAGTCACCGCTGCCCATCCTGCCGGTGGGTCCGGTCGGGGCGAACGCGGCATCGCCGCCGTGTCCGGCGCTCGACCGCAAAGTGGTTGAACGACAGGCCCAATGGCGCGCCTGCCGCTTCAGGACGCAGTGACCGCGAGCGGACGTCGGACCGCATCGGCGGGCCGGTCAGGGTCGAGAATGCCGGTCTCGGTACGGCAACGTCGGTAGGATCGCAACATGTCGGCAAACTTCGTGCGTTTCGGTCCGATTCTCTTGCTCACATTGTGGGCGGCTGCCTGCACAAGCGACTCGGAGAAATCTCCAGAGCATGCGCCGACCCCGATCGGCCACACCTACGTCTCCACCGAAGTCGAAGGTGTGCCCATCCCGGGCGACGGCCCGCTGACGCTCACCTTCGTAGCCGATCGGATCTCGGCCGCCGCGGGTTGCAACACCTACAGCGGCGCGGTCGTCCTCGACAACCACAAGCTGCAGGTATCCACGCTGGCCGGCACCCTCATGGCCTGCTCGGGTGACCGCGATGGTGCCGACGAATGGCTCACGAACCTCCTGAACTCGTCGCCTGGCTGGCAGTTGGACAACACCGAACTCACCCTGCACGGCACCAACTCGACCGTGCACCTGCTCGACAAGAAGGTCGCCCAACCCGACAAGCCGCTGACCGGCACCACCTGGATCGTTACCGAGATCATCACCCCCGACGCCAGGACCCGATCGCAGACCATCGACGAGGTGAAACCGACCCTCACCATCGCCCCCGACGGTGCCGTCTCCGGAAGCGGCGGCTGCAACCGGCTGACCGGCAACGCCACCATCACAGGCGCTGACGTCACCTTCCGGGTCGCCAGCACCAGGATGATGTGTTCACCCGAGGTGATGGAGGTCGAGACCGCCGTCCTCGAGGCCCTCGACGGCAAGACCACCGCCACCATCGACGCGGACACCCTCAGCCTGCGAAACGACAAGGGCGACGGCCTGACCTTGCGCGCCGTATAGGGCCATCGAATAACGACGAGCCGGGCATCATGTCGATGCCCGGCTCGTCGTCACGAAAACGCTTACGGCAGTGGGCCACCCGCGGCGATCGCCGACAGGGTTGCGAACTCGTCACCCTTGAGCGAAGCGCCGCCGACCAGTGCGCCGTCGATATCCGTCTGTGAGACGAGCTCACCGACGTTCTTGGCGTTCACCGAACCGCCGTAGAGCACCCGCACGCCCGCGGCGACCTCCGGGTTGGCCAGCTCGGCCAGCTCGGCACGGATCGCGCCGCACACTTCCTGCGCGTCGGCAGGCGTGGCGACCTTGCCGGTCCCGATGGCCCAGACCGGCTCGTAGGCGATGACGACCTTCGAAATCTGTTCGGCCGATAGACCTTTCAGCGATCCACGCAACTGCTCGAGGTTGTACTCGACGTGTGTGCCCGCCTCGCGGATGTTCAGGCCCTCACCGATGCAGACGATCGGCGTGATCCCGTACTTCAGCGCCTGCTTCGCCTTGGCGAGCACGGTGGCGTCGTCCTCCAGGTGGTACTGCCGACGCTCCGAGTGCCCGACGACCACATAGGTGCACCCCAGCTTGGCCAGCATGGATCCGCTGATTTCGCCGGTGTACGCGCCTTCGTCGCGCGTGGACACGTCCTGCGCACCGTAGGTGAGCAGCAGCTTGTCGCCCTCCACCAGGGTCTGCACGCTGCGCAGATCGGTGAACGGCGGGACCACGGTGACGTCGACCTTGGCGAAGTACTTCTCCGGCAACGCGAATGCGATCTTCTGCACCAGAGCGATGGCCTCGAGGTGATTGAGGTTCATCTTCCAGTTGCCCGCGATGAGCGGCTTGCGTGCCATGGTCAGTCCTCCAGAACCGCGATGCCCGGAAGTTCCTTACCCTCCAGGTATTCCAGCGACGCGCCGCCGCCGGTGGAGATATGCGAGAAACCGTCCTCGGGCAGCCCGAGCGCCCGCACAGCCGCGGCCGAATCACCGCCGCCGACAACAGTGAACGCACCCTTGCCGGTTGCGGTCACGATCGACTCGGCGACACCACGGGTGCCTGCCTCGAACTTCTCGAATTCGAACACGCCCATCGGGCCGTTCCAGAAGACGGTGCGCGCCTCGGTCAGCAGCGCCGCGAACCGGCTCACCGACTCGGGGCCGATGTCCAGACCCAGCCAACTCTCCGGAATCTCGTGGGCCGCAACGACCTTCGAGTCCGCGTCGGCAGCGAACTTGTTCGCGACGACGATGTCACGCGGCAGGTGGATCACATCGGCGTAGCGCTCGAGCAGACCCCTGCAGGTATCGATCATCTCCTCCTGCAGCAGCGAGGCCCCCACCGGGAGTCCTTGTGCGGCAAGGAAGGTGAAGCACATACCGCCACCGATGACCAGCGTGTCGACCTTCGGCGCGAGCGCCTCGATGACAGCGAGCTTGTCGGAGACCTTCGAGCCACCGAGCACAACCGCGTATGGACGCTCGGCGTTCTCGGTCAGCTTCGCGAGCACCTCGACCTCGGCGGCGACCAGCGTGCCCGCGTAGTGCGGAAGCAGCTTCGCGACGTCGTAGACCGAGGCCTGCTTGCGATGCACAACACCGAAACCGTCGGAGACGAACGCACCGTCGTCGCCGACCAGCTCGACCAGCGCCGCGGCGAGCTTGGCCCGCTCGGCGTCATCTTTGCTGGTCTCACGCGGATCGAAGCGCACGTTCTCGAGCAGCAGCACATCACCGTCGGTGAGGCCCTCCGAGCGCGACAGCGCGTCGTAGCCGACGACGTCACCGGCGAGCTGGACATTGCGGCCGAGCAGCTCCGCCAGCTGCACCGCGACCGGAGCCAGCGAGAACTTCGGATCCGGCTCGCCCTTGGGGCGGCCGAGGTGCGCCGTGACGACCACCTTGGCGCCGGCCTCGACCAGCGCTTTGATGGTGGGCACCGAGGCGATGATGCGGCCCGGATCGGTGATCTGGCCGTTGTCGTCGAGGGGAACGTTCAGGTCGGAGCGCACGAGCACGCCCCGACCCTCGACACCCTCGCTCAGGAGATCCTGGAGTGTCTTGACTGCCATCGCGTCAGAGCGACTTGCCGACGAGACCGATGAGGTCGGCGAGGCGGTTGGAGTAGCCCCACTCGTTGTCGTACCAGCCGACGACCTTCACCTGATCGTCGATGACCTTGGTCAGCGGCGCATCGTAGATGCAGGAGTGCGGGTCGGTGACGATGTCGCTGGACACGATCGGGTCCACGTTGTACTTCAGGAAGCCCTTCAGCGCACCTTCGGCGGCCGCCTGGTACGCGGCGTTGATCTCGTCGACGGAGGCCGACTTGGTCAGCTTCACGGTGAGGTCGGTGACCGAGCCCGTCGGGACCGGAACACGCAGCGCGTAACCGTCGAGCTTGCCGTTGAGCTCGGGGAGCACCAGGCCGATGGCCTTGGCCGCGCCGGTGCCGGTGGGCACGATGTTCAGCGCGGCGGCGCGGGCGCGACGCAGGTCGCTGTGCGGGCCGTCCTGCAGGTTCTGGTCCTGCGTGTAGGCGTGAATGGTGGTCATCAGACCGCGCTCGATGCCGAAGCTGTCGTTCAGCACCTTTGCCAGCGGGCCGAGGCAGTTGGTGGTGCACGAGGCGTTGGAGATGATGTTCTGGCTGCCGTCGTACTTGTCGTCGTTGACGCCCATGACGACGGTCAGGTCCTCACCCTTGGCAGGCGCGGAGATGATGACCTTCTTGGCGCCGGCGGCGATGTGGCCCTTGGCCTTGGTCGCGTCGGTGAAGATGCCGGTGGACTCGACGACGACGTCGACGCCCAGATCACCCCACGGCAAGGCGGCCGGGCCCTCCTTGATGGCCAGTGCCTTGATCCGCTGCTCGCCGACCACGATGGTGTCGTCGCCGTCCAGCGAGACGTCCTGCGGCAGACGGCCGAGGATCGAGTCGTACTTGAGCAGGGTCGCGAGGGTCGCGTTGTCGGTGAGGTCGTTGACCGCGACGATCTCGATGTCGGTGGTGCCGAGCGCCTTCTGCGCCTCCACCGCCCGGAAGAAGTTACGTCCGATACGACCGAAGCCGTTGATGCCTACCCGGACAGTCACGTTATCGCTCCTCAGCTTTCAAGCGGATTCATTCCGATGCCATAACCACACTAATGCCCGGGCTGTGTGGGATTTGCAGCGCCTACGGCACTGCGTGTTCGCGGCCCCCTTGGTCTCGCGTCCGAGCGGGCGAGACTCGCGCCTTCGGCGCATGCACTTCGGCCACTCGGACGCGAGACGGGCCGCGAACGGTCACTCGTAATACTCGCTCCGTGGCGGTCGGGTCGGGTCGGCACGAACCGGCAGTGATCGGATACTGCGAACCCGCCGCAGACCGGAGTCTGCGGCGGGTTCGCAGCCATATCGTCCAACCGAAACGGCTCAGGCGTCGTCCAGTAGCTCGGCGGTGACGGCCGATTCGGTGTCGGGCACACCCAAGTCCTTGGCGCGCCGATCGGCCATCGACAGCAGACGCCGAATCCGGCCCGCCACAGCATCTTTCGTCATCGGCGGGTCGGCCAGCTGGCCGAGCTCCTCCAGCGACGCCTGGCGATGCTGAACGCGCAGCTTGCCCGCGGCCGCGAGATGGTCGGGCACTTCGTCGCCGAGGATGTCCAACGCGCGCTCCACTCTGGCCGCGGCGGCGACCGCGGCGCGAGCCGAGCGGCGCAGGTTCGCGTCGTCGAAGTTGGCCAGCCGGTTCGCGGTGGCACGCACCTCGCGGCGCATCCTGCGCTCCTCCCAGGTGAGCCTGGTGTCATGCGCACCCATCCTGACCAGCAGCGCGCCGATCGCCTCGCCGTCGCGCACGACGACCCGATCGGTGCCGCGCACCTCGCGTGCCTTCGCCGTGATGCCGAGCCGCCGTGCGGCGCCGACCAATGCCAGTGCCGCCTCCGGACCGGGGCAGCTGACCTCCAGCGCCGACGAACGACCCGGCTCGGTGAGCGAGCCGTGCGCGAGAAACGCTCCGCGCCAAGCCGCTTCGGCATCGCCGATGCTGCCGCCGACCACCTGGGCCGGCAGGCCGCGCACCGGACGCCCGCGCACGTCGAGCAGCCCGGTCTGCCTGGCCAGCGCCTCGCCCTCCTTGGACACGCGCACCACATAGCGCGAGGTCTTGCGTAGACCACCCGCACCGAGCACGTGCACATCGGAGCCGTAGCCGTATAGCTCGAAGATCTCCCTGCGCAACCTGCGCGCAATGGAACCCATGTCCACCTCGGCCTCGACGATCACCCGCCCGCCGACGATGTGCAGGCCGCCCGCAAACCGCAGCAGCGCCGACAGTTCCGCCTTGCGAGAACTCACCTGTGAGACCGTGAGCCTGCTCAGCTCGTCCTTCACTTCGGCTGTCATCGCCACGAGACGCGCTCCTTTCCACCCAACCCGGAACGCACATCCTGACCCATGTGACGTCCCTCGACTCGAAGCCCTGCCATGTGTGGCCGAGGTTGCCGGATCAGCTGATCCAGTGCGGCGGCAAGCTTTCCGGGGTGATGCCGGTCCGTTCCCGCTTCGGCGACATCGGAGAAGGTTACTCGCGCCCGCAATTGTTCGGCAGCCCTGGCCACATGTTCTCTTTCGCGACCTTCCGGCACGGACCCGGAATCGACCAGTACCTCGTCGACCACGAATTCCGGTGCGTGCTGGGACAATACATGCAGATGCCGTTCGGCGGAGAACCCCGCCGTCTCGCCCGGCTCGGCGGCGAGATTGAGCACAAGCACCTTTCTGGCTCTGGTGTACACCAGCGCGTCGCGCAGTTCGGGCACGAGCACGTGCGGAATCACACTCGTGAACCACGATCCGGGGCCGAGCACAACGACATCCGCGTGCTCGATGGCCGAGGTCGCCTCCTGGCTCGCGGGCGGATCCGACGGTATCAGCCGCACCCGCCGCACCTTACCCGGTGTCGTCGCGATGGCAACCTGTCCGCGAATACAGCGGCTCACTCGCGGATCTGCTTCCAGCCCAGAGACATCCGCTTCGATATCGAGCGCGATGGGCGACATCGGCAGCACTCTGCCGGTGACCCGCAACATCTTCGCGACCTCGTCGAGCGCGGCCACCGGATCACCGAGCACCTCGGTGAGACCGGCCAATATCAGGTTTCCGACCGAATGTCCGGCCAGTGCGCCGGTGCCGCCGAACCGATGCTGGATGGTCCGCGTCAGGACGTCGTCGCTGTCGGCGGCAAGCGCGGCAAGCGCCATCCGCAGGTCACCCGGCGGCGGTACGCCTAGTTCCGCGCGCAGTCGGCCCGAGGAGCCACCGTCGTCGGCGACGGTCACCACCGCGCAGATCTTCGTGGTCAGCCGACGCACGGCCGTCAGCGTCGCATACAGGCCGTGCCCGCCACCCAGAGCAACGATGGCGGGATTCGATTCCCACCCGGTCATTCGCGCCCCAGATCCCGATGCACGATCCGCACGACATCGGCGGATTCGCCGGTCTCCGCGCTCATCAATTCGCCCAGCGCTTCCGCAATTGCCACGCTGCGGTGCTTACCCCCGGTGCAGCCCACTGCCACCGTCATGTATCGCTTCCCCTCTTGGCGGTAACCATTCGTCGTCAGGTCGACCAGGTGGTGGCAGGTGCGCAGATAATCGTCCGCGCCGGGGCGCGACAGCACGTACTCGCTGACCACGGTCTCCTGTCCCGAATGTTCCCGAAGTTCCGGTATCCAATGTGGATTAGGTAGAAAACGCACATCCAACACCATGTCCGCGTCCAGTGGAACCCCGTACTTGAACCCGAAGGATTGCACGGTCACCTGCAGCGCGGTGGGCGCGCCACCACCGTAGGCCTCCTCCAGCTTGCGATGCAGTTGGTGGACCGACAGCTCGGTGGTGTCGATGACGAGGTCGGCGGCGGTTTTCACAGTGGAGAGGCGGACCCGTTCCGCGGCGATGCCCGCCGAAAGGGTGCCATCGGTGCTTTCGCTCTGCAGCGGGTGACGTCTGCGGGCAAAACCGAAGCGCCGGATCAACACGTCGTCGGAGGCCTCGAGGAACAACACTCGCGTCCGCACGCCGCGGGCCCGCAACTGCTCGGTGACGACGGAGAGATCACCGGTGAAAAATCGGCTTCGCACGTCCATGACCAGGGCCAGCCTGCGGATCGGCGGATCGGCGGAGGCGCCGAGCTCGACCATGCGCCCGATCAGCTCGGGTGGCAGGTTGTCCGCGACGTACCAGCCGAGATCCTCGAGCACCCGGGCCGCGGTGCCACGTCCGGCACCGGACAGGCCCGTCACGATGACGGCCTCGACCTCCCGCAAACCCCCCTCGACCGGCGTGACGTCAGCATCCACCGGGCCGGCCCGCCCAGCGGTCGGCCGCGGACTGCCCGCACTGTTGTTCGATTCGACGCGTGTCATGTCCTACCGGATCTGTTTCAGGTGCCTGTCGATCATCCCGCACCGTTTCGGGTATCGGGCGCAGACACACAACGTAGGCGGCACGGAACTTCCGGCGGTTCCGAGGACGCTGTTCCTTACTACTCCTCTCGAAGCGCTGCGAGCACCGCTTTGGCAGTCGCCACGCCGATGCCGGGCACTTCCGTGATCTGCTCGACCGTCGCCTCCTTCAACTTGGCCACCGAACCGAAGTGGGTGACCAACGCGGTCCGCCGCGCCGCGCCGAGGCCACGCACCGAGTCGAGAGCGGAGGCGGTCATCCGCCGCGAACGCTTGCTGCGGTGGAAGGTGATCGCGAATCGGTGCGCCTCGTCGCGCACCCGCTGCAGCAGATACAGCGACTCACTGTTGCGCGGCATGATCACCGGGTCACTCTCCCCCGGCACCCACACCTCCTCGAGCCGCTTGGCAAGGCCGATCACCGCGACATCGGTGATCCCGAGCTCGTCGAGCACCTCGGCCGCGGCGGCGACCTGGGGTGCACCGCCGTCGACGACGTAGAGGTTCGGCGGGTAGGCGAACTTCTTCGGGCGTCCGGTGCGTGGATCGATGCCGGGTCGCGAGGTGAGTTCGGCGTCGTCGGATTCGAAGTCGATGACCGTCGTTTCCACATCGACGACCGCGTCCGACCCGGTGACCTCCAGTTCGGTGTGTTCCGCGACGGCGACGACGCCCGGCGGGCCGTCCAGTTCGCTGCGCTCGGCGGCGTCGCGGTCGCGGCGTAGCTTGAGGAACCTGCGACGGGTCACCTCGGCGATGCTGCCGACGTCGTCCGAGCGGCCTTCGCCTGCGGCCTCCTTGATCGCATAGTGGCGGTACTCGGACTTGCGTGGCAGACCGTCTTCGAAGACCACCAGCGAGGCCACCACATCGGTGCCCTGTACGTGGCTGATATCTACACATTCGATGCGCAGCGGCGCACTGTCGAGATCGAGGGCGTCCTGAATGTCTTGCAGAGCTTGCGATCTCGATGTCAGATCGCCTGCGCGCTTGAGCTTGTGCTGAGCCAGCGCCTCCATCGCGTTGCGCTGTACCGTCTCGGCGAGCGCCTTCTTGTCCCCCCGCTGCGGCACCCGCAGCTGCACCGCCGATCCGCGCAGCCTGCTCAGCCATTCCTGGATCTGCTCGGCGTCGGCGGGCAATTGCGGGACGAGCACCTCACGCGGCACCACGTTCGCGGGCTGCTCGTCTTCGCCCTGTTCGACCTGCGCAGCCTGCTCGCCGTAGAACTGGGTGAGGAACTGCTCCACCAGGGCCGCCATTTCGCCGCCGGCCTCCGGTACGTCGATGGCGTCGCCGGATTTGTCGACCACCCAGCCGCGCTGGCCGCGAACCCGGCCGTCGCGGACGTGGAAGATCTGCACCGCCGCCTCCAATTCGTCGGTGGCGAAGGCGATCACGTCGGCGTCGGTGCCGGTGCCGAGCACGACGGCCTGCTTCTCCAGTGCCCTCCGCAGTGCCTGGACATCGTCACGCAGCCGGGCGGCGGTCTCGAAATCGAGCTCTTCGGCGGCGTCGAGCATGCGGCGTTCCAGTTGGCGCACCATGCGGTCGGTGCGCCCGGCCAGGAAGTCGCAGAAGTCGTCGACGATGTCGCGGTGCTCCTCGGCGCTCACCCTGCCGATGCACGGCGCCGCGCATTTGTCGATGTAGCCGAGCAGGCAAGGGCGGCCGATCTGGTTGTGTCGCTTGAAGACTCCGTTGGAGCAGGTGCGTGCCGGGAACACGCGCAGCAGCAGGTCGAGGGTCTCGCGGATCGCCCAGGCGTGCGCGTATGGGCCGAAGTACCGCACGCCCTTGCGGCGCGCGCCGCGGTAGACGAACAGCCGTGGGTACTCCTCGTCGAGCGTGACCGCCAGCACCGGATACGACTTGTCGTCGCGGTAGCGGACGTTGAAGCGCGGATCGAATTCCTTGATCCAGTTGTATTCCAGCTGCAGCGCTTCGACCTCGGTGGAGACGACCGTCCACTCCACGCTCGCGGCGGTGGTGACCATCTGCCGCGTCCGTGGGTGCAGCGAAGCGACATCGGCGAAGTACGAGTTCAGCCTGCTGCGCAGGCTCTTGGCCTTGCCGACATAGATGACCCGCCCGTAGGAGTCCCGGAACTTGTACACACCGGGTTCGACGGGAATCGTGCCGGGCGCGGGCCGGTACGTCGCTGGATCTGCCACCCATCAAGCCTATCGAGCGGGTCCGACAGGCCGATCGGGGCCGACGCTCACCAGCAGCGCGATAACCTGCGGGACAGACACGGGCCGATCAGGCCGTCTTGCGGAAGAACCATCCTGTTGATGCGGAGTGGAACAGCAGCGCGACGATCACCGCAGCGCCTGCGATGACCGCGAGGACCGGCAGGAC